>CANRJF010000142.1 GCA_947630855.1 uncultured Lachnospiraceae bacterium
TCCATGCCCCTTCTTAATCTTGCTGTCAACGTCTTTTCATGAATTCCCACATACTCTGATAATGCCTTGATTGAAGCAAACTCTTTGTCATCATACTCATATGGCATTTTGGGTAACTCCTTTCTCTACACTTTCTCCAGAAGTTGTTTTAACAGTAATGTGCAAATTATATTTTTGAGATAAAATCCTGGCCAATGTATCATAAAATTTCTGCATATCAGGTGTTCCTCGGACTTCTATACCTTCAAACATATATCCACCTTTACCTTTCTGTTCATCATCTACAAATTCTTTATTTATAAGTTCTTTCTCATATGGCATTTTGGGTAACTTCTTTCTTCGGTGGATAATCTACCGGCTCATATCCCAGCGCCTTAAAGAAACGGATTTTGCTTCTTATTGCCTGCTCTTTTCTCTCCTCCTCTGTCATATCCTCATACTTTATCTCAGTTCGCACTCCATTGGATATTTTGACATAAACAATATTTACTTTCATAAACACCTCCATTATTAATTTGAATTACGCTGCGCCTTTATCTCCTTTTGTCTCCATACTTCAAATTCTGTCGTATCAAACAAAATTTTACTTTTGGACTTACTTGGGTCTTCTTTAAAAGCAAATGTATTATTGGAACTTTTATAAGCTCTTTCTAAATACTTCCTGGGAAAGCCCATTTTCCTAAGTTCCTGGAAAGACATAATTTTTTCCTGATATTCCATCTTGTTACCTCCATTAAAAAATAATAATTAACAAGCTTTCCTATTAGACACAACTTCGCATCGTCTCACAGTTTTTTTGGAGTTGTATTTAACACAACTTTTTCTCCAAAAAAAATTGCGTCTCTTTCTTCTTTACTAATATGTAATACTCCAGTAAGAGCAACAATTTCTGACGCATTAAACTCACCTTTTCCTTTCATTCGATTATATAAGGTTTCTCTTAGCATACCACTCTTAGATGCTATTGCTGTCATTGTCATTCCACTATCCGCAATTTTTTCTTTAAGCAACTCAAAATCCGTCATATATACCCTCCTTTCTAGTTGAATCATTTTCAACTTATCCATAATATATCACTCAGTTGAATATGTGTCAACTTATTTTTACAAAAATGTTGATTTTTTTTCAATATTATGCTATGATTCCGTTAAAAGAGGTATGAATATGTTGGAATTGTATAAAAATATAAAAAAAAGAAGAAACGAATTACAAATGACACAATCAGAACTAGCAGAAAAAATGGGATATGCTGATAAAAGCATGATTTCAAGAATCGAAAAAGGTGAAATTGATTTACAGCAATCTAAAATCCTAGCTTTTGCAAAAATTCTAAATATGCACCCCGGCGATTTAATGGGATATGATAGTAAAAATCTTTCCATAAAGGATACTAATTTTGCTCTTTCTGATTTAGAAAAAGAAATTATCTGTAAATTCAGGCTATTAGACCATGGCAAACGTGAAGCAATTTTGCTTATATTAGAAATTAATGAAAAAAAGGCACACAATACAAAACCAGCATGAATCATCATAAAATTGGAAATATCATTTATCCAAATACGTGGAAATAATAAACAGAAAATTAAAACCACAAAATCTTTTTAAACACAATTAAAAACCGCTCAGTGCTACCAACACTGAACGGATTTAATAGATACCTAAAGATGATACCTATACACCAAAATTATTGTATCATCTTTAAGAACAGCTTGCAAGCAGAATAATTTCGGCTGGCTGTTATTTTTATGCCCAAAATATAAGAAGAAAGAGGATGATTCAATAGCAAGAAATATAAGAAACAGAAAGATGGAAGATACCAGACAAAAGTATGGGTTGGCACTTATACTCAAATGAAAAGGCTATAATTACATATAAAGATGAACCGTTTCTTCAACAGAAGAACGCATAGGAAAAAGGCAAAGTACAAATACCACACCATAGAAAATATTATATATTTTGACGTGTATAAAAAGAAAAGATATGTCTACAAAATTGAAACATTAGTGTTATTGGTTCATGAAATCAAAGAAAAAACGCAGAAAGAAGGGTGAATTTTTATGAGAAAGAAACAGGAATCGGCGGCAGAGCTGTCCGGCGTTGTCCGCGTTGCATTATATATCCGTGTTTCTGGAGAAGAACAAAAAATGCACGGTCTGTCACTGGAAGCGCAGCAAGAACGGCTTGAAAAGTTCGCCCGTGAACGTGGCTGGTTGATTGCTGGCATATATATCGACGCTGCAAAGACCGCCCGGAAGCACCTGCACAAGCGCACGGAATTTCAAAGAATGATTGAAGCTGTCAAGCGGAATGAAATTGATATACTGCTTTTCTGCCGCCTTGACCGCTGGTTTCGTTCCGTAGCTGACTATTACAAAATAATGGAAATACTGCATGACCACAACTGCGAATGGTTGACAACGGATGAAGAATACGACACAACCACCGCAAACGGGCGTTTATATATCAATGTGAAGCTGTCCATAGCCCAGAATGAAGCCGACATTGATGGGGAAAGAATAAACGTGGTATTTGACAGCAAGATTGCGCATGGCACAGTTGTTTCCGGCAGCTGTCCTTTCGGTTTCCGGGTGAATGAAGAAAAGCGGCTTGAAATCGTCCCGGAAAACGCAGAGATTGTGCGGGACGCTTTCAACCGGTATGAAGCCACCGTGTCCCAGCGTGGAACCGTGAAATATATCCGGGAAAAATACGGCGTGAATTGGTGTGACGTTACTTTCCAGCGTATGCTTGCGGAAAAGCTATATACTGGCGTATATGACCGGGGCGGCAGATGCAATGAAAATTTCTGCCCTGCAATCATCAGCAATGAACAATTTGACCGTGTGCAGAAGTTGACCAGCAAAAATGCCCGTTCCTCCCCCTCTGGCAGGGTATATATTTTCACTTCAATTCTTGTCTGTAATGAGTGCCGCCACAAGTTAGTTGGCTATAAAACACGGGAATATTATTATTACCGTTGCAACCAGCATTTCCAGCGGGGACGCTGCCCGCACAATCATTCTGTCCGGGAAGATATGATAGAGGAATGGCTTTTTGCACATCTGCAAGAAGAAATTGACCGCTGCCAGCTTGAATGGGAAGTGCAGGCGGCAGCCCGGAAGCGCACCGCCGCCGCCAGCGATAAAGCAACGCTGCGCCGGAAGCTGTCAAAATTAAAGGAATTGTATGTGAATGATTTAATTGATATTGAGGAATACAAAAAGGACTATGAAATATATACTGCTGCCCTGCGACAGTTGCCGGACACGGCGCAAGAAGCCCCGCCAGACTTCGAAGCCGTCAGAAAAATTTTAACAGCTGAATTCAAAGCGATATATGACACTTTGACCCGTGAAGAAAAACGCACTCTTTGGCGGTCCATCATTGAAGAAATTGCGATTGATAATGACGAAAACATCACGGGAATTGTTTTTGGGTAGTGTTGTACTAATATAACACTACCCGTGGGCTCGTCAGCGAGAATTATGGAGGGTTTTGCTGCCAATGCCCTGGCCAAAGCCACTCTTTGCTGCTGTCCGCCTGATAACTGGCTGGGCATGGCATATTGCTTTTCTTCCAACCCCAGCATCGTAAGAATCTGCTCCACGTATTTCCTGTCCGGTTTTATTCCATCCAGTTTAATGGGCAGTACAATATTTTCATACACATTCATAAGCGGAAGCAGATTATAATTCTGGAATACAAATCCGATTTTTCGTCTGCGGAAAATAGTCAGCTCATCTTTCATCATTTTAGAAATATCTTCACCGTCTACCACAACCTTCCCGGAAGTAGGAATATCCAATCCTCCAAGCATATGAAGGAGTGTGGACTTTCCGCTGCCGGAAGTTCCCACAATTGCAAGAAATTCTCCTTCTTTCACAGACAGATTTATTCCGTCTAAGGCTTTTACACAAATCTCCCCCATATTATAGTATTTCTTTAAATTTTCTGTTTCTAATATGTCCATGTTTATACCTGCTTTCTTTTGTTTTTCATTGCGTAGAATAGCAGAATATTCTTTCTCAAATCTTTCTCAAATGTGACATTTTTGACATATTTGCCAAAAATAAGGGGCAGACCTATCAGCCTCCCCCCTCAAAAGCACATGTTACAGGATTCCCGGAAGAATATACTCTGTAACGTGATAAAAATACCTGAATAATGGAACCTTTTCCATACTCTGACTTTATCTTTGCATATCCGCCCTGTTTCGATAAAACTTCTCTTACCAGATAAAGACCGATTCCTACTCCCGGCTTATTACTTACATCTTTTGAACGGTAAAACCGTTCAAAGACCCTGCCCTGCTCTTCCTCTCTGATTCCTATTCCATTATCCTTAATCTGGATACAGACAAACGCCTCATACAAAATGACTCCTACCTCTACCCGGCTATTTTCCGGTGAATATTTAACTGCATTGTCCAGAATATTGCCAAGTGCTTCAACCGTCCATTTTTTATCTGCATAACAAAATGCTTCTGTCTCTTCGTGTACAATACTTATTTTCTTTTTTAAAGCTGCCAGTTCTGCCATTTGACATGCTGTACTTACGATTTCCTCCACATTTGTCATTTCAGGATGTATCGATATCATCTCCTGCTCCGCATAGGAGGATTTCATCAATGCCTTTATAAAAAAATCCAGCTTATCAAGCTGTTTTTGAATCTTATCAGCCAAAAACACAGCATCTTCATTTAAATCCTGTTCCCGCAAAAGCCCCGCATACAGCATGATGTTTGCAAGGGGCGTTTTTATCTGATGAGAAACATCTGAAATCAATGACTTTACCGTATCTCTTTCCTTTTCTATCCTTCCCTGATTCATCCGGGATATCTGAATAACCCTGTTTAACCGCTCCGCAACTGCCGCATCCATTGATTCATCATATGCAGCCTCCTGCATTTTTCCTCCAATAGCCCTGTCCAATTTCTCTAACAGTTCCTGATAAATTATTTCCATCCTGTTTTGATAATACCGTTTCATAAAAAAACAGAATAAAGCACATCCCGTCAATCCCCCCAGAACCAATACCATATATCCGTTCATTAACTTATCCCCCACATGTAGCCTTTTCCGTAAATGGTTTTAATATAAGCAGGTTTCGACGGTACATCTTCTAATTTGTCTCTTAATCGGCGTATGCCAACGGACAAAGCATTATCTTCCACATATTCCGTTCCTTCCGGCCAAACCCACTCCAATAAACGCTCCCTTGTTAAAACCTGTCCCGGATTAAAAACCAGCAGATACAAAATTCTCTGCTCTGTCTTGCTAAGTTCAATAGATTTTCCCTTTTTATAAAATCTCATTGTATCAAAATAAAACTGGAATACACCATCCGTATAATCCAAATTCTGTTCCCTTGCATTTCGCCGCAGCAGTGCCCGCACTCTTGCCCGAAGCACCATAAGACTAAATGGTTTTGTTATATAATCATCTGCCCCGCATTCCAATCCTGTCACAATATCCAGTTCCATATCTTTAGCTGTCAGCAGCGCTATGGGTATCCGGCTTGATTTACGTATCTCCCTGCAAAGTTCTAAACCGCTGCCGTCCGGCAAATTGATGTCAAGAATAAGTAAATCAAACAATTTCTGTTCCAGCACATCTTTTGCTTCGGCAATTGTTTTACAGAGAACAAATTCCAAATCTTTACTGTTTAGCGATAAGCTAATCCCTTCTGCCAAATCTTCGTCATCCTCTAATATCATTACTGTTTGTTTTCCGGTATATTTTGTTCCCTGCATTTTGTAAATCTCCTAAAACTATATTTGCATCTTTATAAATTACGCTAATCCCACTCTATCACATCACCTTCCTCTTTCACAAATTGGCAGAGCTTTTCATCCTGTTCTATTAACGAACGAATAATCTCTACAAACCGTTCTGCCCGTGATTCATTTTCAGAAGTCAATGGATAAAATGCTGCGTACATATCTGCCTCTGGGTCTGTCTCCATCTCTTTTAAAATATCCGGTTCATTTTTTTCTAAATAATAAGATAATAGAACATCCCAGTTATAACCATTCATATAGGCATCTTCGTTTACAGCAGATATTTTTTCTCCCACTTCCATTACTTTCTCATCTCCTACATCAATGCAGATTTCAATACTTTCATCATCCTTAAAAAATGATATATAATCATTTTCATTGACACCATTTTCTTCCGTATCGTCTTCTAATGCCTTATGCATTTCCCACTGATTATCTACTTTGTATTCTACACCCAAATATTCTGATACCTCCATGTCAATATTTGCTCTTTGATCCAATGCAATATACTTACATCTCTCTTCTTCATCTATTGGTGTTTTATTGCCATAAATATCCAGCTTTTCATACGTATAGCCAGCGGAATAAGTAAAATATATATTCTCAAGTTCCTTAGGATTATAATCTTCCTGATACCCAATAATTCTCCAATCCCCATGCAATTTTTGGTCAAATAAAATATAAGAAGATACAACAACCAATTCCATCATCCTGGAAGCATTTTCTATATCCTCTTTTCCAATAACTGCATTCGTAGATGTGTAATCAAATATTTCCACAAGATGTCCTGATAAAGTTGGCGCAAGAATAAGAATTCTCCCAAAACAGTACATTTGCTCATTGCATTTAAAGCAAAAAATATCCCCTGGCTTTATAAAACGGAACATTGTCCTTTCTTTTTTTTCCCAACCCCAAATTTTTATATTTGACATGTGCTCTTTCCTCCTGTTATGAAATTCAACAAAATGATACTGTTCCTCACCTTTTGCCTAACCTTATATGATTGGGATTCATCACAAATTTTTTAATTTGTTTGATAATCATAAAATAATTTTGCCATTTCTTTGATATCTGCTTCAACATCACTTCTTTGAGAAGCTTCATACAAAACCCTAATATATTCCTCTTTTTTTGCTGGAGAATCATTTATTATTCTATTTAACATCCATAATGTGTAGCTTGTTGGTTTTCTTTTTAATGAATTTAACAATATCTCCACATAATCTTTTGTTGGAAATTCTTCTATAAAATGTATAACTGGTCCTGGCATTCCAAAATCAATCTCTGGATTACTTTCCATAATATTAATCAGAGGCTCAACATAATCAAGAGCATTGTCTTTTTTTAATATTTCCTCTAAAATATCATTTGTTTTATAAAAATCTTCTTTCATAATTGCATCTTTAAGTTCATATAAATTCATCTGTTTCTATTCCTCTCTTTCTCAATTAGGTATCTGTTGTCTGATTTTGATTATATCGGTTACATAGTTATTATACTTTACCACTGTATGACAATATCTTACATTTTTCTCCTAGTGATTGTAATTTTCAAAAAATTTCGTAAACCTATTTTTTCTCCCTGGCAATTATTCCATAAACAAAGGCGCCTTCGTCTCCCCCTTTCCATTCTTCCTGCTGTTTTAGACCGAATGTTTCAACAATGGTGTCTGTATCCGGGTTTCCGTCTTTTTGCTTTTATATAAAAATTTTCCATTTTATTTTCCTGCATTATAGCAGTACCTCCTGTGCGCACAGTTTAATCAGGATTCATTCAAAGCGTCCTTTGTTTTCCTTCTACATACATTAGACAGAAAAAAAATCATTGCAGGAAATGTAAAGAAAATAGTGGAAACGTTTGATTTGAATCAGATTCTTTGTCGAAAGAAAATCAAAAAGAATTGGATATGGTGATTACAAATATTCTCTTTACTTTGACCTTACAAATTCTTTCCTGTGCTGCATATGTATTCCGATATGCCCGATTCCCAGGATTACGGAAGCAACGATAAGCCATATAACTTTCCCATATATTCCAAGCAGGAAAAAAGAAATTACAGGCAATGTGGCTCCGGCAAGGGGAATCCCCAGGAAACTGCTGTAAAAATCTGATAATTTCCGCCCACTCCGAAAATAACGTATCCACCATAATTCATACATTGCCACTAACACGACAGCCGCAATAAGCCACCATGCCCACTCTGACCACCCATGTAAATTAAAATCCTCAAAGACCAGCGCGCATATTGTAGTTAGAATTTCACCTGTTCTTTCAAAAAACAGTAATATTTTATTTTCATTTTCAGAAGTATATCCTTGGGGCTTTTTTCCTGTCCAAATAATATTCGGAATAAATAATAATATTAAAAAAATCCATCCTACATATGAAAACCCAAAATGTCCTGTCATATCTCTATTCTCCAATATCCGTTAAAAGTTTTTTTGCTTCTTTACACCATTCTAAATAAGCGCCATAGGTTTTTATTCCAAATTCCACTGTGAGCAAATAGTATTTATGAGCAATATCATCATCCAGACATTCTCTTAATTTTTTTTCTGCTCCCAAAAGATATTGCAGTTCTTTTTTTGTTTTTTCCTCAAACGCTTCTATATGGGATATTGCCTGTTCTGCACCTTGTTCATTTCCAAAAAATAATTTCAACAATGTTTCATAACGAAGTTCATCTTTTACGACAGGTAATTTTAACCATTCTTTCAGGTATTTCCGTCCATCATCCGTTATGGTATAAATCAATTTGTTTCTCTTATTCTCTGTATCTTCTCTTTTCGTTGCCAGCCCACGATTAACCAGGTCGTTTAATGCAGGGTATATGCTGCCATAGCTTGCACTCCAAAAATATTTCAGTGTTGTGTTTATTCTTTTCTTTATTTCATATCCCGTCAATTCCTCGTGACATAATAAGCCTAAAATCACACAGTCAATCTTTTTTTCATTTGCCATTGTTGTTTTCCTTTCTTTCAATCATTCCATAAGCCAGAATATTTTTAGGACAATTATACTCCAGAGTATACACATTTGCCAAATGATTTGCTATTCATTATGAAAAAGAGAATACATGTTGGCAAAATCATTTGGCTCACGGGTATATCAATGCAGGCGCCGCATTGAATACATTCTAAATTGTCAATCACGCCATTTCTTATTTCACTTACAACATGAATCCCCATGGGACAGACTTTGTTACATTTACCGCAGGAAATGCACTTGTTTCTCTCTTTGGATTTAATATGTATTCCCGGTAAATGTAAAAATTTACGAAGTTTCGTTCCTAACACCATAAACGGAGCCATCCAACAAAAGTAATGGCAGAATATTCTTTTGCCAAATAGAACAGATGGCAAAAAAACCAGGCATACAATGCCATAATAAATGATATAACTCTGGATAGAAGAAACGGAAATTTTCTGCCTCCTCATAATTAACCTCCTTACAAAATTCTTTTATATAATATATCAGTCTGATATATTTGTCAATAGGTATATTAAAGCAAACCAATTTACAAAAAAGGTCAATTTTTAAAGTAAATTCCACTTTCCCAAAGTAAATTCCATCAAAAGCTACTGATTTTGAAAATATTA
>CANRJF010000143.1 GCA_947630855.1 uncultured Lachnospiraceae bacterium
ATCCTAACCCCGGCGGTGGATGATTATTTTGAGGCGGAACTGGAATTTGAGAAGGATATTACAGCCCATATTCTGGTGGGAACCTTTGCGCTGCAGGAGCTTCCCCGGTGGTACGTTTTCGGTGATAAGGGCACGTTAAAGCTTAATGATTTTTCCGGGAAAAATGGGGGCCTTGCCAGAATCAAGGACAACATCAGGGGGTTTGAGCGGGTGCCCACGGGAAAGAAAATGGGCCCCAGCAGGACCATGGCGCATTTAGAAAGGGAGAACTTAGAGGAAATCCCCCTGCCGGCGGCAGAGGAAGAGCCTTATGCATTTTACAGGAATCTGACGGCTTCCATCCGGGGGGAGGAAAAATCCCTGGTGGCAAAAGAGCAGATGCTCCGCGACATGAAAGTGATAGAGGCAATTTTCCGGTCGGACAGGGAAAAATCCAGGCTGGAAGTGGAAATTTAATATTTATATAAAGGGAGAAAAAAATGGCATATGTAACAATGACAGAAGGGAAAAAAAATCTGACGGATGTGAAGCTGGGTGAAAACGTGTCGGTGCGGGATTTCGTCAACTTTTACGGATGCGAAATCGGGGACAACACGAAAATCGGCACATTTGTGGAAATCCAGAAAGGCGTAAAGATAGGGAAAAACTGCAAGATTTCCAGCCATACTTTTATCTGTGAAGGGGTGGAAATCGGGGAGGGCGTGTGCGTGGGGCACAATGTATCCTTTATCAATGACAGGCTTCCGTCGGCGGTAAACAGAGACGGCTCCTTAAAGGGGGAAAAAGACTGGAAACTGGAAAAAACGGCGGTGCATGATTTTGCATCCATCGGCACAAGCGCAACCATCCTCTGCGGAATCACCATAGGGGCGGGGGCCGTGGTGGGAGCCGGGGCGGTGGTGACAAAAGACGTGCCAAAGAATGCCGTAGTTGTAGGGAATCCGGCGAAAATAATCCGGTATAAAGTCCAGGAAGGAGAAGGTCAAAATGGATAGAGAAATTCCTTTTATGGACCTGGGGAGGCAGTACAGGGAGCATAAAAAAGAATTTTTGGATGCGGTGGAAAAGGTGTGCGAAGAAACGGCTTTTTCCGGCGGAAAATATGTAAAGGAGTTTGAACAGTCTTTTCAGGAATATCTTGGAGCAAAATATAGTGCCGGGGTAGGCAGCGGGACGGATGCCCTGTTTCTGGCAGTGAAAGCCCTGGGGATTGGGCCGGGTGACGAGGTCATCATCCCCGCCAACACGTTTATCGCCAGTGCATGGGGGGCGGTTCATGCAGGGGCAGAGCCGGTATTTGTGGACTGCACGCCGGACACCTGGGAGATAGATGCATCCAAAATAGAAGAGAAAATAACGGAGAAGACAAAGGCGGTAGTGGGGGTGCATTTATACGGCCAGCCCTTTGATTTTGACGGGGTAAAAAAGATAGCGGACAGACATCATCTTTATGTGATTGAGGACTGTGCCCAGGCCCACGGGGCAGAGTACAAAGGGAAAAAAGCAGGGACTCTTGGGGATATTGGGTGTTTTTCCTTTTATCCGGGAAAGAACTTAGGAGCCTTCGGGGAGGCAGGAGCAGTTGTTTCGGACAATAAGCAGTACATAGATGAAGTAAACCGTTTAAAAGACCATGGAGCACTGCGGAAATATCATCATGATGTGGTGGGGTATAACATGCGTATGGACGGAATCCAGGGAGCGGTGCTGTCTGTGAAGCTAAAGTATTTAGACGGCTGGAATGAAAAGCGGAGGCGCATAGCCGCACGTTACCGGGCAGAGATAAAGAATCCTGCCATTACATTTCAGAGTGTGCCTCCCTTTGTGCTGCCGGTATGCCATCTCTTTGAGGTGCAGGCCAAACATGCAGAGGATTTTATAGCGTATTTACAGGAGAAAGGAATCCGCTGCGGCCGCCATTATCCCCTGCCCTGCCACTTGCAGAAGGCATTCCATGGGCTGGGATACAAAAAAGGAGACTGCCCCCAGGCGGAAAAACTGGCGGAAAACTGCGTATCTCTGCCCATGTTTCCAGAGCTTACGGAAGAGGAAATCAGCTATGTCATAGACTGCTGCAATGGGTATACGGAGTAATAATCAGGAAACAGAAAAAAACAAATTATCAAAAGGGAGGATGCCATGACACAGGAAGAGACAAGCATGGAAAAGGGCATAAAGGAGGCCAGAAAACTTTTAGAGCAGAGGAAATTTGGGGAAGCGTTTGAAAGGCTCTCCGCCATGTATAATGTTGCAGCGGAAGAAGAAATATTTTGCCTTATGCAGGAGGTATTTTATGCCCCCAATGAAGATATGCTCAAGGAAGCATACCACAGGAATGTGAATACAATAAAGAATTACCCATACAAATACGGGTGGGAGGAAATATCCTATTCTGACCTGCCGGTGTATTTTTTTCCGGTGGATGAAAATACATATGCCTTCTATGACAAAGAGGAGGAAATGTTTTTAGAGCCGGAGAAAGCAAAGAGCGAGAGGGAGACCGCCTATTTTTTTGAGACGCTGGATAAGCCTGTTTTTGCGGAACATGAAACCAATCTTTTCAACCTGGAATTTTTAAGGGACAATGTGCGCCGCAGCGAAGATTTCGGGGAGGACAACCATATTTACCTGTTTTATGATTCCGTGGAAGAATTGATTCCTTTGCTTTTTATCAGCGATATGGAAGAACTGTTAAAGGAAGAGAAATTTGTCTTCCTAATCGGGGAAAAACAGCGGGGCAGGTATCCCATAGATTTTAAAAAAGAGTTTGGGGCGGATTATAAGAAGACGGAAAAGCCCTTAGGAATCCATGAATTAAAGCGCATCTGTTTCTGGTACAAACATGCTCATTCGGGCACGATTTTCAGCCTGGGGGTTTTGGATGCAAACCCATACGTCCAGGCAGAGTCCTGGTGCGATTTCCACAGTCGTTCTTTGGTGGACGGAGTGTACAATATGTACCATTCACAGAAATTCCGGGACAAGATAGGAAATCCGGATGCCTCTTATACCTTAGAAGAAATTTCAGGGATGGTAAAGAACAGCAAGCTCACAGTGGAGGATGTGGAGGAATATTTAGGCTGGCTGGAAAAAAAGAAAAACCCGTCCGGAAAATTCACCATGGGAGAATTGTTCCGGGGATATTTCCTCTTCCATTACGAAAAGAAACAGGGGGGAATAAAACCCCGGATTGCGCCCCTGCTGGTTTTCGACCCCCATATGTGGGATACCAGAGTCTATAACAATATGGTTTTAAGTTTTCCCTACCGCTCCTGCCTGACCTGCATGAGGGAGCCGATTATGACTTTTGCCAGATGCTACATAGAAGGCATTGCGGGCTGGGATGAGTTCCAGACAAAACATCTGCTGGCATCGGATTATTCCCAGAGCCAGTTTCTGCCGCCGGAACTGAAAAGCTGTTATTACGCCTTCCGTTTCGAGGATTTAAAGCTGCGCCCAAAGGAAACGTGCAGGGCCATTTGCAGGCATTTAAATATTCCTTTCAGCGGGGAGATGCTTAAGGCAAAAGCTCCCCTTACGGATGCATACGGCAATACCACGGAAGGCTTTGATAAGGCTCCTTTAACCCGGGATATCAGTGTAGTGATTTCTGATTTTGACAGGGTGCGTCTGATGATATTTTACGAGCCGATTTTAGATTACTACGGGTACCCTTCCTTTGATTCCAGGGAATATCCCCTGCCGGAGCCTTTGGTGCGGGAGCTGTTTTCCTATCCTTTCCGGTTTGAGCGTTTTGTGCAGCCTAAGACCACCGGGGAAAAACTCCATGCCTGGGTGCAGGAAGTTTTGCAGAATGCATGGAGGTGCAAGATTGATTTTCCCAGATTGATTCCTCTAGGGGAGGACGGCGATGAATAGGGTATATTGGATTACAGGCCTTTCCGGGGCGGGAAAAACAACCATCGGGAAAATCTGGCATAAGGAATTAAAGGAAAAAAAACTGCCTGCGGTTTTTCTGGACGGGGATGAGCTGCGCCGTGTCTTTGGAGACGATTTGGGATACGGGGAGGCGGACAGAAGGAAATGCGCCATGCGTTATGCCAGGCTCTGTGCCCTGTTGGGAGGGCAGGGCTTAGAGGTTGTGTGCTGTACCATATCCATGTTTGAGGAAGTGCACAGATGGAACCGCAAACATATTCCGGGATATTGCGAGGTTTACGTGAAAGCCTCTCTGGGCACGTTAAGACAGCGGAACCAGAAAGGACTGTATTCCCATGGGGGAGATGACGTTGCGGGCATAAGCTTAAAGATTGAAGAGCCGAAAAACCCGGATATTGTGCTTTACAATGACGGAGATGTGCCTTTATGGCATCAGATACAGCTTCTCCACCAATGGAGAAAAGAAAGGGAGGCTAAAGACAATGAATTTTACCACGAAGGCTGAGACCCTCCATGCATTAGAACACTTGTTGCGCCGGGCAAAAGTGCTGCCCCAGATATGTTTTTCGGTGGAGGAAATAAAAAATTCTCCCGGCACTGCCTTTGAAAAAATCAGGGAGAGGGGCTGGGAGGAGAAAACCCTGATTGTCCGCAGCAGTGCGAAAAATGAGGATGTCCGGGGAAATTCCAACGCAGGAAAGTATTTATCTTTAGGAAATATCCGGGGGGAAAAACAGATTGATAACGCAGTGGAGCGGGTAGCCGCCGCCATGGGAGCGGATGGGAAAAACCAGATTTTTATCCAGCCCTATCTGGAAAATGTGGAGATGTCCGGGGTGGCTTTTACTGCGGAGGTAAATACAGGGGGCAATTATTATGTGATAAATTATGACGATTCCACAGGCTCCGTCACCACGGTAACAGACGGTTCCGGCATGGGGCTTAAAACCTTTTACTGCTTTAAGGGGGCGGAGGCGTCCGTGCCCTCCCCGTTAGACAGGGTGATTTGTCTCTGCCGGGAACTGGAGGAGTTGTTTGGACAGGAATGCTTAGACCTGGAATTTGCCCTTTCCCGGGGGGAACTTTATCTGCTTCAGGTACGCCCTTTAACCCTTTGTGAACCTCTTGTCCCTGTGGAGAGGCAGAAAGAAAGCCTTAAAAAAATCAGCGGCAAAATGAAAAGCGGCATAAAGCCCCACCCGGATTTGTTCGGCAGTTTTACAATCTACGGGGTCATGCCGGACTGGAATCCGGCGGAAATGATTGGAATCCGGCCAAAGGCTCTGGCTTTAAGCCTGTATAAAGAAATCATCACGAACAGCGTATGGGCTTACCAGCGGGACAATTACGGGTATCGCAATCTTCGGTCTTTTCCCCTTATGGTAGATTTCTGCGGCCTTCCCTATATCGACACCCGGGTGAGTTTTAATTCCTTTCTGCCCAAAACATTAAGCGATAATCTTTCCGGGAAGCTGGCGGAATATTACTTAAGGCAGCTTGCCCTCCATCCGGAAAAACATGATAAAATCGAGTTTGAGATTGCTTTTACCTGCTATACCTTTGACCTGCCGGAACGGGTGGAGTGTTTAAAAAATTATGGTTTTTCTGGTGAGGAACGGGAGGAATTAGTGCAGGCATTAAGGGAGCTTACAAAAAACATTATCTGCAAAGATGTGGAATTATGGAAAAAGGATGCGGCCAAAATACGGATTCTGCGGAAAAAACATAAAGAGATTATGGACAGTTCTTTGGCGGAGGCGGATAAAATTTACTGGCTGATAGAGTACTGCAAGCGTTACGGGACGCTGCCTTTTGCAGGCCTGGCACGGGCAGGGTTTATTGCGGTGGAATTTTTACGCTCTATGGTAAATGTGGGCGTCATATCGGAAAAAGAACGCACACAGTATATGAACGGGCTTTCCACTGTGGGAAAAAACATGGCGGTGGATTTTGCAGGATTAAGCAAAGAAGCCTTTTTAAAAAAATACGGTCATCTGCGGCCGGGGACTTACGATATATGTTCCCTGCGGTATGACCAGAATGATGAGGTGTATTTTGATTTTTCCGCAGAAGGAAAGGCACAGGAAGAAGGAGAGCCTTTCCGGCTTTCCCTCCGGCAGTTTGAAAAAATCCAGAAACTGTTAGATGAACATGCTCTCTCTGTGGATGTTCTTTCCTTTTTTGATTTTATCAAAAATGCTATTGAAGGCAGGGAAATGGCTAAGTTTGTCTTTACCCATACACTTTCGGATGTCTTAGAACTTGCGGCAAAGTTGGGGGAGGAACTGGGTTTTTCCAGGGAGGATATGTCTTATGTTTCCATCCAGGATATTATGGAGGCCTATTCTGCCGCAAGCGATATGAAAGAGGTTCTTCTTAATTCCATGGAGGCAGGACGGCGGATGGAAGAAAGTTCCGCAGGGCTGGTATTGCCTCCGCTGATTATAAAGCCGGAGGATGTATATTCTTTTTTCTGGCCGGAGGGAGAGGCAAATTATGTTACTTTAAAGGAGTGCAGGGCGGAGGCTGTGTGTCTGCCTTCGGATAAGGAGCTGGCGGGGAAAATTGTTTTGTTAAAAAGCGCGGACCCGGGGTACGACTGGCTGTTTTCCAGGAACATTGCAGGCTTTATTACTGCCTATGGAGGGGCAAATTCCCATATGGCAATCAGAAGTGCAGAGTTTGGACTTCCGGCGGTAATCGGCGTGGGAGAAAAGGCTTTTAACGGTTATAGCAGGGCAGAACGGTTACATATTGACTGCCTGAATAAGAAGGTAACGATGATTTATGAAAAAAATTTTTATAAGCCAGCGGGTGGAAGTAACAGGGGACACTAAAGAACGCCGTGACGCCCTTTCACAGGAATGGGGTCTGTTGGCGGACGCCTGTGGCTTTCTTCCCGTGCCGCTTCCAAACAACGTAAATATTATAAAGGCAATGCTTAAGGAACTGCCGCCTTCCGGCATTATATTAACGGGCGGCAATGATTTGGCATCTTACGGGGGAGATGCCCCGGAGAGGGACGAAGGGGAGGGCCTGCTTGTGGATTATGCCCTGGAAAAAAAGATTCCCCTGCTGGGAGTGTGCCGGGGGATGCAGATGCTCCTGGATTATTTCTGGGTTCCCTTAAAGCGGGTGGAGGGTCATGTGAGAACGGTTCATATCTTGGATAACGGGCAAAAGACCAACAGTTTCCACAATTTCGGGGCTTTTGTCCTGCCTCCTTCCCTGAAAGTCCTTGCAAGAAGTGAAGACGGTTGTGTGGAGGAATTTGAGTACGGAGAGTACGGCAATATTCGGGGGATTATGTGGCATCCAGAGCGTTACAGTCCCCTCAGGCAGGATGACATAGAATGGATTAGGAGGTTTTTTGGAATATGAAAGCGATTATACTGGCGGCCGGAAGGGGAAGCCGGCTTGGGGAGCGGACGAAGGACCGCCCAAAATGCATGTGCGTACTGGCAGGCAGGACGTTGTTAGAGCGGTGTATGGAGAGCCTTCATCAGGCGGGATTTGAGGATAAGGATATCGGGATTGTCACCGGGTACAGACGGGAAATGTTTGTGCAGGATGGCATTACCTATTTTCATAATGACAATTGGGAAAATACAAATATGTTTATTTCTCTTACCATGGCGGAGAAATGGCTGAAAAAGGAGCCCTGCCTGGTGTGTTATTCCGATATTGTTTTTTCCCCGGGGGCGGCGGAGGCATTAAAAAACAGCAGCGACGATTTGGCAGTTACCTATTACACGGGTTTTTGGGAGCTTTGGGAGAAGAGAATGAAGGACCCTCTTTTGGACCTTGAAACGTTCCGTCTGTGCCGGGACAAAAAGCATCTTTTGGAGATTGGGAGAAGGCCTTCTTCCCGGCAGGAGATAGAGGGGCAGTACATGGGACTGATACGCTTTACTCCAAAAAGCTGGGAGCAGGTGCAAAAGACCATAAGCCATCCCCTGGAGAAACCTCTGGAAAAACTGGATATGACTACGCTGTTAAATGCTATGCTTAAGGACGGCTGTGCCATCGGGGCAGTTCCGGTGCAGGATTTGTGGCTGGAATGCGATACCCAGGAGGATATAGAGGTTTATGAAAGATTTTATAAGGATTATTTGATTTAGGCTGCCAGATAAGCTGCATTAAGGACATTAATAGAAATCAACCACCCTGCTTTTTCAAGTACCAGGGTGGTTGATTTCTATTCTCTTGGGATAAAGATTTAAAAAAATTTACAAATATATAAAGTGATGCTATAATATGAGACAATGAATGGCATACCAGAACAAGTATATTCTGTCATATAAAGCAAAAGGAAATATGTAAAGGAGCGGTATATGAAAAAAACAGTGGGGATAGGATACCAGGACTTTTCTATGTTGCGAGAGAAAAATTATTTTTATATAGATAAAACAGATTTTATCCATGAATGGTGGGAGAATGGCGACCAGGTTACATTAATCACCCGTCCCAGGAGATTTGGGAAAACTCTGACCATGAGCATGACAGAACAGTTTTTTTCCGTGGATTATGCAGGGTGTTCCGATTTATTTGAGGGACTTTCCATATGGGAAAAGGAAGAGTACAGGAAGCTGCAGGGGACATATCCTGTGATAAGCCTTTCTTTTGCCAATGTCAAAGAAGATACTTATGAAAAAACCATACAAAAAATTTATCATATTCTTTCAGATTTATATAGACGGTATGATTTTTTAAAGGACAGCGGAAAGCTGGCAAACAGTGAAATTGCGTATTTTGAGAAGACACAGAATGACATGGGAAATGTGGAAGCGACTATGTCGCTGCATCATCTGTCAGATTATCTCTCCCGGTATTATGGCAAGAAAACAATTATTCTTCTGGATGAATATGATACCCCCATGCAGGAAGCGTATGTGAATGGATACTGGGAAGAGTTGGTTTCCTTTACCAGAAGTCTGTTCAATTCCACATTTAAGACAAATCCGTATATGGAACGTGGTCTTATGACCGGAATTACCAGGGTCAGCAAGGAATCCATTTTTTCTGATTTAAATAATTTAAAAGTAGTGACAACCACTTCTGATGAATATGCGGAAGCTTTTGGTTTTACAGAAAAAGAAGTATTTGCAGTATTGGATGAATATGGAATGTCAGAACAGAAAGAAAAAGCAAAATTCTGGTATGACGGCTTTACCTTTGGAGATAAACCAGACATATATAATCCGTGGTCTGTCATTAATTTTCTTGATACTGGGAAATTTGCTCCTTACTGGGCAAACACCAGCGCAAACAGCCTTGTGGGAAAACTGATACGTGAAGGAAGCAGCGAAATCAAACAGGCATTTGAGAAACTTCTTGCCGGGGAGACATTAAAAACCCATATAGACGAACAGATTGTATATAACATGTTAGACACAGACGATGAAGCTGTTTTCAGCCTCCTGCTTGCCAGCGGTTATCTGAAAGTGCAGAAATTTGAA
>CANRJF010000144.1 GCA_947630855.1 uncultured Lachnospiraceae bacterium
TGCTGCATCCCCAGAATCGTCTGCGGCTTCTGTGTCCGCTACGGGTTTGTCTGCGGCTGTGTCTGTTTTTGTGTCAGTTGCTGCCGGTTCTTCCGGGGCGGATAAACCGCATGCTGTCATGGACACTGCCATGGTCGCACATAAAAGTGCTGATAAAAGTTTCTTTTTCATTTGAATATCCTCCTTCTCTTTGCCAGGGCATGATAAATACAAATATCTTGCCTGTTTTGTATATTCTGCCAAGGCTTTTCTTGATATAACTATTATATATCAGCAACCTGTCCAAAAGAAACAGGAAAATTTTTATAATGACCGTAAATTTTTGTCATTTGGAATAGTATCCTGGAAAATTTTAAAAGGGTTTGGTTGTATTTTCCATGAGGCTTCGATATACTGTAAGAAATTGACTTTGCAAAATACGGTAAAATATAACAAAAGGGGAGGTATTAATAATATGAAGAATTTTCCAGAGATAAAGACGCGCAGGACGGAGGACAGTATTACCATATACTGGGAAAAACCGGAATTTGCCGGAAACTGTCAATATGAGGCGTTTTTGGACGGCAAAAAGTCAGGCAGTACAGATAAGACACATTATACATTTGAAGGCTTAACGGCGGACAGGGAATATGAAATAGAAGTCCGCTCCTGCGCCCCGGGAGAGGATGCTGTATTATCCCGGGAAACAAAGAAAATCAGAACCCTGCCGGCAAAAAGGCGGATTGATGTAACCCTTGCCCCCTATTATGCCAAAGGGGACGGCAGCACATTAAATACGGAATGTTTACAGCATGCCATTGATGACTGCGGGGAGAATGAAGCAGTGTATTTTCCGGCAGGAGTTTATAAAACGGGGGCATTAAGGCTGCACAGTAAGATGGAATTGTATGTGGACAAAGGAGCCGTCCTTCAGGGAACAGATGAACCGGAGGATTATCTTCCAAGGATTTGGAGCCGGTTCGAGGGAACGGAACTGGAGTGTTACAGCAGCCTTTTAAATCTTGGGGAGTTAAATTACCGGGAAGGGTATAACTGCGAAAACGTGATTATACGGGGAGGAGGCACCATTGCCAGCGGGGGAGTCCCTCTTGCAAAAAGGATTATACGCACAGAAAGGGAAAGGCTAAAAGACTATCTGGCAGGGCTGGGAGATAAAATAAAGGAGTGTGAGACGAAAGACACCATACCCGGCAGAGTCCGCCCCAGGTTAATTAATATTAGCAACTGTAAGAATGTGACTATCAGCAATGTTTCGTTAAAAGACGGGGCAAGCTGGAACGTGCATATGATTTATTCCGATGATATTGTAACATTCGGCTGTACATTTTATTCGGAAGAAGTGTGGAATGGGGACGGGTGGGACCCGGATTCATCCACTAACTGTACATTGTTTGACTGTATGTTTTATACAGGGGATGATTCTGTGGCAATTAAATCCGGGAAAAACCCGGAAGGGAATGAAATTAACCGCCCCTGCGAGCATATATGGGTTTTTGACAGCAAGTGTGCTTTTGGGCACGGAATTGCCATTGGCAGTGAGATTTCGGGAGGAATCCGTGATGTTAAAATATGGGACTGCGATATGTCGGATTCCTTAAGCGGCATTGAGATTAAGGCTACGAAAAAGCGGGGAGGATATGTGGAGGATGTGCAGGTAAAGGACTGTGTGGTAAGCCGGGTTATGTTCCACTCCGTAGGCTACAATGATGACGGAATCGGGGCAGATACACCTCCTGTTTTTAAAAACTGCAGTTTTCGGGGAGTGGAGATAAAAGGGAAATGCCATGATATCCATGAAAAATGCTGGAAAGACTGTGACGCCATTGAACTTAAAGGATTTGATGAGAAGGGATATGAACTTTCCAATATTGTTTTTGAGGATGTGGTTTTGGGAACGAAAGAAGCAGGAAGAGAACAAACCATATCATTAAGATTATGTGAAAATGTAACCTTTAAAAATATTTGCTGTCTTTAAGGGATAAAGGAACAACCTGCCTCTCGAAACGAGGGGCAGGTATGTAAAAACTTAGTTTAGCATCGGTTCTTTTAGCTGGCTGGACAGATAATCGCCGATTGCTTTATCCATACGCAGAATGTGTGTGGACAGCCAGTTTAACAGAAATGAAACAAGATTTTCCAGAGCTTCCTCTTGATTTTCGTCTATTTCCTCCAGTCTGATTTCCGCCAGTTTGTCGCAGAAAGCGGCATGTGCTTCCTGTTGTTTTAATATGTCAGGGTAATTTATTTCTTCCATATAAGCCTCTTCATGACTGAAATGTTCTTTTGCATATGTCTTTAGCTGGTTTAATATGGAAAGAAACTTGTCGTATTTGTCAAAAATAAGGTCATCATGGAGAATATCGTTGGTTTCTTTTACCATTTCAAACAGCCGGCGGTGCTCAATGTCGATATCATCAATTCCGGTCATGTATTTGGAGGTAAATGCAAAAGGTGACTCATATTTGCCGATAAGAGTATCGCTTCCTATAATATGCCGCAGCAGCCATCTTGAAAGATAGTCCAGCAGATTTTCCAGGGCAGGCTTTACCTGTTCGTCTGGGAGCGTGGTAAAATCCACATTGTTTATCCGTGTGATAAACGCTTTGTGTTCCTGTATCTGGGAAGGCAGCTCCGGGTCATCTATTTTTTTCATATAGGATTCCTCATGGTCAAAATGAGTGTTGGCGTAATCTTTTAAATGCTTTAACAGGTTCCTGGCGGCAGGCCGAAGCTCCTTGTTCAGAGATAACAGGAGATAGCCGTCATTAACCAGGGAAAATAGATGCTGGTGTTCTTTGTCGAGTTCCGGAATGCCCAGGCGACAATCTTCAGTAAATTCGTACATGGAAACCACCTCGTTTTCTTTTGGATTTTTATTATACCCGTGAGCCAAATGATTTGCCAACAGGTATTCTCTGTTTCCAAAAAAACAGCAAATCATTTGGCAAATGTGTATGCTCTGGAGTATAAGTTAATGTGACCATTATAACATAGACGTGAAAATTTAGAAATAGGGAATATATTATTTTAATTCCAGAAAAAAAGACGCCCCGCCTTTTGGCGTGTCCTCCACCCAGATTTTTCCCTGGTGTGCATCCATAATTTCTTTGGCAATACAAAGCCCCAGGCCAAAATGGTCTTTTTGTGAGCGGGAGGAATCCCCCCGGTAAAACCTGTTAAAGATATAGGGTTTGTCAGCATCCGGGATTCCTGTGCCGTTATCTTTCACCCACAGCAGAAACCGGCTGTGTTCTTCCTTTAATCCTAAAACAATGGCACCCTCATCCTTCCCGTAACTGATGGCGTTGGAAATGAGAATTGCCAGCGCCTGTTTGATGCGTTCCCTGTCACACCGGCATCTTCTTATACTGTATTCCGGGAGTTCAACGGAAAGAACCATATGATGTTCTCTGGAAAGGGGTTCAAAGGCTTCAAAAGTTTCTAACAGCAGGGTATCCAGTTCTACAATGCCTAAATGTAATGGAAAGTTATGGTTGTCTGCCCTTGAAAGGGTGAGCATATCCTGTACCAATGCGGACATACGTTTAACCTCAATCTCTATGGTATTTAAAAACCGTTCTTTTTCCTTTTTATTTCCCTGCCGGGATGCGGAAACCGCAGATAAAATCACTGCCAGGGGAGTGCGGAGTTCATGGGAGGCGGCGGCAATAAAGGCATTTTGCTTTTCGTGGGCTTCCTGGATGGGAGAGAGCAGTTTTCCCGTATAAAACCAGGAAAACAAAAACAGGCAGAAAATTCCCAGGGCATTTAACAGGGCAAAGCGGAGCCGCTGTCTTGTAATCTGCCCTTCCAGGGGGGAAGTGTCATACAGGATGACACCTGTAATTGTTCCGAAATGCCTGGGAAGGCTTACGGCAGACACATAAAACTTTGATTCTCCGGGAATTTCATACAGAAATTCCCTGTGGGAAGCCAGATAGCCGGAGCTGTTTTTAAGAAAAGGATAGCTGGATAAGGCATAGTCATAGATTTCTGCGGCAAGGTTTATTTCTTCTTCGCTTAAAGAAAGACGGCAGGAGGAAAGGAGCGTGTTCCTGTCATAAAAGGCAAGAAGAAAGCTGCTGCTTGCAGTTGTTTTTGCCTGCCATTCCAGGGAAAAACCCTCCTGTCCTTCCAGGTTGGAGATAAGGGTGGAAATTTCCGAGGAAAAAGAAAGGAAACTGTTTTCTGTTAAATCCTTTTGGTACAGATACAGATAAAACAGGGACATAATAATTAAGATGCCTGCGGTAATACCGGAAAATATAAAAGTTAAGGTTCGATGTAATTTTTTGTACATATTACAAACTCTCCAATCTGTAACCGATGCCACGAACAGTCTGAATGGAAATCTGGCAGCTTACGCCCTTTAGCCGACGGCGGATAAAATGTATGTAATTGTCCAGATTTCCCTCCTCCACTTCTGCGTCCACTCCCCACACTTTGGATAAAAGAGTGGCTCTGGGCAGAGTTTGTCCGGGGTTTGCGAGAAAAACCTCCAATAACATCCCTTCCTTTTTAGACAGGGAACATTCTCCCAGTGAACCGGACAGCTTGTTGTCGGAGGGGGAGTAGGCAACGTCCTTCACATGGAGGGCAGGCTCTTTTTCCCACTGCCTGGGGCGTCTGCTTATACTTCGGATTCTTGCCATCAGTTCCTGGAAGGCAAAAGGTTTTACAAGGTAATCATCTGCACCGGAATCTAAACCCGTGATTTTATCATTTAATTCCCCCAGGGCGGTTAAGATAATAACGGGGGTTTTTTTGCCGGACTCCCGAAATTTTTTTAACAGGGTAATGCCGTCTATGTGGGGCAGCATACAGTCCAATAAAATCAGGTCATGGGTCATGGAGTTCATATAGTAAAGGGCGTCCTCCCCATCCCGGCAGGCATCTACCGCAAAACCCTCATGTTCTAGCTGAAAAGTTAAAACTTTATTTAAATTATAATCATCTTCTATTAACAAAATACGCATATCTGGCTCCTTTTTCTTTTTTACATGTAATAAAAGTGTAACACACTTATCTGTAAATAATCTTTAAAATTTTTTTAAAAAATTAGAGAAAATTTAAAGAATCGTCTGCTACCATATCAATTGCGGCAAAGGTAATTGTTGATGGAGTTTTATGAATACCAAAATATTAAAAAAGCAAGCGAGGTAGAACATGGATAAGAAGAGAATCAGACATTTTATGAAAAACAGGGCAATACCCTTTTTCCTGGCATTTTCCTGTGTATGCAGCCTGATAGGCTGCGGCGGCAAATCAGGGGAGAAGGCTGGCGGTGAGGCGGCTTTAGGAACGGAATCTCCCCAAACCACCGGGGAAGGCACCTCAGGAGAAGGAGGCTCCGGGGCAAAGGGACGTTATATGGAAACGGCAAAAACCACCCCGGAAGGGTTAAAGCGGCTGGACAGGCTTGTGCGCCTGGCAGACGGCTCTCTGGAAGCCGCGGATATTTCCACGGGAACCGTCTATATTTCCAAAGACGATGGGGAATCCTGGGAGAAAAAGGAGACTCCGGTATTTACAGGCGTGGTGGAGACAGGACAGGAGATAGAGGTTACATCTTTAGCGCTGGCGCCGGACGGAGGAATGTTTTTCTCCTATGTGAACTGGGCGAATTACGGTGAAGAAGGGAACAGTGAACAGTTTGTCTACATAGATGCGGGAGGGCAGGAGCAGCAGGTTCCCATAAAACCCTCATCGGAAGATTTTCATGTGGAGCAAGCGGTATTTGGGGACAACGGGGAACTTTACCTTGAATTCCTTTCCAGCAATATCTATAAAACTGACATTGCCACCGGGGAAATGGAAAAAGTCATGGCCTCTTCGGACTCGTTAAGCCTTGTTTCCAACGGTGATTACCTTGTCTCCACAAGTTTGGAGAGCATGGATATCTACCAGTTTTCCACAGGAAAAACACTGGATACAGATACTGTGCTCAATGATTTTACCAGTAAGGAAGTGGCAGGAACTTATTCCATGGGAGTATTTGTGGACGGGGAGGAAGGGCAGGTTTATACCGCCTCCGCCAGCGGGCTTTACAGCCATGTATTTGCAGGAAATGTGATGGATAAACTTTTGGACGGGGGGCTTTCTTCGTTAGGCGACCCTACCAAGGCGGTAATAGCCCTGTTAAAAAATCAGGACGGCAGTTTCCTGGTGGGATATGAGGATGGGGAAATTGACGCCTTAACCTATGATAAAGACGCCCCTGCCATACCGGAGAGAGAACTTACCGTATATACATTGCGGGAAAATGACACCATCAGCAAAGCGGTAAGCAGTTTTCGGAAAAAACACCCTGAAGTTTACATAAAACAGGAAAGGGGAATTACCGATGAGGCGTCTATGACGGCGGAGGATGCCGTAAGAAACTTAAATACAAGTTTACTTTCCGGAGAAGGGCCGGATATTATACTGCTGGACGGTATGCCCGCAGATTCTTATGTGGAAAAGGGAATGCTGGCGGATTTAACAGACTTTACTGAAAAAATAAAGAAAGATAATTTTTATTTTGAGAATGTCCTTATGGCGTACAAAAAACAGGATGGGATTTATGCCCTGCCTACACGTTTCCAGATTCCCATTATGGTGGCGGAAAAACAGACGCTTTTGGGAATAGATTCCCTGGAGGGCCTTGCGGATGCCGTAACGGCGGAACGGGAGAAAAAACCGGACCAGCCGACTATCTGCGGCACATATGCCCCGGACGAACTTCTGGCAGGCATAAAGCCTGCAAGCGTATCGGCGTGGGTGAAAGACGGGGAATTTCAAAAAGATGCTGTTTTGGAATTTTTTACCCAGACAGAGAAAATATATCAGGCGGAGCATAAAAACATTACCCCGGAGCAGGAACAGCTTCACGAACAAACCATATCCCAGATGACGAATTTTGGTGTGGCGGGAATAAGAAGCTATGCGGAGTATATGTCATTAATGTCGGCAAGCCAGGTGTATGCTGTTTTAGGAGGAGAGGCAAGCATTGTTATGGGAAGGCTAAACAGTATGCAAAGCTATGAGATGCTGGCAGGACTGGTAAAAACAAAGGAAAGTTGTGATTTTGCCCCTCTGGCAGGGCAGGTGGAGAATGTATTCTGTCCTGTGGGCGTTGTGGGAGTTTCCGCCCAGACGAAAGAGGAGGAGCTGTCCTACGATTTCCTGGAACATCTTTTTGGCACAGAGGTTCTGCAGAATGATTTGGGGGACGGTTTTCCGGTAAATAAAACGGCATTTGGGGAATTTAGCAAAAATCCTAACAGTGACGAGTATGAAGTGGGATTTTCCGTCAGCGCGGAGGACGGGTCAAATCATGTGACATTTACGGCAAAATGGCCGAATGAACAGGAAATTGCAAGGCTTGAGGAAATGATGGAATCCCTTACGGCGCCTTCCGCCATTGAAGCGATGCTGGAAGATGCGGTGATGGAGATTGGGGAGAAGGTTCTAAACGGCCAGATCACTCCCCAGGAGGGCGCAGATGAAGTGGGTCAGAAAATGGAATTGTATTTTGCAGAGTAAATGGATGTTTATGCTGCCAAGCCTTTTGGGAACCCTGGTGTTTGTGGCACTTCCTTTTATGGAAGTGCTGCGGCGCTCCTTTTTTGAGGCAGGAAGAGGATTTCTGGGGTTTTTTAACTATCGTACAATCTGGGAAAATGAGGCATACCGGCTGGCAGCCAAAAATACCTGCCGTTTTGTGGGAGTCTGTATTCCCCTGCTTTTGTTTATCTCCCTTCTTTTATCACTGGCTCTCTATAACAGCCGATGGATGAACCTGATAAAGTCAGCATTTTTAATGCCCCTGGCAGTCCCCACGGCAGTAGTTGTGTTTGTATGGAAAATTATTTTCTTAAAAGAAGGGTTAATAAACAATGCTTTATCCGCATTTTCAGTAAAACCCATAGACTGGCTGGGAGGGGAAGCGGCATTTTATGTGCTGGTTATCAGCTATATCTGGAAGAATCTGGGCTATACCATGGTTTTATGGCTGGCAGGAATGGCTGGCATTTCAAAGGAAATGCTGGAGGCGGCAAAGGTGGACGGCAGTAACCTGTGGCAGAGTATCCGGTATATGGTGCTGCCTTCCCTAAAGCCTGTGTTTTACACCATTACCATATTGTCTTTTCTCAATTCGTTTAAGGTATTCAGGGAGGCATATCTGGTGGCAGGAGCCTATCCCCCGAAAAGCATGTACCTTTTACAGCATCTTTTTAATAACTGGTTTGTGAATTTAGAGCTGGGGAAAATATCTGCGGCGGGAGTGGAAATCAGTATGGTGTTTGTGGTGGTGACTCTTTTATTACAGCATTTATGGAACAAAACGGAGTAAAGGTAAATGAATACTAAATATTTTAAACACAATTTTATTAAAAACAGATTAGAAAAACGTATTCCCGCCATGCGGATAAAGAAAATGCAAAAGAAATGTATCCGCCGCCTCATTGATTTGTGCCTGCTGGGATTTGCATTGTTTTTGTGCTTTCCTATTTTAATGGTGTTCTCCGGTGTATTGAAAAGCGGCGGTGAATTATCGGACTGTCTGGCGCCTGTCCTTGGGGAGAAGGGAATGATTAACTGGAAACTACTGCCCTTGTATCCAACGGGAGGGCATTTGGTGGATTTGCTTTTCTATAAACCTCAGTTTCATGTGGTATTCTGGAATTCCATGGGGATTGTATCGGGAATCCTTCTTGGGCAGCTGCTTATCGGTACGCCTATGGCATGGGCATTTGCCAGGTTTTCATTCCCCGGGAAGAAGCCGCTGTTTACCCTGTATGTTATTTTAATGCTGATGCCTTTTCAGGTGACAATGCTTCCCTCTTATATGGTTTTACAGGGATTGGGGATTTTAGATACCCCATGGGCAGTAATTTTGCCGGCGGTATGTTCCACTTTTCCGGTGTTTTTAATGTATCAGGGGTTTGCTTCTATCCCCGGGGAATGTATTGAGGCGGCAAAGATAGACGGGGCAGATAACTGGCAGGTATACGGGTATATTGGGCTGCCTTTAGGTTCCGGCGGAATTTTTTCCGCCCTGGTATTAGGTTTTTTAGAGTACTGGAACATGATAGAACAACCTATGGCATTTATAAAAACCCCTTCTAAGTACCCTTTATCCCTTTTTTTGCCCCAGATTAGCCTGGCACAGGCTGGAATGGTGCTGGCTGTGTCAGTTATTATGCTGGCCCCTGCCCTGTTTGTGTTTTTTATCGGCCAGGATTACCTGGAAGCAGGAATTGCAGCTTCCGGGTTAAAGGGATGAA
>CANRJF010000145.1 GCA_947630855.1 uncultured Lachnospiraceae bacterium
GTAGGCCCAGAACATGATTCAAGTGTGAGCGAGCCCCAATTTGCGTAGCAAATTCTTATACCCGTGAGCCAAATGATTTGCCAGCATGTATTCTCTATTTCTCAAAAAACAGCAAATCATTTGGCAAATGTATATGCTCTGGAGTATAAACTGAGCCTTTGCTTCCTCAAAGTTTTTCCTCTCAATGCCGCTTGCAAAAAGCGGACAGTCTGCTATAATGAGCTTATCAATAAAAAAGAAGGTGATAACATAATGAGCAACAAAGAAAGAATAGTTGAACTTTTAGACGTTATACCGGATTATAAAATGGGTTATGTGTTGGCATATGTCCAGGGAGTGGCAGCGGATGAAGAGGCGGACGAAATTTTTTGCCAAAGAATGGTAGAAAATTATGAAAATGCACCCAATGAGGACAAGGAAGGGATACCACTTGAAGAATGTTTAAAAGAATGGGGGCTTGATTGATGTATCAAATCATCATCAAAAAGAAAGCAAAAAAATTTATTGACAAGTTACCCATCAATGAAAAGAAGCGTGTTGTATCTGCAATAGAACGTCTCCCAAACGGTGAAGACATAAAGAAATTAAAAGGACATGATGAATTATTTAGATTGCGTGTCGGAGAATATCGTATCATTTATTCAGTAGATAATGGAAAATTAATTGTTTATGTTATGGACGTCGGGAATCGTGGTGACATATACAAAAGATATTAGAAATCGAGTAGGAGGGAGTGATTAGCTCCCGTCCTCTCACACCACCGTGCATACCGTTCGGTACACGGCGGTTTCAATAGTTGATGTGCACTGACTGATAGGCTGTGGCTAAATGTCCAGTAACAATAATGCGCTAAATAAAGAGGTTGCCAATGATCACTTGACACAAACTTTACGCACTCCTTTCTTGAAAAAGTGTGCAACCTATGGTAAGATACAAAATGTAGCCTGCTCATGGGCTGCGCGATTATGGAAACGGTGCTGGCTGTGGTAAGTTCTGCACCGTTTCTTTTTATTTCTCCGTTATCTCTTTATAGACCAAATCAATACCTTTTCTTATTACATCAGCTTTGGAAAGTCCTGTTTTACTGCAACATTTTTCCAACTTTTGCAGTTCTTCATCCGTCATTCTAATTCTGTAATTGTTTGTTCTTGGGTTTTCTGTTGGTCTTCCCATTTTCCCTTTCGCTTCAATCACCCTCTTTCTCGTAAGAAAAGGGCGATGGCAAGCCCGCCCTTTTTTGTTGTTATTCGATTTTTAAATCATCAACTACAACCCCTAACGCTTCAAGCTTTGCTTTCAATTCTCTTTCTTGGTTTCTGATTTCTTTGTCCTTATCTTCTGATACCTTGACACGCTGCAAATTCATATATGCACTGATAAACATTGTCTTTTGCTCTTTTTCTGTCATTTCTTCTAATATCTCCATGCTTTCAATCTCCTTTCCGTTAGGTCCTTGCCATTCCTTAACTTCAAGTATATTGTAACATTTGGATATCCAAAAAGTCAATATTTTATTAAATAAAACACCTTCGTAATTTAAAAACACAAATATGACTCATGGGGGCAATGCGCCCTTTTTTAATGGATAAATCCAGGCCGGTGCATTCCCGTTGTGCATCACGAGATCAAAACATTAACTGTTACGCTTTCGTGAAACAACCTTATCAAAGCAAAGAAAAAGATTGACATTTTCCCTGTCTGATAGTATTCTGTTAATCAAAGAGAGGCGGTTTTGCACCACTTGACTATCCGTTAGTCCTGAGTGGGTTACTCGCTTCTTTTTTTATATCCACCAGATCATACAGGTACATCTTCCCTTTCTCCGTACAATTTACCACAAGACAGCTGGAATAAATATTATAATTTTCCGTTTTCCCTAAATCTTTTATCTGAGGCAATCTCCACCATTTCACGAATACCCTGTGCTGCATTAGCTTTTGCCTTTGCCCTGCCGCCTTTCATTTTTCTTGTATATTTTGAACCGGTATATTCATCTGGAAATTCCTTTCCCAAATAAAAGACGGGTAATTTCACACTACCCGTCCTCTTGGCATAAACTATTTACTTAGCTCAGCTCCTACTTCACTTTCTTCTTTGCCCATTCTTCCACACTCTTATAAGACATATCTGTCAAGTCCTTTCCTTTTACCACTTTTGCACCTTTTGCTGACGCTTTTATCCCTTTCATACTTCCTGAGATTCCACTGCCGCCGCTGGTACAAAATGGAACTATTTTCTTCCCTTTTAAGTTATAGGATTCCAAAAAAGACCGGATAATCATCGGCTCTTTTCCCCACCAGATTGGATAACCTACAAATATGACGTCGTATTTGCGGATATTCTTTACCTTTCCTTTGATTTTTGGCCTTACACTGTTATCCTGCTGCTCCACATTCGCCCTGCAGTTATCATTACTGTAATCCAAATCAGCGGATGTATATGGATCTGCCGCTTTAATCTGATAGAGTTTTCCACCGGTTGCCTTCTTAATATTCTTTGCTGCACTCCTTGTGGTTCCTGTTTCTGAAAAATATACAACTAACACTTTCTTTGATGTCTTTTTCTGCTTACTTGCAGCGCTTACATTGGTTGCCGGAAGTGTCAGACCCACAATCAATGCAAATATCAGTACCAGATTCATCCAAAATACTCTTTTTTTATTCGTCATGACTTTTTCCTCCTAATTTTCTATGCTCCATAACCTTATTTTTTCTAAATTGAATTTTACAAACTGTCTTTCAGAATTTTAAGCACCTCATCATGGTTCAGCACCTTATAACCTCCCTCCATAATGATGGTTCCGTCTGCAATACCGTCAAGCATTTCCTCTGTTTTTCCATCTCCATTCACGCCCCACACTTCCTTTGCAAACCGTACAAACTTTGGCAAACCATACTCATGCTTTCAAGGCATTTTTATCCGCAGAACCATGAATCAATCTCCTGCATCCGATTCATCTGATCCACATGGAACGGACATCGTTTATTACAGTGCCCGCACTGGACACAGGCATCTGCCTTTACAGCCAAATTTTCATAATGGCTTTTTGCCAGTGCATCGCCTGCATTTGCAAGGTCATAATACTTATTGATAAGCCCTATATCCAAGCCGGCAGGACAAGGCTGGCAGTGATTGCAGTAAACACACTTTCCATCCGCGTCCTGTGGTGCAAAAGAACCAAGAATGGAATAATCTTTTTCTTCCGGCGAGGCATGGCAAAAACCAAGTATTTTATCCAAATCGGCTTTATTCCGAACCCCTGTCAGAGCCGTTAAAACTCCCGGCTTATCTAACACATACTGAATGCACTGGTACTCCGTCAGGGCTTTTCCAAAAGGAGACGTCTTTGCATTCAATAACTGCCCTCCGCTAAAGGCTTTCATCACAGAGATACCCACTCCGTCCGTCTCACAACGGCGGTATAAATTCATCCGTTCCTCCACGCTGCCCACTGCATAGCTGTCTGCTGCATAATTTGGCTCACTGCCACCGGCATAATCGTATGCCGGATTGATACTGAACATCAGCATATCCAAAATTCCCATATCCAGCACTTCATTTACAAGCTTCGGTGTATGTGAGGAAAGACCAATGTGGCGCACAACTCCCTGACCTTTAAGCTCCTCTATATAACGGATAATCCCGGCTTTTTCCACCTCATGTAAATCCGCTGACTCATCAATGCAGTGGATAAATCCAAAGTCAATGTAATTGGTTCTAAGTGCTTTTAACTGCCAGTCAACGGAGCGTTTGACGGTATCCAGATTTGTTGTCCAGCCATAGGTTCCGGTTTCATAATTCGCCCCAAAGTGAATCTGAAAATATACCTTATCCCTGACACCCGCCATCGCCTGCCCATAGGCAGCAAAAGGCTTTGCCTCCGAGGATGCCATGTCAAAGAAGTTAATGCCATTCTCAATTGCAGCAGTAACGATTTCCTCAATCTCCTTCTCACCGGATGCCTGGATGGAACTGGTTCCAATTCCCAAAATGCTGATTTTTTCCTCTCCTTTTGGAAGTTTACGATATAACATAGTTTTCCTCCTTTTTCACATTAAACCACCCGGTATGCCTTCCACTTCCCGCTTAGCCATCGGATACTGAAAACCACAGCACGAAACAGCCAGTCACAGATCATTGCAAGCCACACACCAAGCGCCCCGATTCCAAATGTTCCTGCAAGCAGATACGCCGCCCCGATGCGGAATACCCACATGGAAATGACAGATATTATCATTGCAAATCTCACATCTCCTGCTGCCCGCATGGATGCCGGAAGTACAAAAGTCAACGACCAGATTAGAACCGCCCCTGCGGTGTGTACCAATACCATCTGCGAAGTAAGCTCTGCCGTAGCCTGCGATAAGTGATACCATTTCAATATAACAGGAAGCCCAAGCCACATCAGCCCGCAAAATACAAATAATGCCCCATAGGATAAAAGCAGCAGAACCCGGTTATAATACCGTGCCTGTTTCTCATCCTTTGCCCCGATACACCTTGCAATCACTGTGGTCGCGGCAAGCTGCATGGCAGAACCCGGTATTACCTGAATACTGGCTACCGTCTGGCAGATTGCATTGGCTGTAATCGCAGAGGTGCCAAAGCCGGCAACCAGACTCGCCAAAATGATTTTTCCCGCCTGAAATAATCCGTTCTCTATGCCGTTTGGTACACCGATTGACAGAATCTTCCGTATCTGCATGCCATTTGGCTTGTAATGCAATGTCTTTTCCAAATACAGGACCCTTTTTTTCTGCAGCAAAAGGCAAATGATTACAACTGCTGCCGCATACCTTGAAATCACAGTAGCAGCCGCCGCTCCTGCTGTCCTAAATTTCAGAAAATAAATAAAAACAACATTGCCGCAGATATTGATAAGGTTCATCATGGCTGAAAGATACATTGTAATTTTGGAATTTCCCATAGTACGGAAAATAGCTGCCCCGGATTCATAAACCGACAGTGCCGGTATGGACAAAGCTGCAATCAACAGATAGCTGTCTGCACACTCATATACATCCTGTGTAATCGCGCCAAATACTACCGTAAGGAGAAACTTTCGTATGAGGTAGATAACCCCCATAATTCCTATGGATACCAGGCCTGAAAACCACATAAGCTGTCCCGATGTATCCCTTGCCTCCTCCTTTTTCCCTGCACCCAGATACTGTCCTGCCACGACTGCCCCTCCAGTGCCAAAGGCGGCAAAAATATAAATTAAAAGCTGGAATACAGTATCAATTAAGGCCACTCCTGAAACTGCTGCCTCTCCTACACTGGAAACCATGACCGAATCAATCATGCCCACCAACAGAGTAAGGGTAAGTTCTATCATTAGAGGAAATATTAGTTTTAATAATTCTTTTCTGCTAAATAACCTGCTTGAAACAGACATTTACTCTTCCTCTCCTTTTACGCATTTCATTCAGGCAATGCGTAAAATGCTGCCTTTGCATTTTTCCAGGTTTGATATAATTTCACTTTGCATGGTTTTTTCATGCATTTGTGAAACTTCAACCCTTGCACACTTACATTATATTTCCTGTTCTGATTCATAGCAAATACTTAGTTTTTATGCCTTAGTCATGCCTAAAAAGCATTTTGCGTGATCGATAAATTTTGCCGCTGCCAAACTAAACGGCTGCTGCCGTTTCCATGCCAGCACGCACGTTGCAGTCAGCTCTGGCGATAACGGCCTGCATGCTATCTTTGTATGATCCCAAAAAGGGACAGAACCTTCTATCACAACAGAGTATGCCAGTCCATTTGTAACCATTACTGCTCCATTTGTACTCAAATTACTGGTAAAAAGAACATGAAGATTAGAATAATAATCACCAAACCAACTGGCAAGTTCACTTTGTACACTTAAACGGCGTGGCAGAATTACCGGCAGCTCGGATAAATCCTTCGCACTCACAGATTCCTTTTCCGCCAGTTCATCATCTGCCCTCATTAACACAACCCACTTTTCCTTTGTACCAAGACGTATAAATTCATATTTTTCAATATCAATCGGTTCCAGTAAAAGCCCAATATCAATCAGGCCTTTATCCATCTGCTCTTTCACTAAATCTGCCGTTGCCGTAAAAATATCATAGGTAACGCCGGGATAGTTTTTACTAAAATCGGAAATCAGTTCTGACAAAATCTGAACAGAGGCAAGTTCCCCACAGCCTATGGTTATTTTCCCTTCAATCTGTTCCTCCTGCTCCACCAGTTCTTTTTCCGTATTGTCCACAAGCTGTAAGATTTCTTCTGCCCTTCTCCGAAGCAGCATGCCCTCGTTGGTAAGGGTTATCTTCCTTGTGCCTCTGTGAAACAGCTTAACACCTATATCATCCTCCATTTGAGATAACTGTCGGCTTAACGTAGGCTGCGTAATGTGAAGTACATCCGCAGCTTTTGTAATGCTTTCTTCTCTTACCACAGTAAGAAAATATCGCAGAACACGAATTTCCATAGGCCTGGTTCCTCCTTGTCGTTCTTTTGGGCATTGCCTCACAATATTTCAGTTTCTCTTTCTTTCCAATATACACCTGCTTCCGGTATCTTGTCCACATTATACAAATAACAGCCCCGCTTTTATTTGGAACATCAATTGAATTAATCTGTAAAATTTTACGTTGCTTTTTACAGCTTTTACATCTAAAATAATTTATATAATTATCCCAACAGAAAGGTGAGACTGCCAATGTATTCAAACAGTTATCTGCAATGGAGTACAATGAACGAAATTATGGGATTATAGATAAAATGGGTGTATCAGTAAAAACACAAAGCCTTCTGATACACCGCGAACTTGCAACGTTTTTTTTGATACCCCTGGTTATGCCTGCAATTGTTGTGTTCTTGTTTATCATAGGAGCGCAGAATATGTTTGGCACTTTTATTCTTCAGGATAATATCATACCAGTCAGCGGCATGATTACGTTTGGGGTTTTTGGAGTGATTTATTTAGTAGAGAACTTTCCTTATTTTTCTCATTTCTTTCCATACATTATCTCCATAGTTACTTACCAGAACAGAAATAATCCCATTATTCGGATTGTACTCTGAAATAAAACTTACTCCCGGGTCACAGCCCTGAAAATACGCAAAATCCCTGCCATTGGGATTATCAATAATCCACACGCCATAACCATAATACCCTTCTACTTCGCTAGCGCCGTCTCCGCTCTGTTTGCTGAGCATATCTGAGACAAGCGCTTTTGAGATTAGATTTCCCTCTAATAAATTAGTCCAGAAACTGATAATATCCTTTACGGTTATAAATGCCCCGCCTGCCCCCGTACCTTTGACATCCACAGAAAAAATATTTGTACGATAGTCATTTGAATCAACGCAATAAATGTAACTATTGGCACATGCGGACGGCAGCTTATCCAATTCATAATAACCCGTTGATTCCATACAGCATCTATCAAAGATATTCGCTTTGAGATATTGGTCAAAATACATTCCTGTAACTTTTTCTATTATCATTGCAAGCAATACATACCCGGAATTATTATATTGAAATTTTTCACCCTTTGGGTACATCATGGGCTTATTTATAAACAATGGAAGTAAATCGCTGTTATGTCTGATTTTATAATTAGGATAATCTGTCCATAATTTTTCATAATCATCCATAATACTTTCATCAAAATAATCAGGGACGCCCGACGTATGGTTTAATAGCTGCTTTACTGTAACGCCCTCATCAATGCCATTTAATTCCATATCAAGCAGCATTCCTAATGTATCGTCAAACTGTATTCTTCCCTGTTCAATCAACTGCAAAATTCCTACCGCTACAAACACTTTCCCTGCCGATGCACTTGCAAATTTAGTTTCTGCTGTATTGGGAATTCTATTTGGTAAATCTGAAAATCCGTTTTCTTTTTCATATAGCACTTTACCATTTTGAACAATGTATATATTTCCCCTAAAATTGCTATCAATTATTTCTTTTAAGTCCATTTCAATACCTCTCAAATTGTAATATTTTATCTGTTCAAGTACCCTCACGGATGCCATGCAAAAATGCATGAACATCGCTTCGCGATGGCATTTTTGCACGCCTGAATCATGTTCTTACGCCTGAAACAGCAAGTGTTTGAGCCTTCCCTTAAAGTTTCCCTTGTGTTATATCTTCCCACAAGGAATTACGAACCCTGATAAGGGAAAAACAAGGGAAACAAAATCATAAGAAACATTATAGCACAAAATGAACAGATATGGTGAACTTATTGAAATGCTTTGGCAATAGATAATTCTTTTGCATATACCGCAGCCAGTCATTACTCGTTTAACTATGATCTACTTTTTTCATTTACCGGCTTACAGTATTATACTTCCGTTTCTAAATACTAAAATCAAATCTTCCGCCACTTTCCGGCATTTTTTCTGATTTGACAGTATCCCAATCCACTTCTGTTATTTTTTCAATAAGTTCCTCCATGCTGCCTGCTTGAACGCTGGCATGTTTTGTATCTGTATTGTGTTTTGAATAGCTTCGCATCTCCTTCTTGGTCTTTTTTTCTTTTTCCTTATTTTCTGCACGTTTTTCTTCTCTTGCTTTTTCAATGCGCTCTCTTTGCCTGTCAGAAGATTTTTCCAATTCCGCAAAAATGGTCATCTTCCCACCTGTTTCAAAGACAAATCCAATTTTGTTAATCTGCACATCATCAGATTTTTCCCCAAAGACAGACGTAAAGCCAAACTTCTTATTAATTTCATCTGACATACGGAGCGCACCCTGCACCCTGCTCATATACTCCTTTTCGTATTTTTCATCAGAAGCCATCTTCTCCAATTCATCGCTGGAAAACAAAACAGAGATTTCTTTTGTCCCCTGGGAAAGAAGTTCCTTTGCATCCTGCCCGTTCCCATACACCATAAAATCCATGTTATTATATGTTTTTTGCAGCTTTTCCAAAAGCTGTTGTGCCGCTGTTGAAAGCTGCGGCTTCTTAACCTCACTGTTTTGTGTAGCTGCTTCTGCCTGTTTTGAATTGTTTTCTACTTCTTTCTTTTTTGCCTTATCGTTTACACTTTGTGCTGCATAACTGCTATACAGACCGCCTATCACTGTCATTGACATATTTGTTCCCTCCTGAAAAATAATATTTAACCAGCGTTATAAAAGCCTTGACCAATAATCAGACAAATTGTTCCAACAATTAAGGAAAAACACCTTTGTCTTTCAATTGCTTTTTATTATTTATGGATAACCATTCTCAT
>CANRJF010000146.1 GCA_947630855.1 uncultured Lachnospiraceae bacterium
AACCGTCCTTATATTTCCGGTTCTTACATGTCTCGCACTCCTCCGGTGTGGAACGTCTTCCCGCTTTTTTCTCTTTATCCGGGTCAACGGGATGTCTGCCCACGCCGCCTATGTCAAAGTTTTCCGTGGATTTATTTCCGTAATTAGTATAATTTGTGTAATTATTAGAAATACCGCCAATTGTCATAACTGCATCCTCCTTTTACAAAAAAGTATATATATTCTTATTATAGCCAAAAAAAGGGAAAAACTCAACCCCAAAAACAGTGATTGAATAATGAAAAAATAGAAGTTATAATAGGTATTGTATATATTCATAAAGAAACGAGGAAATCCGTGAAATTCAGTGAAGAAGAACAAAAGAAAATAGAACAGGCATTGTATATCACAGGGGCATCATTGGCAGGATTTGCCCTGATTTTATATTTGCTGTATAGGCACACTTCCTTTCCTTTTGAGAAAATACTGATACCCTGCATGTTCCACAAACTCACAGGGCTGTACTGTCCCGGATGCGGGGGAACACGGGCGGTAGAAGCGTTTTTTAAAGGAAAATGGATACTCTCATTCCTTTATCATCCCCTGGTGCCATACGGCGTGATTATCTATGCGTGGTATATGGGGAGCCATACCATACAGATGATAAGCGGAGGCAGAATAAAAACCGGTATGCATTACTGCGACGCCTACCTTTGGACTGCCTTAGGCCTGACAGCCGCAAATTTTATCATAAAAAACCTGGTGCTGATTTTATTCCACCTGGATATTTTAAAAATATTATCCTGTCTTATGGCATGAGGCAGGTTATGCTAATAAATGCCCAGCATCTGGTAAAGCTCCTCTGTGGTATCAACGCCCAACATATTCATATATTCCCGGAGGATTCCGTCCCAGCCGCCAAAAGCCTGGTACATAATGAAAATATTCGTCACTGTAATGGTAATGGTAAACAGCAATGCGGCACAACTTAAGCAAAATCCCAAGGTAGCCTGATTATCCATGCTTTTTGTGCCTCCTCTGGATAAAAGGGCAAGAATCATGCCTAAAGAACTGCAGACAATCCCCGGCAAAATACAGGCGGAAGCGGCAAGAGAGATAATCCCCAGAATCAGCGACGCGGCTGCCATGGAAGGAGAGCGCCTGTTCTGATAATAATTTTTGTTTTCATAAGGCTGGTTTTGAAAGTCCATAAAAACCTCCATAATATTCCACAAATATTAAGTGTAACTAGTATAACATCCAAAGCAGTGAAATACAACACAAATCATCTTGAAGTAAAGGACAAAATTCGATATAATAAACAAGTGCATTTTTGCATCGTATCTGTGAGTGTACGGAACAGATGCAAGTTTTTATTATAAGGAGAGCAGGGAAGGAAAAGAAACATGGAAATAACCGCAGTACTTGCAGAAGAATTAGGAATTAAAAAACAGCAGGCCGAAGCAGCAGTAAAACTTATTGACGAGGGAAACACGATTCCCTTTATTGCCAGATACCGTAAAGAAGCTACGGGAGCATTAAATGATGAAGTGCTCCGCAGCCTTTACGACAGATTAAACTATCTGCGCAATCTGGAGGAGAAAAAACAGCAGGTTCTTGCCAGCATCGAAGAGCAGGGGAAACTTAGCGATGAGTTAAAAGCCCAGATTTTAGCGGCGGAGACAATGGTGGTGGTAGACGATTTATACCGTCCCTACCGTCCAAAGCGCCGGACAAGGGCTACCATTGCCAAAGAAAAAGGATTAGAGCCTTTAGCAAATGTAATATCTTTGCAGATGATTGACCACAGTTTAGAGGAGGAAGCACAAAATTACGTGAATCCCGAAAAGGAAGTCAATACGCCCCAGGAGGCACTGGAAGGGGCAAAAGACATTATTGCGGAATTTATTTCCGACGAGGCGGATTACCGCATTCATATCCGGGAACTTACCATGAAAAAAGGCAGAATCTTATCCACGGCAAAAGATAAAGAGGCTGAATCCGTTTACGAGATGTACTACGAATTTGAGGAGGGATTAAGTAAACTGGCAGGATACAGAATACTTGCTTTAAACAGGGGAGAAGCGGAAAAGATACTTACCGTAAAAGTTGAGGCGCCGGAAGAGGAAGTACTGCGGTATTTGGAGAAAAAAATTATTACAAAGGACAACGGGTATACCACACCTGTATTAAAGGATGTGATTGCCGACAGTTACAAGCGCCTTATTGCTCCGGCAATTGAGCGGGAAATCCGAAATGAGCTTACGGAAAAGGCGGAGGACGGGGCTATTAAAGTTTTCGGGAAAAACTTAGAGCAGCTTCTCATGCAGCCTCCCATTACAAACCAAACCGTATTAGGGTGGGATCCGGCATTTCGTACCGGCTGTAAACTGGCAGTGGTAGACGCCACGGGAAAAGTGCTGGATACGGTAGTGATTTTTCCCACGGCTCCCCAGAATAAGGTGGAAGAGTCCAAAAAAATATTAAAACAGTTGATTAAAAAATATAATATTACTTTAATTTCTGTCGGAAACGGTACGGCGTCCAGAGAATCCGAAATGGTAATTGTAGATTTATTAAAAGAGATAGATACGCCGGTACAATATGTGATTGTCAATGAGGCAGGGGCGTCCGTCTATTCCGCAAGCAAACTTGCGACGGAGGAATTTCCTAATTTTGACGTGGGGCAGAGAAGCGCGGCTTCCATTGCCAGACGTCTTCAGGACCCGCTGGCTGAGCTGGTAAAAATCGACCCCAAATCCATTGGCGTGGGCCAGTACCAGCATGATATGAACCAGAAAAAATTAGGGGAAGCCTTAGGAGGCGTTGTGGAGGACTGTGTTAATAAAGTAGGGGTAGATTTAAATACCGCCTCTCCATCCCTTTTAGAGTATATTTCCGGCATCAGTAAAGTGATAGCGAAAAATATTGTGGCTTACAGGGAAGAAAACGGAAAGTTTGTATCCAGAAACCAGCTTTTAAAAGTGGCAAAGCTGGGCCCCAAAGCCTACGAACAGTGCGCCGGGTTTATGCGCATCGCCGACGGGGAAAACCCTCTGGATGCCACCAGCGTCCACCCGGAAAGCTATGATGCCACAAAAAAACTGTTAGAAAGGCTGGGATATAAGGCAGAAGATATCCGGGAAGGCAATTTAAAAGGCATTTCAAAAAAAATATCCGATTACAAAAAGCTGGCGGAGCAGTTGGATATCGGAGTATTGACCTTAGAGGATATTGTAAAAGAGCTGGAGAAACCGGCAAGAGACCCAAGGGAGGATATGCCCAAGCCTATTTTGCGAAGCGACGTGATGGAAATGAAAGATTTGACTCCCGGCATGGTTCTTAAGGGAACTGTGAGAAATGTCATTGATTTTGGCGCATTTGTGGATATCGGCGTACACCAGGACGGGCTGGTGCATATTTCCCAGATGAGTGAAAAATACATTAAGCATCCCTTGGAAGTAGTGAGCGTAGGGGATATTGTGGAAGTAAAAGTCATAAGTGTGGACTTGAAAAAACAGAGAATCCAGCTTACCATGAAATTGTAATGGAGGAACTGTTATGAAATGTGAATTTGATGTAAAACTTGCCGTGGAAGATATGTATCGTTTCAATATGTATCATACCTATTCCGGCATACATGGAATCGCATCCATTGTAATAGCCGTCCTTGTATTTATTGTGGCAGGCAAAACATATGGAAGCGTAGAGATGATGTACACGGTTTTGTATGTTTTATTTGGCATCCTGTTTTTAATCTATATGCCTGTCAGTTTATATCTGCGGGCAAAACGGCAGATACTTACTTCGGAAGTTTTTAAAAATCCCCTGCATTTTCAGGTGACGGAGGAGAAAATCACGTCATCCCAGAATGGGCAGTCTGCGGAACTGCCCTGGGAACAGATTTATAAAGTTGTTGAGACAAAAAGCAATATTCTGGTATACAGCAGCAGAATCAACGCATTTGTGCTTCCCAAAAACCAGATTGGAGAACAATATGAATCTCTCTGTGAAATCATGAAAAAGAAACTTCCGGGTTACCGCCTGAAATTAAAAAAGTAAAAGAGGATGGGACATTGCAGAATATATATGAAACATATTCCATGGAAGAAACGGCAGAATTAGGCAGAAAATTGGGGGCAGAGGCAAAAGCCGGGGATGTGTATACCCTTACAGGTGATTTAGGCACAGGAAAAACCGTCTTTACCCAGGGAGTGGCGGCAGGCCTTGGCGTCAGCGAACTGGTAAACAGCCCTACATTTACCATTGTACAGGTATATGAAAGCGGCAGAATACCTTTGTACCATTTCGATGTTTACCGCATCGGGGACATAGAAGAGATGGAAGAGATTGGGTATGAAGAATTTTTTTACGGAGAAGGGCTTTCCATGGTTGAATGGGCAAATCTCATTCCGGAAATCCTGCCTCCCTGCCGGAAAGATATTTTAATCGAAAAAGATTTGGAAAAGGGATTTGATTACCGAAAAATAACGATAACAGAGGTAACACATGAAGATTTTAGCAGTTGACAGTTCCGGTTTAGTTGCCAGTGTGGCAATTATCTGTGATGAGAATATGTTAGGAGAGTATACTGTAAATTATAAAAAAACCCACTCACAGACGCTTTTGCCCATGCTTGCGGATTTGACGGAGATGATAGACCTGGATTTAAATACGGTGGATGCCATTGCCGTGGCGGCAGGGCCGGGTTCCTTTACGGGACTGCGCATTGGTTCCGCCACAGTAAAAGGGCTGGCGCTTGCCCTAAATAAGCCGGTGGTGGCGGTGCCTACCGTAGATGCCCTGGCATATAACCTTTGGGGCCATAGCGATGTGGTGTGTCCCCTGATGGACGCCAGGAGAAACCAGACTTATACAGGGCTGTACCGGTTTGCCCGGGGAGAAATGCATATTATAAAACAGCAGTGTGCGGTTGATATTCGGGAGATATTAACCGAAATAAATCATATAGGAGAACCGGCAGTGTTTTTAGGGGACGGGGTGCCGGTATTTAAGGATGCCATAAAAGAGCACTGCCATGTGCCTTACAGTTTTGCCCCTGCCCATATAAATAAACAGAGGGCAGCAGCGGTAGCGTCTTTGGCGGCCATCTACTATGGGCAGGGCAAAGTGGAGAAACCGGAGGAGCATAAGCCGGAATATTTAAGGCTTTCCCAGGCAGAGCGGGAGAGAATGGAGAAGATGAATGTCCCAAATACAAATTGTTGAGATGACAAAAAAGGAAATTCCAAAGGTGGCTAAGATAGAGAGAGAAGTCTTTTCCTGCCCCTGGTCAGAGCAGAGTTTTACGGATACTTTGTATCAGGATAATGTAAAGTTTTTTCTTGCCATGGAAGACGAAAAAGTGTTAGGATATTGTGGATTATATATGGCGGCGGATAAAGGGGAAATTACAAATGTGGCGGTGGGACAGAAGTTCCGCAGGCGGCATATTGCAGATATGATGCTGAAATCCCTGCTAAAGGCGGGTGAGGACAACGGAGTCCGTTGTTTTTACCTGGAAGTTAGGATTTCCAATTATGCTGCCATAGGCCTCTATGAAAAACATGGGTTTACAAAGAAGGGAATCCGAAAAGGTTTTTATGATAAACCCAGAGAAGACGCCTATGTAATGGGCAGAGTTTTAGAATAGTTAGGAGAAATACATGTTAGATGTATGTTTGCTTGGAACGGGAGGAATGATGCCCCTGCCATACCGGTGGCTTACTTCCCTGATGCTTCGTTTTAACGGAAGCAGTCTTTTGATTGACTGTGGGGAGGGGACGCAGATTGCGGTAAAAGAAAAGGGGTGGAGTTTTAAGCCCATTGACATAATATGTTTTACCCATTACCATGCGGACCATATCAGCGGGCTTCCCGGGCTGCTGCTTACCATGGGCAATGCGGAGCGCAGCGAACCTCTTACCATGGTAGGGCCTAAGGGGCTGGAGAAAGTAGTGGGAGCCCTTCGCATGATTGCCCCGGAACTTCCCTTTGAAATAAAATATATTGAGTTAAAAGAACCCAGGGAAGAACTTGAATTGTGCGGATACCACATTCATGCATTCCGGGTAAACCACAACGTTACCTGCTACGGATACAGCATTGAAATTAAGCGGGCAGGCAGATTTTCCGTGGAATGGGCAAAGGAAAAACAGATTCCCCAGAGATTCTGGAGCCCCCTGCAGCACGGACAGGTAATTGAGGATGAAGGGCGTATTTATACTCCGGATATGGTGTTGGGAAAACCGCGGAAGGGAATCAAAGTAACTTATTGTACGGATACAAGGCCCACGGAAAGCCTGCGGGAAGCAGCGGAAGGTTCCGACCTTCTGATTTGCGAAGGCATGTACGCAGAGCCGGAAAAACTGGCAAAAGCGAAACAGTATAAGCATATGACTTTTTACGAGGCGGCGCAGGTGGCAGAGGACGCCCGGGTAAAGGAATTGTGGCTCACTCATTTCAGCCCCTCTCTGGTGCATGGGGAAAGTTATATGCCAAAGGTACAAAAAACATTTGCCCAGGCAAGCCTTGGATTTGATGGAAGAAGCGTTGAACTTGATTTTGAGGAGGAATAGCCATGAAAAAAATGAAGTATGTTATCATCGGAGTCATTTGTATTTGTATTGTAGTAGGTTATTATGCATATCTTTCTTACAGAGATACTTCTCCAAAAGAAGAGGAGCTTACGGAAGTACAGAAAATCATTTTAAAAGACTTGTCCGGGGATTCCTATCCTGCCACACCAAGGGAAGTGGTTAAATTTTATAACCGGATTGTTGCCTGCCTTTATAATGAAGAATTTACCGATGAGGAATTGCATAAACTTACCGACCAGGCAAGGTGCCTGATGGATGAGGAACTGGCGGACAATAATCCTTCGGAACAGTATTTTCTCAGGGTCCAGGCTGAAGTGGCCTCCTACCATGAGGCGAAACGAACCATATCCAATGTAACCGTATGCGACAGCAATGATGTGGAAACAACCACTATCGACGGAAAAGAATGTGCTTATGTGACGGCTTCCTATTTGATACGGGAAACAGGAAAGGTTATTAAATCCAACCAGAATTTTATCCTCCGCAAAGATGAGGAAGGAAAATGGAAGATTCTCGCATTTGAATTGATAGAAGGAGATCCCACAGAAGATGAGTAAGGATGTAAGGATTCTGGCAATTGAAACTTCCTGTGATGAGACGGCGGCAGCAGTTGTGGTAAACGGAAGAGAGGTACGCTCCAATATTATTTCATCCCAGATAGCCCTGCATACTTTATACGGCGGGGTAGTGCCGGAGATTGCCTCCAGAAAGCATATTGAGAAAATCAATCAGGTAATTACGGAAGCTTTGCGGGAAGCGGACATGACACTGGACGATATGGATGCAATAGGGGTGACCTACGGCCCCGGGCTGGTGGGGGCGCTTTTGGTGGGAGTTGCCGAGGCAAAAGCCATTAGTTTTGCCAGAAAAATACCCCTGGTGGGAGTACATCATATTGAAGGGCATATCAGTGCAAATTATATTGAAAACAAAGACTTAGAGCCGCCTTTCCTCTGCCTTGTAGTGTCAGGAGGCCATACCCACCTTGTAAAAGTGGAAGATTACGGAAAATATGAAATCCTGGGAAGAACCATGGATGATGCGGCGGGAGAGGCTTTTGACAAAGTGGCGAGAGCCATTGGGTTAGGTTATCCCGGAGGGCCTAAAATTGAAAAAGTTTCCCATGAAGGAAACCCGCAGGCTATTGCTTTTCCCAGGGCCCATGTGTCGGAGGGAAACTATAATTTCAGTTTCAGCGGTATGAAATCCGCCGTCTTAAACTACTTGAACGGATGCAGAATGAAGGGAACTACAATATGTCAGGCAGACGTGGCGGCTTCTTTTCAGCAGGCAGTGATTGATGTGCTCACAGGAAATGTTATCCTGGCATTGCAGGAATCCGGCATAAAGAAATTTGCACTGGCAGGAGGCGTTGCGTCCAATCAGACATTGAGAAATGCCATGAAGGATGAATGTACCAGGCTGGGAGTGGAATTTTTCTGCCCGTCGCCTGTATTTTGTACGGATAATGCGGCTATGATAGGAGCGGCGGCTTATTATGATTTTATGGCAGGCAGGCGTGACGGTTATGACTTAAATGCCGTTCCAAACCTGAAATTGGGAGAACGATAATGAAAAAAGACAGGGTGACGGCAATTGTACTGGCAGGGGGAAGCGGCTCCCGCATGGGAGCGGATTGCAAAAAACAATATATGATATTGGGAGAATACCCTCTTCTTTATTATTCCCTGAAAGCATTTCAGGACAGTCCGGTAGATGAAATAATACTGGTGGCAAATGAAGAGACATATTGCAGGAAAGAAATTATAGAAAAATACGGCATTAGTAAAGTAAAAAAAATTGTTCCCGGTGGAGAGGAACGTTATAAATCCGTGTATAACGGTCTGCTGGAAGCCAAAGGCTGTGATTATGTGCTGATTCATGACGGGGCAAGGCCGTTTTTGACTCAGGATATAATCGGAAGATGTATTTCCCAGGTAAAAACAGTTCAGGCGTGTGTAGTGGGGATGCCTGTGAAAGATACCATTAAAATTGTGGATAAAGAAGGTTATGCAAAGCTTACACCTGACCGAAATACTATTTATATGGTACAGACACCTCAGGCGTTTTCTTATTCCTTAATTCTTCGCGCTTATGAAAAAGTTATAAAAGAACAGGTTACAGGTATTACGGATGATGCCATGGTGGTGGAATATTTACAGGAAAAAAAGGTAAAACTCATAGAGGGGAGTTATCAGAATATTAAGATTACCACACCGGAAGATTTGCTTATTGCCAGGGCTTTTCTGCAAAGGTAAAAAATTGCCGGAAAAAAGTAAAAAAGCTGTTGACAATATATGGTGTAAGATGGTAAAATAATTTTCGTGCTGATTTGACAGAAATATTTATATCCAGAGCATTCACATTTGGCTCACGGGTATACAATCAGCCGGTATAAATGTTATACTCCAGAGCATACACATTTGCCAAATGATTTGCTATTTCCATTGAAATAGAGAATATCTGTTGGCAAATCATTTGGCTCACGGGTATATATGGAGAAGTATCGAAGTGGTCATAACGAGGCGGTCTTGAAAACCGTTTGTCCGAAAGGGCGCATGGGTTCGAATCCCATCTTCTCCGTTTTG
>CANRJF010000147.1 GCA_947630855.1 uncultured Lachnospiraceae bacterium
CAGGTGTGCAAAAATGCCATCGCGGAGCGATTTTTATGCATTTTTGCATCGTATCTGTGAAGGTACTGAACAGATACAAAATAAGATAAAAACGAAAGTACCGTGTATGTACACGGCATTATAAGCATAGGTTATACTCCAGAGCATACACATTTGGCTCACGGGTATATATCAGTTTGAAAAATGAAAGGAATCAATTATGTGCGGAATAATAGGGTTTACAGGAAAAAAAGAGGCGCAGGATATTCTCTTAGACGGACTTGCCAGTTTGGAATACAGGGGATATGACAGCGCCGGCATCTCTTATTTTAAGGACACAGGCAAAATTTCCATCCGAAAAACCGTGGGAAAAGTCAAAGATTTACGGGCTATCTGCGACGATGAGAACAATTCCACCTGTGGAATCGGGCACACCCGATGGGCAACCCACGGAGGAGTAACCAACTCCAATGCCCACCCCCACAAAGTAGGAAAAGTCTCCCTCATCCACAACGGGATTATTGAAAATTACCATGAACTTGCAGAGGAATATGATTTAAGCAGTTCACTGATTTCCGAGACGGACACGGAAGTTGCTGCAGCCCTTTTCAATAAGCTCTACGACGGCAGCCCCGTGGATGCCATAAGAAAAGCTGCAAGGCTGTTTCACGGCTCCTTTGCTTTCTGCATTATGTTTAAGGACCATCCCGGGACAATTTACGCTATCCGCAATGTAAGCCCCATGGTGGCATCCTACTGTGAGGACGGCTCTTTTATTGCCTCCGATTTGACGGCATTTATCAATTACAGCAGACGGTATTTTATTGTGCCGGAGTACCATATCCTCACCATGAAGGAAGACGGCATCACACTGGAGGATTTAGAGGGAAATCAAATACAGCCGGAGTACTTAGAAGTGGACTGGGATGTGGCTGCCGCCCAGAAAGACGGATACCCCCACTTTATGTTAAAAGAAATCCATGAACAGCCGGACGCCTTTACCAGGACTATCACGCCGCGTATTGTAAACCAGCTTCCCGATTTTACGGAGGACGGACTGCCGGATGAACTGTTTGCGGACTGCACGGATATTACCGTTGTGGCATGCGGTACTGCCATGCATGCAGGTATGGTGGGCAAAACCCTGATGCAGGGCATGTTAAAAATCCCTGTCACCGTTTCCGTGGCATCGGAATTTCGCTACGAACAGCCGGTTATCTCCCGGACTTCCCTGGTTATCGTGGTATCCCAGTCCGGTGAAACCATTGACACCTTAGAGGCTTTGCGGCTGGCAAAAAAATATACGACAAAAACATTATCTATTGTGAATGTGAAAGGTTCTTCCATTGCAAGGGAAAGCAATTATGTGCTTTACACCCATGCCGGCCCGGAAATTGCCGTGGCAAGCACGAAAGCCTATACCGTCCAGATGGCAAGTTTTTACCTGCTCTGCTGCAAGCTGGGATTATCTTTAAATAAGATAACGGAACATGAGGCAAAAACTTTTATAAAAAACTTACAGAATGTGCCAAATACCATCAGCCAGGTTTTAACCCAGGAATCGGAAATGCAGCGTCTCACCAACCGCATGATTAATGCCCAGAACACATTTTTCATCGGACGCAGCTTAGATTACACCCTGTCTATGGAAGGGGCGCTGAAGCTGAAAGAGATTTCCTATATCCATGCGGAGGCTTACGCTGCCGGTGAATTAAAACACGGAACCATCGCCTTAATCAGCGACGGAGTTCCCGTAATTGCCCTTGCCACCCAAAAACATGTATACAGCAAAGTTATCTCCAATATCCGGGAGGTAAAGGCAAGAGGGGCTTATGTGATTCTCCTTAGCAAAGATGAAAACATAACGGACAAATCTGTGTGTGACGTGCATATCAGGCTGCCGGAAAGCCCGGATGCATTCAGTGTTTTCAACTCCGTTGTCATCTTACAGTTAATTGCCTATTATACCGCCGTGGGCAAAGGATTTAACCCTGACCAGCCGAGAAACCTGGCAAAATCCGTTACCGTGGAATAATATTTTTTATCATAACAAAAAAACGGTTATCCCGAAGATAACCGTTTTTTTAACATGGCCGGCAGCAGCAGTTGCAGAATAAATTTAAAAGCAGCATGTTCACGCACCAACTGCTTCCTGCATAGGGCCTTTCATATCCCTGCCCCATACTGGTGTACCAGGTTCCTCCATACTCCAAATGCTGTAAGAACTGCCGGTATTCCAGATTGCTGGGTTCTAATTCCACTGCCCTTTGGGCATGCTGCTTTGCTGTCATGTTATTTCCCGTCCCCTCATTGGCAACGGCGGAAAAATAATACCATCTTGCCCCTCTCTGGGCAAAAGGAATATCATTTAACACGTTTAACGCCTCCCTGAAATGACGGTTTGCAATATAATTTGCCGCTGCCTGAAGTTTAATGGATTCCTGGCTGTAATCCGTATTGCCGGAAGAATAATTCCCTCCAAACCCGTAACTGTAACCGGAACCATGTTGTTTTTCTTTCATAATCTGGTCATATGCCTGCTGTATCTGCTTAAACTTCTCTTCCGCCTGTTCTTTGTTTGGGTTATTGATATTGGCATCCGGATGGTATTTCCGGCTAAGGCTGCGGTATGCTTTTTTAATTTCCTCGTCACTGGCTCCGGGCGTCACGCCTAAAACCTCATAGGGATTTAACATATTACTTTCCTCGTTTTACTTTCTTTTCCTGCTGTTTTTTCTTCTTTAACTGAAGATATTCATATTTGAACCACACACCGGAATACAGCACATTCCTCAGTATGTCTGCATGCATCAGGATGGGAAGACGTTCAAAAGACCTGGCACACTCCGATACCATACTGGTAAGCATCAGCCGGCAGAAAGTCTCAAATCCCTCCTGGCACTGGTCTGACATATTGCTTAGAGGATTGTAACGCTTCCTCTTTCTGTCTTTCTCTATATCTTCATAGGCATCCATAAGATATATAAATTTGCCCAGATAAAAACTAAGGCAATGAAGTTCTTCCGACCATTCGTCGCATTTCCAGTCGAAGATTTCACCCATCATCTCACCGGTGAGCCCGGCAATCACATCTAAGTTTTCCTCCCGGCTTTCCTCCGCCAATGCCAGTTTTTCCATGTAATCTTCCACAGCTTTTACCTGTCTGCCATATTTTTCCCGGATTCTCTCATAATCTTTCTGGAGCATTTTGGCAAATGCCTTTTTGGTGTAGGCACGTTCGTCTTTCCAGTCATCTTCCAGATTATGATATCCCAGAATAAGATTCATATCCGCCGCATAATCTGTGGCTTCATTCGTCCATGCCGTCTGCTTTCTTGTGGGGTGAATGGGACAGGTAAACTCCTGCTTCTTAGGCTCAATCTCATAAAGCCCGGTGAGCAGCACAATAAGAAAGGTCATGTCATAATTGAGAAGCATCTGCCCCTTTGTCCCGCAGGATTCCCTTAACTTCTGGCACAGGCCGCAGTAATAGGACTGATATGCTTTTTGGTCTTCTTTCGTAAGCTGGTTTCGATTAATGTTAATATATCCAAACATACGCTAAACCCTAACTTTTCTTAATAAATTCCGCTTTGCATCTTGGACATGTAATACAAATTTTTCCTTTTCCCTTTGGCACCCTTACCTTCTGTTTACATTCAGGACATTTATAAAAGCGGTACGTTTTTTTCTGCTCCATGTGGGATTTCATCTTACTCTGCTTTACTTTCGCCTGATAGCGCATATTTAAAAATTTCTGGTTCTCCGACTGCCTTTTTATCGTATTCCTGGATAAAGCACGAAAATATGTGTACACAAGCAGCCCAATTCCCAGAATATAGAAAAAGGAATTTCTCACAAACATGGATATCACCATGCAAACAATGGTCACTGCCAGATATATTTTTGACAAATCATCAAAACCATATCTTCCATACATAAATTTCTGCAATTTTTCTCTCATAGCGTTTACCTCCCTGACATAAAAAGGAACTAAAATAATGTTACTCCTATCATCTTTTCCATGTCAACAAAGGTATGAATCTTTTAGAAATATTTTATAATTTGGTAAGTTTTTCATTCTTTTTAAGGATTCCTCTTGCCTCTTTGGAAAGTTCGGGAGGCACTTCCCCCGGCCGGGCAAGGAAATATCCCTGAAGCAAATCCACTCCCAGCTCCAAAGATTTTTTCAATTCCTCCGCCGTCTCCAAACCTTCCATAATGACTTTCATCCCCCGTTTATGGGCGTACTCCACAATATTTGACACAATCTGCTGTTTATTCACATCCTTGTCTACATCCCGGACAATGGAAATATCCACCTTCACAAATTCGGGATTTAATTCCAGCAGATTGATTTCGCTGTTGTAGCCGCTTCCATAATCATCCAGGGCAAAACGGCCTAAAAATCCTTCCACCTTTTCCTTACGGCGGAGAATCTCCATATCTAAACTTTCCGCCTCCGTAATCTCAATCACAATCTTTGGCTGCAGCTTTTCAAAGCTGTCGTGGTATTCTTTCTCCTCCTCCTCACTCATACGCACATTGGCAATGGAATTAATAAACAATAAGGCATTTTCCGAAACTTTGTGTTCCTCTAACAATTCCATATAACGCCTGCTTGCACAAAACATAGTAAGATATTCTATGTCACGCATACGCCCTTCCTCTTTTGCCAAAGAAAGCACCGTCTCCGGTGAACGCAGCGTAGGCATGTTTACACGCATAAGGGCTTCATAGGCGTAAACTTCTCCCTTTTTGGCATCAAAAATTGGCTGATAATGATAGTGAAGCTGTCTGGATTCCAAAAGCTGGTGGAACTCTAACCTGTTCTGGTTCTGCTCCATCTTCTCCTCATAGGCTTCTTTGTCAAATTCTATAAGCCCGCCTTTTTTGGAGTGTTTTACCTGATACATGGCAAAATCTGCAAATTTCATAAGCTCCGATACGTCCCTGCTGTCCTTTGGATACCATGCAACGCCCCCGGAAGCGCTTAAGCCCATGTGTTCCCCGTTTGGAAGTGTAAATTCCACTTCATGGATGGCATCATACAGTTTCTTTAAATTATCCCGAATCTCATCCAGGCTGTCATAGCCATAAAACAGCAGCACAAACTCGTCGCCGGAAATCCGGGCACACAGGGTACTATCCGGCGTATTTTCCAAAAAACACCTGCCCGCCGTCTGAATATACAAATCCCCGAAATTATGGCCGAACCTGTCGTTTGTTGTTTTCAAATTATCCAAATCTATCATCAGAAGAGCGCCCTCTCCCAATTCTTCCGGATGTAAAAACAAATCGTCTGCCACCCGGCGGAAACCACGCCTGCTGTAAAGCTTTGTAAGGCCGTCACAGTCTCTCTCCCGCTCTATTTTCATTCTTTCTAACGTTGAAGTCGTGACGTCCTCAATAAGTCCCACAATCCTGTCTTTATTTCTGCTGCTTTCCGCCCGAAGATAGCGGACGCCTCCTCCTTTTTGCGGCACCGCATAGACAATGCTTCCGTCCTCCGCCTTAGAATGTTTTAAGGAATTCTGCAGTTCCTCCCGCTTTTTTAAAAATTCCTCCGCCGTAAGGCCCTCCACATTCACATCCTCTGCCCCGAGAAGAGGAAAATAATTGTCCGTCACAAAAATATCACTTGTACCTTCCCTGATTTCATAGCCTGCCAAAGCTACACTGGCCATTCCGATAATCTGCATAAAGCGGGCGGAAGAATCCATGACTTTTTGCTCCAACTGGATAATGGCATGGGAAAACTGGTCAATTTCCTGAATCTTTGTATCAGGAAGTATGGGAAGAACATTTTTCTCCATTGCCCCCTCTACTTCCCGGGAAAGCATCTGCACAGGTTTTGACAACGTAAAACTTACAACAAAAATTCCTGCCAGCCCCACCATTGCCGTAAGCAGAAAAGCCAGTGCAAGAATCCTCTGCACCTGCCTGGAAAAAGCAAACAAATGCTCTTTTCTGCAAAAACCTGTAATATACCACTGGTCTGAATCAAAGGGAGCGTTTCGGCTGTACAGTAAAAGCCGCTGGGCCTCCCCCAAATAATTCCCCTCCTCGTCCCAAAACTGGGGCAAATCACTTTCACTTAAGGAAAATTCCAATCCCTCCAACATTCCTTCCGTAACAGACTCACTGGACAAGAAAACAGGTTTCAGCTTTTCATCTTCCCCATCCAAATATCCCAGAAGGTAGGAGCCCTGTCCGTTTTCCGCCAGTTCACTGCAAGGCAGAAGAGATTGGAGGTAATCTGTTAAAAGTTCCACCCCAAGGACGCCGTAAACTGTGCCGTCCTCCAAAATAAGAGGTATGGAATAAGCAATTGACTTACGGTTATCCCCGGAAAGGCTGTAAGCCTCCGTTGTCCAGTACCCATATACGGAAGACTCCATACTGCCTCCGTCTTCCCATGCGGCAAGATAGGGTTTGAAAAAAAACGGCTGGGCCATGCTGTCCTCATAGGAAAAAGCAGGCTGCCACCCCGTATCCGTAGCAATGTAACCGGAGCGCACCACGCTGGTGGGCGCCCGCTCCACTAAAATGTCCTCATTCCTTGTGGGGGCTGCTGACGTAGGGTCCAAATCCCTTAAATAAATGCCCGGCAGGGAAGCCCTATCATCTTCTGCCTCCGGCCCTTTTGAATTTAAAATAAGAAATATTCCCGATACCTGCTTGTTATACATGGTGGAAATCAATTCAGAACGCAGTTCATCCAGCAGTTCTGCACTGTCATCACTGCTGTTTAACCCTTCCAGGGTAATTTCACGGGCATCTAACTTTCTCTGCACCGTATTATTCACCTGCTCTTCTAAAAGGTTTAAATTTCCCCACTTTCCAATCATATCATTTAACAGATAATTCCCTCTGTTTTCCACCTGTTTTAACAGAATATCCTGGGCATTCTGATTCAGTTTGGAAATTACTCCGCCAAGTATCAGGCTCCCTAACAACAGAACCATCTCAATTGTCAGCACACCAAGAAGCGGAACTAAAATCATTCGGAAAATGGTTTTTTCCTTTTTTCGTTTCCACATAACCTGTTCCTCTTAATTTTCATATTCCTTAAGCTTTTGTAATATGTCTTCATACCATGCTTCAAAATATTCATCCGACACATATTCTTCCACTGCCTTATCCAGACTTTCTCCCTGCTGCAGTTTTTCCACAACCGCTGCCCGGTCTGCCGCCGCAAGGTCGCTCATAGAATACTCCAATATATTTCTTGCATCCGTTCCTCCCTCAAAGGCTTTTGTGGTATACATCTTATTTCCCCCTACCGTATCCACACTAACCGTAAGAGTCTTCTCTATGCTTTCACTGATATCTGCGCCTCCGTGTAAGATTGCATCTTTCTCGTTGGCGGTTTTCGTTACCGGCAGATAACCGGAATTTACGGAAAACTTAATATTACGCTCGTCCGCCGTAAACCATTTTAAAAATTCCACGGATGCATAAACCTCCGCCTCACTTCCTTTTGTCACTACCATGCCTGCCCCCTGCTGCACGGCGTAATCCGGGTCTTCTCCCGCAAATTTCGGGCAGGGCAGCACATCCATCTCAATTTCATAACTTTCCGAATCACTGATACTCACGATATCCGGGAAAAAAGATATGCCGGAGGAAGAGCCTACGTAGGCAATAATGTTCCCTGTTTTTATATCATCACTGCGGAAACGTCCTGTGGCTGCAAAATACCCTTTGACAAAGGGGACATAATATGCATCCCAGAGTTTACAGGCCGTCTCCTTGCTGAAATTTAATGTCATTTTTCCCTCTGACACCTGAAAAATCTCTTCCCCTAACTGCATGCTGCCGATAATCATATAATTTGCCATGGCATCCCTGCCGAACATGGCTTTTCCGTCATTTGGCACATCCGGCGTCTTTGCGTCCGTCCATTCATAATAACGCTCTGCCGTCTCCACAAGACCATCCATATCCTCTAAATCTTCATATGACGCCCCTGTATCTTCTGCAAAGGCATCCCAGTCCGTTTTATTTAACACAAGGACTTCAATGGATTTGGCGGTAGGAAATATTTTTATCTCCCCCGTTCCTTTAAAATCTCCCTCCTGAATATAACTGTCTATGTATTTATCAATCTCCTCCCCGGTAAGATAAGGCTTAACATCTACAACTTCCCCCAACTGGTCTACCGCATAGGCAGTGTCTGCATAAGCTGCAAAAATATTGGGTACTTCCTCTGCTCCCACCTGGCCTTTTACCGCCGCAAGCACATTTGTCTCCAAATCATTTACCGAACCCTGGCTGTAACCTTTTACCACGATTCCTTTCTCTTTTCCCACCGTCTCATTAAACTCTTCCACAAGACTGTCAAAGGCCGTAAGCTGATCTCCGTTATAATAATTCCACACACTGATGGTTACGGGATTCTTGGGGTCTAAGGGGGATTTGTCCCCGCAGCCCGCAAATGCCGCCCCAAACAATAATGTCATACATAACATCATAGCTTTCTTTCGCAACATATCTCTTCCTCCACTCCAATATTTCCATATCAATTTTGCAGATTCTATGGCACTTAAAATATACTAAGCAGAACGATAAGCCGGGTTATGTCGTGAATGATCATCTATCTAGCATGGCTGTTGCCAGCCACATCAAGCGACCTACCTAAAGCTGGCGGGCCACGTCAACGCTTTTGTTCGGTCTTGCTTCGGATGGGGTTTACATATGCCCCCTCTGTTACCAGAGGGGCGGTAGTCTCTTACACTGCCCTTCCAACCTTACCGCAATATGCGGCGGTACATTTCTGTTGCACTTTCCTTGGAGTCGCCTCCACCGGACGTTATCCGGCATCCTGCCCTGTGAAGCCCGGACTTTC
>CANRJF010000148.1 GCA_947630855.1 uncultured Lachnospiraceae bacterium
CAACCACCCTCTCTTAAAGTGTATCCCTCCTTGTAGTTTACCAGAATAAACGGCACCGGGTTGATGGTGTGTGCGGTAAAGGGTGCGCCTGTCTCATAATCAATAAGCTGCTCCGCATTTCCGTGGTCTGCACAGATAAACATCTGTCCGTTTACCTCTTTGATGGCATCCACTGCCTTGCCCACACAGCCGTCCACGGTCTCAACTGCCTTGACTGCCGCCTCTAAGATTCCTGTATGGCCTACCATATCCGGGTTTGCAAAATTAATAATAATCACATCATATTTACCGGACTTGATTGCCCCCACAAGTTTCTCACATACTTCCGGCGCGCTCATCTGGGGCTGCAAATCATATGTGGCAACCTTAGGAGAATTAACTAAAATCCGGTCTTCCCCTTTATTTGGCTCCTCCACACCGCCGTTAAAGAAAAATGTTACATGAGCATATTTTTCTGTCTCTGCAATTCTTGCCTGAGTCTTGCCGTTTGCTGCCAAAAACTGTCCGAAGGTGTTTTCTAACTCTACTTTTTTGAAGGCAATCTCTTTGTTGGGGATTGTCACATCATACTCCGTAAAGCATACATAGGTAACATCTTTTCTGGGCCCCCTGTCAAATCCGTCAAATTCATCTGCACAGAATGTCCTGGTAATCTCCCTTGCGCGGTCAGGACGGAAATTGAAGAAAATAATGCTGTCCTTATCGGAAATGGTTGCAAGAGGCTTTCCGTTTTCCGTAATCACGGTAGGCATAACAAACTCGTCTGTCTTATCTTCACCGTAGCTTGCGCTGATGGCTTCCACCGCAGAGGTTCCCGTATTGCCCACACCTTCCGTAAGCGCACGATAAGCAGCCTCCACACGGTCCCAGCGGTTATCCCTGTCCATAACATAATAACGTCCGCAGATAGATGCAATCTTACCTACGCCGATTTCTTTCATCTTTGCCTCTAAATCTTCAATAAATCCTTTTCCGGCAGTGGGGGATGTATCCCTTCCGTCTAAGAAGCAGTGGACATACACTTCCTTTACCCCTTCGCGCTTTGCCAGTTCCAACAGCCCGTACAAATGGGTAATATGGCTATGTACGCCCCCATCTGATAACAGCCCGTAAAGATGCAGCTTAGAATTGTTGGCTTTTACATTGGCAATGGCTTTTAACAGCTCGGGATTCTTAAAGAAATCCCCGTTTTCGATTTCTTTTGTAATCCTTGTTAATTCCTGATATACAATTCTTCCGGCGCCCATATTTAAGTGCCCTACTTCAGAATTGCCCATCTGTCCGTCAGGAAGCCCTACTGCCAGGCCGCTGGCATTGCCTTTTACAAAAGGACAATTTTTCATCAATCCATCAATCACCGGCGTATTTGCCTGTGCTACGGCATTCCCTTCGGTTTTGTCATTTAATCCAAAACCATCCAAAATCATTAACACGGTAGGTCTTTTACTCATAATATTTCTCCTTCTTTTAAAAATATCTCATCTTCCCTGTCCTCTATTTTAACGCAATCTCTTTTTTTTGTCTACTGCCTCTGTATTTTATACTCCAGAGCATACACATTTGGCTCACGGATATTTTTATCCCTGAGATATGGTTCCGTCAGGATTTACCACTACCCCCGGTGCAGAATGTTTCTGCATAAATTTTAATATTCTCTTCTTCTGTTTCTCGTCTGTGACCAGGGATGTTTTTATATCCTGCTGGATGCAGGGAACAAACCCCAAAGTCAGCTTTCCCGTATCATCAATGGTGACTCTGGCAAGTCCGGTATCCTGTGTGCTGCCGGAAAACCAGAAATTCCCCAGGCTGTAAATGACAGGGACTCCATCCACAAAATCAAATCCCTGAAGGCAATGGGTATGGCCTCCGATAATCACATCTGCCCCGGCCTTAACAAAGGCATGGGCAAGATTTTCCTGGTCTTTCCCGTAATTGCTGTCTCCCTCTGTTCCCCAATGGATATTTACCACGACATAATCGCTGGTCTTTTTTGTCTCCTTAATCACTTCCACAAATTTGGAAGGGTCCAGGCTTTTTAACACGCCGGGGCTTTGCTCCGTAGCTTCCTTTGTGTAATTGTAGGAACGCTCAATCTGTGTTGCGGAAACAATGGCAATTTTTCTGCCGTTGCAAATAAAATAATAAGGCCTGGACGCCTCTTTTATGTTGGCTCCGGCCCCCACATGGGGAATCCCTGCTTTATCCAAGGTATCTATGGTATCTAACAGCGCTTCCGGCCCATAATCATATACATGGTTATTTGCCACATTCACAATATCCGTGCCAAAAGCCTTTAAATTCTCCACTCTGGAAGGGTCGGCGCGAAATGTATAGGCTTTTCCGGGAATTGCCGTCCCCCTTTTGCTGTAAGTGAACTCATTATTTACCATCATAATGTCAGCGCCGTTCATCTCCTGCAACAGTTCCGGTGAAAAACAATCATAAATCCCGTTGGCACACTCATCCATATGCTTTGTTGTCACATAACCCTCTGAAAAATTTACATCCCCTGTAAATTCCAGTACAATTTGTGACATATTGGAACAGACTTTCCACTCCACATTTTCTCCGGCATACCCGTTTCCTGACTGGGAACTGTACACATGCCACAAAACATGGATGCTGCTGCCTGTTTCCTCATACCATACATTGGGATTGGGAGCTTTAGAACTCACCTCTTCTTCCAGCCTTAAAATACATGCATCCCCATACTCTTTGGTCAGCCAGCATAAAAAATTTTCGTCTATGGGATAATGGCCGATAAATTCACTGGTACACTGCTGCAAAATAGCCTCATACACATCATCTGCATTTTCCATGGATTGTATCTCCCCATCAAAAACGCCTGACCTGCTGCCCCATTCCTTTTCACGTTCTTCCCCCCGCTCTTCCTTTCGTTCTTCCTGGTTCTGCTCCACTACTTCCGTAGTCTGTTCATATAATTCCGGGCGTGTTTTGGAGCGGATGCTATCCACAACCGCCATAACATCCTGTCTGCTTCCACAGCCCCACAGCAGGGAAGAAAAAAGAAACATAAAAAGCAAAAATACTATGTAAGGTTTCTTTTTCATGAACAATCCTCTCTGGGTATCTGTTTCTTAATCCAGATGAAAAACATTCTGCAAATCCACACTCACCGGGCTGTTATCAGGATTTGTCTCCATAATATCCGCCATAAAATCCCACCATTTGCGGTTGATGGCAGTGTCAGCCCCCTTTGCCCACTTTTCTTCATCCTCAATCTCTATATATCCAAAAAGAATATTGGTTTCCTTATCTAAAAAAATCGTATAATTCCTGCCGCCGTGTTCATGAATCATATCCTGCATCTCCGGCCACAATTCATTGTGGCGTTTTTCATATTCAGCCGCCATACCTTCATACAGTTTCATTTTAAATCCCTTAATCATTTTTCCTTCCTCCAAATCATTAATTATATATTTTCAATCTGCCAGTCAATTTTCTCTAACCCATGGCTTTCTAAGAAATCATTTGCCTGGCTGAAGTGCTTACATCCGAAAAATCCCCGGTAGGCAGACAGGGGACTTGGGTGGGGAGCCTTTAAAATCAAATGCTTCTTATTGGTAAGCATAGGAATTTTACTTTGCGCCGGTCTTCCCCAAAGCATATATACAATCGGCCGCTCCTGGGCGTTTACCGCCGAAATCACAGCATCCGTAAACATTTCCCAGCCTTTTCCCTGGTGGGAATTTGCCTGGTGGGCACGGACGGTAAGCACAGTATTAAGCAAAAGCACTCCCTGATCCGCCCATTTTTTCAAATAACCGTTGTTGGGAATATAACAGCCGCAGTCCTCCTCCAACTCTTTGTATATATTCTGCAAAGAAGGGGGTATCTCCTTTTGGGACACAGGCACGGAAAAGCAAAGGCCGTGGGCCTGGTTTACATTGTGATAGGGGTCCTGCCCCAAAATCAGAACTTTCACCTTGCTTAAAGGCGTAAAGTGAAAAGCATTAAAAATATCATCCGCCGGAGGATATACTACCGCCCTGCTGTATTCTTCTTTTACAAAATTATATAAATCCCTGTAATAAGGTTTTTTAAATTCATCGGAAAGTACTTCCAGCCAGTCATTATCTATCATTGACATAGTTACACAACTTTCTACCGTCTCACAGAAACGCCTTTTTCTGCCAGATAGTCTTTTAAATTCATAATCTCCAGTTCCTTATAATGAAAAAGGGAGGCTGCCAGCGCCGCGTCCGCCCTGCCTTCTGTCAGTGCCTCATAAAAATGCTCTTTTGTCCCCGCACCTCCGGAGGCAATCACCGGAATGGATACATGTTCTGCAATCTGCTTTGTCAGTTCCAAATCATAGCCTGCTTTTGTTCCGTCACAGTCCATACTGGTAAGAAGAATTTCCCCTGCTCCCAACTGCTGGACTTTCATTGCCCATTCCACCGCGTCTATGCCAACATCCACTCTTCCGCCGTTTTTGTAAATATTCCAGCCGCTGCCGTCCTTCCTGCGCTTAGCGTCAATTGCCACCACAACACACTGGCTTCCAAACTTATCCGCCGCTTCCGAAATCAAATCAGGACGGTTAATGGCAGAAGAATTAATGGAAATCTTATCTGCCCCTTCCCGAAGAAGCGCCCTGAAATCTTCCACGCTGCGGATGCCTCCCCCTACGGTAAAGGGGATAAATACTTTTTCAGCCACCCGGCGCACCATATCCACCACAGTGCCCCGGTTATCGGAGGATGCGGTAATATCAAGAAAAACCACCTCATCTGCTCCTGCCTTATCGTATGCAGCCGCTATCTCCACCGGGTCTCCTGCGTCTTTTAAATTCACGAAATTTACGCCTTTAACTACCCTGCCGTCTTTTACATCCAGGCAGGGAATGATACGTTTTGTAAACATAACTATTCTCCTCCCTGAATTTTTGCAAAATTAGAAAGAATCTTTAGGCCCACACTGCTGCTTTTTTCCGGGTGGAACTGACATGCAAACAGATTGTCCTTCTCCACGGAAGCATGAATATGGACGCCATACTCCGTAGATGCCTTCACAATATATTCTTCCTTTGCCTTAAGATAATAGGAATGTACAAAATAGACATAAGCATTTTGGCCCACTCCCTCAAACAGCCTTCCCTCATTTGTAAGTTCCAAAGAATTCCAGCCGATATGGGGAATCTTAAGGCCTTCCCTGTCCGGTATTCTTAAAATGTCTCCGGGCAAAAGATGCAGCCCCTCAATTCCCTCACTCTCGCTGCTTCCGTCAAACATAAGCTGCAGCCCGAGGCAGATGCCAAGGAAAGGCTTCTTTTTTGCCACAGCCTCCTCTATCATCTTATCAAGCTCGTATCTTTTTAACTGCTCCATGGCCGCCCCAAAGGAGCCTACCCCTGGCAGAATCACTTTATCTGCGGCAGCCACTTCCCGTCTGTCCCTGGTAATCACGCTTTTTTCTCCCAGAAATCCCAATGCTTTCTCCACGCTTTTGAGATTTCCGGCATCATAATCTAATATCGCTATCATGTATTTTTCTCCAACGGAAAAACAAAAATGTTCTCTCTTCCTATTCTTCCGGGGTAATAAGTCCTAAATTCTTTACTATGTCATAAATCCGTTTTGTATACATACTTCTGTCCTGAAGACTGTAAATCTCCCTTGCTGTCTCCGGGCTGACGCCAAACTTCTCATTAAGCTGTTGAATAATCACATTTTCCAGAGTTGCATACTCAAGTCCTGCCTCATATGTAATGGCTTCCTCAAAGTTCGCATCATATCTTCCTAACGCACAGATATAGGAATCTAAGGACTTGGTGTATTCCCCTGCCTGATAAAGGGCTTCCCCTGCCTGATACTCATTCTGCACTTTTGCCAAAATCAGAGTCTTCTCATATAATGCCAGGTCATCTTCTTTCAGTTTCATGCCCTCAAGCATCTGGTAAGCCTTCACATAATCTCCGTCTTTAAAAGCCGTCTCCGCCGATTTCACATCATTGGAATAATTCAGAAGGTTTGCACAAAGCATAACAAACAAGCCAAGAGATGCTCCCATTATGAAAATCAGGATTACCGGCCCTTTTGGCAATGGCGGGGATAAATCCACTTCTTTGGGTTTTTTGGGCTTCTTCTCTTTCTTTGGCTTTTTCTCCTTGGGTTTCTTTTCTTTCTTGGGCTTTTTCTCTTTTTTCTCTTTCTTCTTTTTCTTCTTGCCCTTTTTGCCTTCCTCTTCCCCGTCTTCGGCGGCTGCCGCTTCGTCTGAACCTAATTCCTGGAGAATCTGCATATTTTCATCCGAAATATTACCCAAGTCTCCATTTTCCGGCACAGGAGCAGCAGACTTTCCTTTTTTTGCTTTTGCCCCGGAAGCGGCTTTTTGCTCAATCTCTTCCTCGTCATCCTCGCCAAAAAGAATACGGGAAAGTTTCTGCATAAAGGTCTCCCCTTCACGCTTTTCCTTTTTCTTCTTTTTTTTCTTTTTGCCGGAGCCGTCCTCATCTTCTCCTGCTATGTCCTCTAAACTTATGGCCGTGGGGTCCTCCCCGGAATCTTCCACCTGCTGATTATTTTCGTCAGCATTCAAAAGGTCTCCGATATTAGATAATTCCGGGTCATCATCTGACACTTCCTGCAGAAGTTCCATAAGGTCCTTATCATCGTCACTCTTCTCCCCGTCATTTTCCTTTTCGTCCTGGCCGGACTGTTCCTTATTTTCCGACCCCTGTGTCCACTCGTCATCGTCCATAGTGTTCACCTCAAACCCCTCTTCTTCTGTCTTAGAGGCCCTTGAGGCAGCTTCTTCCTTTGCTTTCTGGGCATTTCCCACTATGCCTTCCAAATTGTCAAAAAATGTCTCTTCCGTCTGTTCCTCATTGTTTTCCTCGTCCCTGTCAATTTCTCTCTCAAAGTCCTGAACAAACTCTTCCATGTCCATATGTTCCAATTCTTTTTCAAAATCAGCCATATAGTCTGAGCTTTTTTTCTCCTGGACCTGACGTTTATGTTCCGGGGAAATGCTGCCTAATAGGGAATCCAAATAATCTTCCGTCTTATTTGCCACTATGATACCTCCCTGTATCTATTTTATCCTCAATTTAGAAAGGATGTGATATAACATCACATCCCCATATGATCTTACCTATGTAACTTAGCTACGCCTGACTGCGGGCATCCACCAGCCTGTCAATAGCTTCTACTAAATTTCCAATTTCAGGCTTCGTCAACTGTGCATCTGCACCCAGTTTCTCACCTTTACGACGCATCTCTTCATTTACCAGGGACGAGAAAATAATTAATGGAATATCTTTTGTCTCTTCATCTTCCTTTGCCAGCTTCGTCAGCCGGTGTCCGTCCATCAGGGGCATCTCAATATCCGTTATAATACAGTGGACATTATCATGAAGAGTTCCGGCTTCCTTAAATTCACAAATCTTGTCCCATGCCTCCTGCCCGTTCATTGTGACAATCTGCTTTGTGTAACCGGATTTTCTCAGGCAGTCGGTAATCAGTTTACTCAGCAAAGGAGAATCCTCTGCAATAAGAATCGGGCTTCCGCTTCTGTCACGCTGCTCCTCTGCATACACATCAATGTCCGATACTTTCAATCCTGTCTCCGGGCTGATATCCGTGACAATTTTCTCAAAGTCCAAAATAATAATCAGCTTATCCTGCATCTTAATTACGCCTGTGGAAACACCGTTGCCCCCCGCATTGATAGTGGCATCCGGCTTAATGATATCCTCCCAGGAAACCCTGTGGATGCCTAGTACCTCGTCCACATGGAACGCAATATTCAATTTATTAAAATTAGTAATGATAAACAATCCCTTATTGTCCGTCTCCGCAATACCGATACAGCGTTTTAAATTGACAACGGTAATCATTAAATCCCTTGGCATAAATATACCTTCCACACAAGGATTCGCATTAGGAATAGGCGTTACCTGCTGGTACGATAATATCTCACTGATTTTCGAGACATTTATTCCGTAATGATTATCCCCCAGCGTAAATTCCAAAACTTCCAGCTCGTTTGTCCCACTCTCCAAAAGTATATTTGTATCCATAACCTATCTCCTTCCAGCGCAAATTAAGTCTAATCTTATTTTATTATAGCATAATTTTTGCTGTTGTATATCACTTTTTTAAATTTTTTTACAAATTTACCGTGAAATTGCTTCCATTCATTGTGACTTTTAACTGTAAATCAGTAACTTCCGTCACATCCTCCGGTATCTGGAACAACAGAACCGTCTCTTTTGTACCGTTAGGTTCAATATCCGACTGATATGTACTTAAATCATTTAAAAGAATGGTTGTCTGCGCCGGAACTGTCTGCTCTCCGTTTACTACTGCCGTAAAAGAAGGAGTCATGGCCAGTATATCAATATGGAATGCCTGGGCTGACTGGTTTACCAGATTATATTTCACTACTAAAAACTGCTTGCCCAAATCTGCGTCAACCGCGTAATAGTCTTCTTCCTGATAGGTTTTGCATAACTCCAAGCCCATATATTCTG
>CANRJF010000149.1 GCA_947630855.1 uncultured Lachnospiraceae bacterium
TAGATTTGTTAGATTGGACTTTGTAACTATTAACTTAGTAGTCGTTCTTGACTACACCATTATTATACTAGGAGGATTTTAAATGAACAAAGATGAAATTTTAGATGAGATGAAAAAATTTTATGAATTAAAAAAACCAAATTTACCGAAAAACATGGGTGTTAATGAAAAAGAGTCTGTCTGTGAAATTACACTTGATACCAAGTGCGTGAAAGAAAAAAATATGCAGGAAGCTTGCAATGTATTTGAAGGATGGAGTATAGCCTTATACACAGCTTTGAAAGAAAAAAATAAAAATATGAAAATTCGGTTATGCCTTAACGATTATTCCGAGATAGCAATAAACGAGACAAGTGGTCATCTGGCAAGATTTCTGTATAGGGCGGGACGCTTTAGAGAACAGTATACGTGGTTTGAACTGAGTGATGAATTAAATAGAGTGCTGAAAGAACGGGAGAAGGTGTTTGATAAACATAGATATACCAATAATATTCCGAATGGTAAAGCAGGAATCAAAAAAAAACATTACCATGAAAGTGAAATAGAGGCAGAGCTGGCGAAAAGGTCCAATCTAACTAAGATTATTGGCAATAAAATGGATTTTGGAAGTAATGAGGTTAACAGACAGTTGCCTGTGGGATTATTCAGAAACGAAGTAAAGAAAGAGAATAGCGTGTTTACAGGTGGAAAATCTGCCATTGATTTGTGGTCCTGGAATAATGATATGTTTCATGTAGTCGAGTTAAAAACGTCAAATCCCATGATTGGCATTATAACAGAAATATTCTTTTATACAAATTATATGCGGGATTTACTGGTAAAAAAAACGTTTACGCTTAATGAAGGTAAAGGATGCAGAGGATATGATAATATTTTAAAGCAATATAAAGAAATCAAAAAAATCAAAAAAATAAATGGAATTATGTTGGCAGATAAGTATCATCGGATATTGGAGAGCAGGACGAAAGAAGTATTAGATGTTATGAATGATAACCAGGATGCAGGGATTCATTATTACAAAATAGATTATACATATAAATACAAACTGACAGTTTCGCCAAAATAAAGGAAGTATCAGATGAAAGATATTTATTCCCGCGAGCAACGAGCCAAGTGACTGCTTGCAGGCATTTGGCGACTGCCGCGAGGGGCGCTGTGTGCCGGTGGCACACGTTAAGCGCCGACCAAATACCCCGTTGCTTGCAGCGGGGTATTTGATTCTTTTTCTTAGAGGTCATATAACAGGAGAAAATACAGATAAAATAGTATCATTTTGCTGGGAAGAAGAAATAGATTTTACTCATACAAAGATACCAAATAACAAGTTAATTTTTAATGGAGTATAAACTAATGAATTTAATTGAGTTCATTATTTAGATGTTCTCAATGTGGGGAAAATGCCAATGTGTTGTTTCAATATTGATGGGAGGCAATAAATGTATAAGGATGTATTATCTCCAACAGATGAGGATTTTGGATTTACAAAAGTATGCATTTCAAGAAAAATAACGGATTTAGATTATGATTTATGGTGTGACAGTTTGGGGAAAGAACGAAAAAGAGATTTAGAACCGTTTGTTATGATACGTAAAATCATAGAAGATTCGGAGGTGTGGCTCAGTATAAAGATTAGTGATAATCCATATGTAATCTGTGGAGAAATAGCTGATATTAAAGGTCTGGATGGAGTGTTTAAATACATAAAAGTTCATAAGAACGAATTGCTGATGCATTGGTTTGGTGAAATTGATGATTTAGACTTACTAAACATTTTATATACAAGGGGGAGATTTTTATGAGCGAAGTAGTAGTTTATAAAGTTTTAGGATATAATGAAAAGGTGTTAGTCAATAACTGTGTTGGTCACTGTGTTTTGGCTGTATCAGAATATAAAGTATATTCAGCTTGTGGTTACTGTTGCTTATTGGGATTGAACCTTTTTTCTAAGGATTTTAGATTATAAATTTTTGGACTAATTTATTGATTTTTTTTATCTGAAAATGCTATACTTATAGAGAGGTAAGTTGCAACTAATTGCCTTGTGAAAGGAATATTTTATGGAAAATGCGAGAATTAATCAAGAGTGGTATAGACTGTGAGCTAAAATCATAGAAGATAACGATAATTTATTATGGTGGCTATCTTGAAAGGGAGTCAAATAATGACGATTGAAAAATTAGAAGAATTTTTGAATGAGGGAGAGGGTTATACGCTGGAATATAAGGAGAGTGTCAATTCTCTGAGCGACAGCGTATTTGAGACTGTCAGTTCATTTTCTAACCGCTATGGCGGCTATATATTGCTTGGAGTAAAGGAAGTGAAACAGGGTAATAAAAAAGTTGGAAAGGTAATTGGCGTAAATCCGGACAAGGTTGCTGATATGAAGCAGAATTTTATAAATTTACTCAATAATCCGCAGAAAATGGCTCCATCTCTGTACTTAAATCTTGAGGAGATAGAGTATAAGGGAATGATTGTGCTTTGGGTATATGTTCCGGTCAGTTCGCAGATTGAGATTTGTTGCGGCAAGATATATGACCGCAATGGAGATGCAGATCAGGATGTGACTACATCTGCGGACTTGGTGGCAAATATTTCTAATAGAAAGTCGGCAGCATATATTGAGCGTAAGATATTTCCATATGCAACGGAGGAAGATTTGTGCATGGAGCTGGTAGGTAAAGCCCGGCAAATGGCTGTCAATAAATTTAAAGATCATCCTTGGGGCAATATGACGGACATGGAACTGTTACGAAGTGCCGGACTTTATGAAAAAGATATGGAAAGTGGCAAAGAAGGCTTTAACATGGCGTGTATTCTCCTGTTTGGAAAGTTAGAGGCCATTCAGTCCTGCGTACCAGGATACAAAACCGATGCAATTTACCGTGTAGAGAACGTAGACCGTTATGATGACCGCTTGATTGTGGAAAACAACTTGATGGAAAGTTATAACTTGTTAATTGATTTTATTAAGAAGCATACAGATGACAAGTTTTTCTTGATTGATGGTGTCAATGTAAGTGTGCGAACTGCAATAGCCAGAGAGATTGTCAGCAATCTGCTTGTGCATAGAGAATTTAAGAGTGCATTTCCGGCCAAACTGATTATTGAAAAAAATAGGATATGGACGGAGAACTGGAGCAGGACACAATGGAAGGGGAGAATTAGTCTTGAAAATTTCACGCCTTATCCGAAAAATCCCATAATAGCTAAATTCTTTGTGAATATTGGATATGCAGATTCGCTTGGCTCTGGTGTTCGGAATTTGTATAAGTACACGAAAATCTATTCCGATGAGGAGCCGGATTTTGAGGAAGGCGATGTTTTTAGGCTGATTGTGCCTATGCGACCTGCGGGAGCAACGTTGACAAATGACAAAAAAAGTGGCGAGGTTACAGATGTTACAGAAAAGGTTACAGATGTTACAGAAAAAAGAATTATTGAGTTATTAAAAAACAATTCAAAATTTAAAACTGTTGAACTTGCTGAAATACTTGATGTAAGCAGAAAGACTGTATCCATTAAGCTTAAAAACCTAAGAGAGAAGGGTATCATAGAAAGAGTGGGGTCAGATAGAAAAGGATATTGGAATATTTATCTGTAACCCTTAGGGTTACAGATAAGGGAAGGATGTTCATTAACTTTTCCCTGAATCAGTGAAACTTGATAAGCTTTGAACCTCGACAACTGCATATATAATCAGCATTTACAGGCACTTTTGGACTGCCCTCTTTTTCACCCATCAGGTGAAATAGTTGTGGAGCAAAACCGCTAAATATTGTATAATTATAATAAAGAATACTACAAAATAATGGACACAAAAGGAGACCAGCATTATGAAGCCGACACATTTCCAGATCGAATTTACAAATGAACGCATCATCCCTTCAGGGGGCCTTACACTTGTAGGTTACATTTTGGAAAATAGCGGCTTCATCGACCGCCTGAACAAACAGGATGTTACCGGCAGGCGTTCCGGGCACCAGATCAAGAACGGCGACATCCTCGGTTCCTATATCGGCTGCCTTTGTATGGGAAAGCCTGATTTTGAGTCTATCCGTGAAACGGATGATGATCCGGAATTTTTCTGTGCCGCGATGGGGATTAAGCGGATACCTTCACCGGAAATCCTCCGCCAGAGGCTGGATGGGATAGGCTCTTCCATGCGCAGCACCCTCCTGTGGGAGAACACGAACCTGCTTGTGAAGAACCACGCAGCCCCATCAAAGTTGTCCTGCGGTCTTGTCCCTGTGGATCTGGATGTAACCCCCTGTGACAATTCCAAAACGAAAAAGGAAGGTGTGTCCCGCACCTACAAAGGCTGTGACGGATATGCGCCGATGATGGCTTACCTTGGAAGGGAAGGCTGTCTGATAAACTGTGAGCTGCGCAAAGGGAGCCAGCACTGCCAGAAGCATACCCCGGAGTTCCTGTGGGAGACCATTCATGCCTGCCGGATGGTCACAAAAGAACCCCTGCTGTTCCGGCTAGACTCCGGCAACGACTCTACGGATAACATTGGCATTTTCCTGGAAAACGGCTGTTCCTTCCTCATCAAGCGCAACCTCCGCAGGGAGAGCAGGGAAGGCTGGCTGAATGAAGTGAAGGATAAATGCATGGACATCACCAGCCCCCGCGAAGGGAAAACCGTTTATATCGGTTCCACCTGGCGGGATATCTCCTATGTTGGTTCCGATGGCAAAACACACCCATTCACTGTCCGCACCGTATATGAAATCATTGAGCGGACGATTGACAGGCATGGGCAGTACCTCCTTCCTGCCGATGTGGAGGTCAACATGTGGGACGTAAACGTGGATTATGCTGACCGTGATGTGATCTCCCTTTACCACGCACATGGTGAAAGCGAACAGTTCCACAGCGAAATCAAGACGGACATGGATCTGGAACGTTTTCCTTCGGGCAAGTTCGATACGAACGAGCTTGTGCTGGAGCTTGCGATGCCTGTCTATAACATTCTGCGTATGATTGGCGACGAAAGCATTGGCCCGAACCATCCGGTAAAAAGGCGGCGGATCAGCACAGTGATCAAAAACCTTGTCATGATGGCATGCCACATAACCAGCCATGCCCGCAGGTCGAAGATCGGGCTTGGGGGAAGCAATGTGTGGCGACGAACCTTTAAACAGGTATGCCTATCGTTCAGCTGCCTGTAATCCTGTTCTTCCTGTCCACAGTCATAATGCAAAAGTCCTGTTGTGGCCAACTGTTAAGCAGGTGGCCTGGTAATTTTATGCGCTTTCCACCGGATTCTCAACATCCACAGCATTGTAGACAGGAAAATATTTTAGAACGGCTCCACTTTTCTTTCCAGATATCATATGTTATCGCTAATGCTGATTAAATATACAGTTGTCAATATGCTGAGGCATTTAGTCTCACGGATTCAGGTTTTCCATTAGAGTTACAGTATACTGGCTCCCAGATTATACAAAATTTCATTCACCTGCATTACAGGAAGATGATGCAGCAGGGCATAAATAAGGATGGCATCTCTTTGGTTTCTGGGGTCAAGTTGTGCGTGGGATGCAATGCGGAGCATTGTCTGTGTTTCGTTCAGGTCAAGGTTCATTCCCAGTGCAATGGCAATCAAAATGTCCCTGCTGGCTTTTCTCTGATTCTTAAATACTTTGTATACATAGTCACTCTGTTGGGAGCGGTTCATCACATCAGAGATTTTCATATCCTTTTTTTCCAGTAAATACTGCAGATAATCATCAAGGCTTAGATGAAGCAGTTCGGTTTTTGTTTTCCTTCAGGTAAAGTTCAATATTTTTCGTATTTTGTATTAATGATAGAAGTTCTTCTGTGCTTTTTTTCATTTTTGGGTATGCCTTTCATTCAGTTAGAAAATCTTTGTCTCTCTATCTGAGCCTGTACATTGTATGTGTATCTGATGAAAACAGGCTGCCATAACCTATAATTTTGCCATCCTGGGTTACCCAGCAGATAGCTTGTCCAGTATAGTTTACGATACTGATATCGGAAACGGTATATACAGAAACAAAAACTGTGCCGGGTGAAACAGGAGCAACTTCCCCTACTTCACCCTCAAATACATTAGGGGCGGTGAGCTTTTGGGTATATTTAATTTCTAACTCTTTATCTGGAAAATATTCTTGAAGGGTCGCCTCTAAAATTTTTTGTTCTTCTGTTCCATTCATTTGTGTGCCGCCGGAGTTGTCGTGTATTTTTCCAAAGAATATTGTGCCAGTCAAAACAAGAGCAAATATTGCAATTACAATTCCTTTGTTTTTTCTGGATAGTGATTTCCAAAATGCCAGAATCTTTAAGGAGGCTTTTTTGGCTTCTCTCGACGCTGTCTGGGTTACTTTTTTCACATTCTCATTTTCCATTTCCCGGGCGAGTTTTTCCCTGGCAATAGAAGCGGCATTTTCCGCTTTTCCCATTAAATCCTGTGTCACTTTCTTTAAGTTTTCTTCTGTAATAATCGTGGATTGTGACTTGCTTTCTTTCTTTTTGGAGGAATCTGTCTGCGTTTTTGGGGAAGATTGGAGAGCAGATGTAAATTTATTTGTACAGTCATTGCAGATCACGCCGTTAGAGGCATGCTTTTTTCCACAAAAAATGCATAAATCCTTATCGTCACCTCTGTAAATTTCATTCAGACGATTCACGAATTTTAGCCCATAGGCAGACTGGAATGTACTGTTTTTTTCATTAAAATCTAAAATTTTTTTTATATGTGCCCTGTTTTTCATGTCATATGTGCTTTGAAGTTTTAATATATATTTCAATTCCCGCTTTATCGCTTCATTTTTCGAATTTGTTTGTTGTGTACTCATTGAAAATTCTCCCTCTTTTGCATGATTCTGTAAAGCGTGTAATTTTGGCGCTTACAGTATCGATATAATTCTTGTTATTGTAAGGCAAAACCTAAGGAAAAGTCATGGACTCTCAGTCCAGTTTTTGCCAAAATCAGAGGGAGGCTGGTAATTGTTCTATCCTTCCGGCATTTCTCCAATTATAAGATATTTGTGGCTTTAACACCAGAGACTTATGTTCTTCATCAGTCTTCTATTAAATCAAATTTTCTATGGCATTGCATTCCATTTTATCACCCGTCCTTTTAAATCATGAATATAATATGGCATATTTTTTTGGCATTTACAATATTGGTTTTATACATTTTCATGAAAAATAGACATATAAATGCACGTTTTTCTAATGCTTATAATGAATTGTTTTGTGCGCATTAAATACACATAGAAAATTGATAAATGCGTATAAAGTGTGTATCGATGGAAGATGATGAAATGGAAATACCTTTACACTCCGAAATAGGTTCATTAGATATAAATAGCGGAACATTTTCAGAAGAAGGAACAACAGTTATATCTTTAGTGGATATTGATTCTGGAGAATATAGAAGGAAAATTGATACAAAAACAGTGAGAAAAAATGTTACAATTCCCAGTTGGCTTAACTACGAGGCTGAACATGCTGGAATCAATGTGTCAAGAGTATTGCAAGAAGCGTTAATGAATGTTTTAAATGTGCATCGGAATTTTTAAGAAAATTTTGTAAATTTTATAATCAGTACAGAAGGCATTAGCGGAAATCGTTAGTGCCTTTTATGATGCACACGAGCGTCCAAAGAAAAAGTGTAAGCCAGGGCTGGCGGACGCCCTGCTCGATTATTTCTGTTAAATTCCCTTTTATCTGGTTAAACTGAAAAAAAGGAGGAAATACCCTGCGGGTATACCTGTATGCCCAAAAAGCAGGGCTGAAAGGAGGAAACACTCTGTGGGTATACCTGTATGCCCAAAAAAGCAGGGCTGAAAGGAGGAAATACCCTGCGGGTATACCTGTATGCCCAAAAAGCAGGGCAGATAAGGAGGAAATCAAATGAACAATTTAAAACAGTACCGGGAGTACCTTTACATGCAGGAACTGGCGGAATCCACCATCTATCTGTATCTTAGGATTGCTCGTAAATTTCTGGATTTTGCGGGGGAAAAGGCAGTGGATAAATCAGATGCCCTCGCCTACAAAAAACATTTGGAGCAGTCTGGCCTGGCGGTGGCAACCATAAACCAGCAGATTATTGCCGTAAACCGCTACCTGCGATTTTGCGGAAGCGGACGGTGCGCGGTAAAAACAGAACGCATTCAAAGGCATGGCAGCATAGAAAATGTAATCAGTGAGGGCGATTACCTCCAGATGCTTATTTACACAAGAAAACACGGGGATGATAAATACTATTCCATTATGAAGACACTTGCATTAACAGGAATCCGCATCAGCGAACTGAAATATTTTAAAGCAGAAAATATTGGAACGGGCCATATCACAGTAAACAACAAAGGAAAAATCAGGGAAATCTACCTGCCGGACAGCTTAATCACTCTTTTAAAAGGGTACTGCGAAAGACACGGCATAACAGAGGGAAGCATATTTTT
>CANRJF010000150.1 GCA_947630855.1 uncultured Lachnospiraceae bacterium
TCGAACAGACCCATATAATAAAATTTTGTTTCTGCATCACTTTTCTTTACCAATAAATGCTTACGTGGCGCCGTAATTACCTCTTCCATATAAGAACTGCCAACTCCTCTACCAATTTGTGAATCCCACCGAAAGATCATATTAGCTTCATTCCATGATGTCGGGGTCAAAACATAGAAAACACTATCTTTGATTCCTTCATATGAACCTTGAAAATTTAATATTTCACAGTAGATTGGTTATATATTGCTTATGCATTTGAGAACATATGGGTGTCCTTGGTTTATTTTTATGCCAGCATTGGATTAAGGGCATAGTTGCCCAAGCCCTTTCGAAAACCAAAGAGCTTTCTGAAATTTAATGCGGATATCTTACTGCCGAAAAAGAACTTGCCACGCTGTTTCCCTCTCGGAAGTTTCTCAAGATGGTAATTCTTTCGGATATTGGACGGAATGGTTTCCACACCATTCCTCAACTTTGCTAAATTGCTGAATTCCTTGCTTTGCATATATCGCTGGCTTTTCGCTCTGTTAGATGCATTTTTCGAGGTGATAAAGGTAGCGACTTTTTTGTGAATCTTTGGGTGGCACTGTTCCCGATATGGGCATCCGGCGCAATGGTTTCGGTCAAATGAAACCCTGCATTGCTTCGTTGACTTTGTATAACTTTGACTGACAGGTTCATATCCGGCCGCACATTTAAGCAGCTTTGTTCCTTCTTCATTAAATTGAAAGTCCGCCAAAACGTCAGGCGCTTTTTTGCCGATTAATGCCGTTGTTACCAGTTTGACATTTTTCTCTTTGGCAAGAGCAATGTTGTCCTGTCCATCATAACCGCCATCGGTAACCAGAATTATCTCTTCTTCAGATTTTTCCATTTGCGAAAGGGCTTCCTGAAGGAAATGGCTGTCCGTATGGGTGTTCTTATCAAACTGATAATCAGTGACCACAGAACCATTTTTTCCAACAGTTTCTTCGATGTTAGCCACATAACCCCTGTGAAGTTTGCCGGATTTATTTCTGTAGGTGGCATCCGGGTCAGAGGGATTTTGAAGCGCTGATGAATTCATCGTCCCGTCTTCTTTGGTTCTCAGACGACGTTTCTCATTTTCAACAACCGTCTGGTCAGAAAGGCATCTGACAAAAAGCCGGTATTCTGTAACTTCTTCAAATTCTGCTTTACAGATATCAAGCAAGCAATCGCTGTCTGTCAGCAAAGTCTGGACGATTGCCTCCATGTCATCATTCCTCTGATGGTAAAAGATGCGGTTATAATCATTTGGGTCAGCATAATGTTTTAATGATCCCACAACCTTATCCGGATGATTTTTTGTAAGGGACACAACCAGTTTTGAAATGCAGGTGTAAATTAATTCCATACGGCTTAAAACCCAGATATTTGCTTCTATCATCATAGAATCCATTCGGCGAACACGGCCATTCAGTTTCATTATTTTGGCAATTTTACTGCTGAGGTCTTTCACGCAGTCGTGATATAAATCAACACCATGAAGCGTCTCGTAATCATAGCATCTTTTGCGAAAACGGCTCAGAGTTTTATCCGAAAGCGGCTGTTCTGCAAAGCTTGTCGTGTGTAAAGCGTATTGAAGGTGGAGGTCAGGCATGAGATTCTCAACAATCTCATCGTCAGAATAGTCAAAAAGCTCCTTGATGATGAGTGCGCCAATAATAACATTTACAGGCGTATTGGGTCTGGATGCTTTATCACTATACAGGACAGAAAAGCGTTCTTCATCTATCGCTGGAAAAATTTCATCAGCAAAAATCTTCGCCCATGATTTTTCCAACGCTTTTCTTTCACGGTCAGTCAGATTCAAAAAACTATCTTCAAATGATAATTGTTGACACTCATTTATTTTAAAAGACATATCACGTTCCACCTTTCAGAAGCTACTTCTATTATAACTTATAAAAGGACAGATTGCTTATATTTATTTTAAAATATTAAATTTTCAAGCTTCTATGGGTAAAGCTTTTGACCCCAGCATCATGACATTGGGTATGAACTGCGGGTTAATCGGAAAAACATCATCTAATAATACCACATCCTCTTTCCATTCCCATTTCTGTTTCTCTGCAGCGTTTTGTAAAACATTCAGAGCATCCTCCTTTGGAATAATGTCTTTTGTTATGATAATTTTATATTCCGAATTAATGCTTTGAGGTGGAGTCGTCACATATTCTCTTTCTTTCTGCTCTGTATAAATTGATGAAAACAAAAGATGTGTAAAATAATTCCAACACGATCCGTCCTTTTTACATAATAATATAATTTGAATAACTTCAACGAAGTTACACTGATTCAAAGTACCATTATCTATAAGTGTATTAAAATCCAACCTAAACACTCCTTCATTTATACTCATTATTATTTGACCATTACTATCTTTTCACATAAGTCAGTTCAATATCGTACCCTAGCGCTTCCATCATCTGCACAAAAGTCTTATTCACAATGCCATCCTGTTTCTTAATGACACGATTCACATATGCCTTGGTAGTATCAATTTCTTCTGCCAGCTGCACCTGTGTTTTTCCCTGCTCTATGCATTTTATTTTTACATCAACTTCGATATTGTTTTTTACCATAATTACAATCCTCAACCAAAAATCAGTTGTCTCATTCGTATAATTTATAGTACATCAAAACTGCCATTTTTTCAATCAAAAGAGAAGCCAGTCAGACTCATCCAACTGGCTTTACAATACTATTATACTGACAATCAAAAAAGCCATTCAAGAGTAGAAAATTAATCACACTTTCAAAAAAATACACATACTTATGTTTATCACAAACTACAAAACTAAATATTGTTTAATAGCTCTGTATAAATATTTCGTCTATCAGTGTTAGATTTGTTTGTGAAATTTACCGTATTGTACCATGCAATTACTTTTGCCTTTTGTTCTGCTGTCATCGGAGCTGGGTTAAATATAAAGTATCCAATTAAATAATTAATATAGTCCACGCGATCAGGTTTCTTTAAATCATTATCTGCGATAAAACGTAATACTTTCTCAAGTGTCTCCAATGTCAAGTTAATACAATTACGAAGCTTTTCGACCTCAAGATTGCACAATTGGTTCTCTTTTGTATCAGATGGCATTGGTGCAAAATTATTTTGATGAGTTGTTCCTGAGCAAAGAATTTCATATGCAGGATTTAAAGCTGCAATTGGATATGATACTGTTGTTTTTTGTGGTGTAAAAAACTCATACCCAAATTCCTGCATTTTATTTCTATAAACATTTGTATATTGGGTATAAATATCCAAGCCATGCGCTTTCATTTTTGCAAAACGCATCTGAATAATACTTACTCTACTTCCAGCATTATTAAGCACCTCAAACCATGTGATTTGTTCATCTTCAGACAGATCCTCTGCAATATTAATAGTATAAGCGTACGAAAGAATTTTTGTTCTTGCAAGAAGTAAAAATGCCATGACATCATTGTCCATCCCTCTCTTTGACTGAACGTAGACAATAAGTTTTCCACTGTCTTTATTCATCAACACACCTACTGGCACTTGATTATTTCTAATACTTTCTGTAGTAATTACAAATTTTCCGGATCCAAGATCCAAAACAATATCTCGAAGATCATCACTATTACAATATGCTTTGTAATTAGTAGTCAACCGCTGTTGTCCATCAACAACAGAAAACTGTCCTCTTACCATATTGGGCATTACTTCTCTATCAATAAACGAAACTTGTGGAACTGCAAAATCACTATCCGTATTATTAATAACATTTATTGAAATTGCTGAAATAGGTGATTTTCCAAGTAGTTCATAATTTAAAAGTTCAACACACTTCTGCTTCGTCCAACTAATATCTCTCTGATATAATGGAATTGTCAATGTACCACCATCAATCATATTACAAAGATTCTCAACTGTTAGATTCCTAGTATTCCTTGTTGGATTCATATTCACTGCTGCTCTAAGATCTTTATTAATGTTCATGTAAAACCCTCCTTAAATTTGACTGCTGCTACATGTAGCAGCTATTCCATTTTACATAAATAATACAAATTAAATGCGTATTTGTCAATAGCAGCTACATTCTAAATGAATCTCTTTTGCTTTATTGGCAATCGTAAAAGAAGCCAGTCAGACTTATCATCCAACCGGCTCCAGCCTTAAATCCCTATAAACTTCATAACCTCATCCTTAAACTTCCAGATAATCTCCACATTCTCTGGATCCGTAACAATAACCCTATCAATCAGTTCCTGCACCATTGCCTGTGTCAGTTCTTCGGCTCCGGAATACCTCTTCATCACACTCAATGCCTGTGATAAACTGTCATCCTTCACAGTTTCCGCTGCCTTAAGCTTCTTCTCTAATTCCTCTATATCAGCCTCAAACCTTTCTGCAAGCCTGCCAAGGTCTGCTCTTCTTCTCTGATAGACTTCCTTGTCCAGCTGACCTGCCATAAACTGATCTGCATTGGCAAATCTGTCTGACTCACATTTTTCCTTTTCCTGCTGAAGTCTGGCCAGTTTCTCTGCCAGGAGCAAATTGTCCTGTCTGCTGATACTATTCTGCTTATCCAGCTTTTTCTTAAATGAATCCGCCATGTCAAGCAGCGGTCTGACCACCGACCATAATGACATGTGCCATCTGATCCACTCTGCATCGCTGACCGTAATTCCTTCACCAGCATCATTGGTTACATCACCCTGTCCATAGCTGAACAGAATCTTATCTGCAAAGCCAAGCTCAACAGCCTTTTTCGCATTGAACCAGCTCTCAGCATCCATAAGCTTTGAAATCCTGTCTCTTGCAAGACCGGTCTTGATCTAATAAGCATTCATGATGGATTCTTTCACTTCATCCAGCATCTTCACCGCTTTCTTCATTTCCTCAGAATCACCGATTGCGATAGTCGCCGGATTATGAATCATCATCATTGCCACTGGGCTCATTTCCACCGTAGTTCCAGCCATTGCGATAACAGAGGCAGCTGAAGCCGCAAGCCCGTCAATCTTGACTGTCACATTGTATGGATAATCCATCAGCATGTTATAAATCTGAGCCGCCGCAAATACATCACCACCGGGGCTGTTGATCCAGACCGAAATCGGGCCCGTGCCACCTTCCAGCTCATCCTTGAAAAGCTTTGGAGTAACCTCATCCCCATACCAGGTCTCATCTGAGATTTCACCATTTAAAAAGAACGTCCTCATTTCAGAGCCGCTCTCATCCTGGTTCTTTATCCAGTTCCAAAATTTCCGTTTCATCACTTACCTCCATCCTTCTTAGTTGCACCGGTGCAACCTCCGGTATTCCTCGTTCTGCCGGACTGCCCTCTGATCTGTTCCGTTTTTCCATCCGACTGTTCCAAAGCCTCTTCCTCTCCACCAGAACTCTGACTGTCCCCTGATTCCCCTTTGGAACCATCAGATGCACCTGCAGCAAAAATGCCTGCATCCTCCAGCTTTGTCATATTTCCATTGATGAGATACAAATCGCCACCGGCCTCAGCAGGAATGCGGTCAAGATTTTCAAGTTCCCGGATATCATTTGCTGACATCCATCCATTCTGCCTTGCTGTCGCATAACCGTTCATTCGGCTCTGGTAATCGCCTCTGAGCAGACCGTCCACATTAAACTTAAAGAAATAAGTTTTCTTCTCTTCCTGAGTAAGAAGGGCTCTGACCATGGCCTGTTCCCATCTCGCCACCCAGGGATCCAAAGTATATTTCACAAATTCAAGCGACTGCTGCTCAATATTAGAAAAGCTCGATTTCTCCAGGTCACCAACCATATGAGGCGGTACCCTGAATATTCGTGCTATCTCATCAATCTGAAATTTTCTTGTTTCCAAAAACTGTGCTTCATTCGGGCTTATGGAAATAGGCGTGTACTTCATACCTTCCTCCAACACCGCCACCTTGTTAGCATTAGCTGAACCGCCAAAGGTTGCCTGCCAGCTTTCACGAACCCTTGAAGGATCCTTGATAGTTCCCGGATGCTCTAACACACCAGACGGAGCTGCACCATTTGCAAAGAACTTTGCTCCATACTCTTCACAGGCAATCGCCATACCGATAGCATTCTTTGCCATTGCAATAGGTGAATACCCAACCAAGCCATCGAAACCTAACCCCGGAATGTGAAGTACATCATGCGGCTGCAATCTCACCGTAGTACCCTTCATGGTATGAGCATCATCTGTATTCATGTAATACTCATAATAAAGCTGACCGTTTTCATCACGATTTACCGTCATGCGGTCAGGCATCAGCGGATACAGTGCAATAATTTCACCTCTTGCATTCCTGATAATCTGACCATACGCATTGCCCCACAAGAGCAAATGCGTCATCAAAGTCTCACGGAACACGAAGCTTGTCATTTCCGGATTCGGTTCATCATGGAGCAAAAAATAAAGCGGATGATTCACCGCCTTCTCTTTACCACCATCTGCTGTATATCTATAAAACTGTAATGGAAGTCCGGCCACCGCTTCAGACAATATCCTCACGCATGAGTACACCGCCGTCATCTGCATCGCTGTTCTTTCATTCACTCTCTTCCCGGAAGTACTTCCACCCATAAAGAATGAATATGCACTGCCGGAAGTTCTATCTGTGGGTGTGTCCCTTCCACGAAATAAGCTGCTGAAAAATCCCATGTCATCCTCCAATCAAAAAGGCACTCACATTATCTGCAAGTGCCCATAATCATTTACCCTATTAAAATGCTCTTATTTCTTTTGCTAAGCTAAAAGGAATTATTTCTCCAGGTTTTGTCTCACTGTATGCTCTTTCATCATGCATGTAATCCACAATGTCTTTTGCCTTACAGTCTTTAAACTTTGTAATGACTTTATCCAATATGGCTTTTTCTCCATCCGATAATACAGAATAATTCATGTTAGCAGTTGGATATACATGAAGCATAGTATCATAATTGTAACTCATTTCCTCTTGAACATTTAAGTTTTCTAAATTCATCAAACTATAATGTCCAACCGGAAGAGCGCCCATAGGTTCATGTCGATATACCATACCAGTCATTGAACATCCGTTTTCAATGAACGATAAAACATCCGAATACCAAAGCATTTTCATCAGTTTGACCTTAAACAAGTTACTAACTTTCTCCGCAATATAAGAAACCATCGCTTCAATTTTATCAATATTAAGCATTGTAAATCCATTTGAATCAGATGGCTCTTCAAAGTTTGCATACTCTCCTTCAAATGTTTGTCTTGTAAGAAACTCCTTTCCATAAGAATCCAATTTCTCAATAATCTTTGCTCTAATCTCTAAGCGTTTCATCACCGGAAATTTATCGGCGTTCTTCTTTAAGAATTCTAATGCTTGTAAAGGGTTATCTTTAATCAGGCGAAGCATAGTATCATATGCTTCATCCTGAATTGCTTTGCTCTCATATCGTGAAATAGTTGCTTCTCCCCATCCCAGAAGTTTTGCAAGATCAACCTGGGACAGACCATAGCTTTCTCTAATTGCAACAATTTCATCAGATGTAAGAAGCCCCATCTTTACTCGGTATGCATTTCTTGCGTTAAGGAGATTTTCATTTGTCATTGCTCCAGTCTCAAATTCGTTCTCATCCTCATCAGCATTTGCACAAAAATAAAACCTCTCTTCGTAGGTTACTTCCTCTCTTTTTAATGTAATGGTTGTGATTCGTTTCCTCTCTTCAATTTCATGTGTCTTGTCACATAACGGACAAGACATATGAATTTTTCTAATTAATGTATTGGCCTCCATTGTCTTACCTCCTTCATTATTCCATTATGCATAAGGAAATTCCATTTTATCCTTTGCATAATGAAATGACACACATACCACTTGCTTCTGCTGATCTCTAATTTTTAACTTCACATAAATCAGTTTGCCGTTTATGTCCTTTCCAAACACAAATAATATCGGCGGATTTACATCATCTGTATCGATTTTTGTTTCTGAGTACTCTTCTACTTTCAATTCTTTTAATCGGTTAACAACATCTTCTGCATCATAATCAAGATCTAACAATGTATATGGTGTCGAATACTTCTGATCATCCCCTTGCTTTTTCTTACGAATAAGGTTCAAATCGGTATTTATATCAAAGTCGTCGCTCTCAAGTAATTTATGCAACTCATCCAGGAAAGCTACTACTTCTCTTCTTTTCGATTGATAACTAAGGAATATGCTAATCACCTCCAACGCATCTACTATCAATTGATAATATACACATCAATTGATAGTTTGTCAATATTAGAATACCAACAATCCTCTCTCATCGTAAACACTGTTACAATTCACGGCCTAACCGAACTGTAAATATGCATTATCGGTCGGCTATTATAGCCGAATAAATGGGAATTAT
>CANRJF010000151.1 GCA_947630855.1 uncultured Lachnospiraceae bacterium
TACAATCCCCAGTTATCCATCATAATTCCCATGCTTTTCCCGTCAATGAACACCTTTCCCCCATCGGGTTTTAACTGGCCTGTAATAATGTTAATAAGAGTAGTTTTTCCTGCTCCCGAAGGCCCTAAAAGCCCCATAATTTCCCCTTTTTCAATGGAAAGGGTAACTCCTTTTAACACCTGCCTGTCCCCGAAACTATGGTCGATATTTTCAATTTTCATCTGATACTCCATCCTTATCCTCCTTCTGCAATTTTTTTAAAGCCTCTTCCAAAGCCGCATTTTCTGTTTTTTCTTTTAATATGGAAACTGCCATGCTTACAATAAAACACAGGAAAAAGCATAGAAAAAACATGCACCAGGGCTTCCAATCATCTACGGGAAACCATCCAAACCGGCAGGTAAACCATGCCACCATCGCCACGTCACAAACCAGCATGCACAATGTACGGCCGAGAACTCCGATTTTTTTAATAAGTTCAGAAAAAAACAGCCGGCTTATGAACGTCATTATGACAGATAAAGAAAAAAACTCTAACAGGGTATCACAGGAAATCCCCTGTTCTCCCATGGAAAAAATGCTGGAATATCCCTCTGCCTCCCGGCCGAAGGCCTTGGTGAGAAAAATCAATGCCAGCACAGTGATACTAAAACCTGCCAATACCTGCCCAAAAAAATCAAACACTTTCTTTCTCTTTTCCATGTTATTTCACCCCCAGCTTCCTTTTAATCCCCTCCGCATACTGCCTGGATGCCATAATCTGTTCCCCGCTTTCCAATGTAATGCGCAGTTTCCGGTTCAGTTCTGCTTTTATGGAAACCACTTTTTTTAAATTCACAAGTATGGATTTTCCTGCACGGATAAAATTGCTGTCGCTTAACTGCTGTTCTAACTCGTAAAGTTTAAAATCCGTTTCATAATAATTCTCTTTTGTGTAAAAAAAGCATTTCCGCTCCACTGTTTCAATATAGATGACTTCCCTTGCCGGAATAAAAAAAATCTGCCCCTCCTTTTTTCCGGTAAGTTCTTTTTCCAGCATTCTTAAGGCTGCCGCTATTTTTTCCACCTCCGGGCTTACGGCGGGACAGAGAATATCCACCCGAATGCCTTTCGCCTGGGTATTGGCGATAATATTTACTTTCAATGGCTCACCTTCTTTCCTGCACATTATATTCCCCGGGAGATTTCTCCGCAATACATAAAGACTTAACATGCCGGATTTTGAACATGAGATGCCGCAATAGATTAATTCCGCTTCCTCATCATTTATTTTCTTTTAAATTCTATTCCGCTATAAGGTATCACCCTGACTCTCAATCCGTTCATGAACTTTTTTAACGGTGGCAGCATATACAGCCAGTGTTTCGGACAGCACCGGAGAAATCCGTCTTCACAGGGTTTTAGTTTAATATGTTTTGTCAAAAAAAACGGAATGCAAATTTGCAATCCGTTAACAGTTACAGCTCTGTCTCTGCTTTTACCTTACAGTTTTTCCTGCAAAAACAAATGCCGTATTTTACATAATGTTCATAGCCGATTTCTTTATGTTCCCCATCGTAATGCTTCTCCTCAATCTGGCAAAGAGCCGCCTCACACTGGCCCTCCATCAGGGAAAATTTATCTGCTTTTTTTAATTCCAAAATAATTACCGGCATTTTGGGATCCGCAGGTTCCATTAAAAAATCCGGTCTTCCGTCCCCGTATTCCCGATTGGATTTTAAACAGTATTCCCCCAATCCTCCTAACATCCCTGCCATAAATCCATGATAGAACAACTCTGCTTCGTCATAAAAACTAATTGTCTCCTGCAGTTGTTTTCTTAATATCTCCTGAACTGTGGCAGCGTCTCCTGCCACAAGGGCATGATACAGTGGAGTCCTGTCAGAAGATTTTACTTTTTTATCAAACCAGGACAAAATGGTATTCTGATATACATATTGAACCTCTATGTTAGGAATCACCATTTTCAGATAAATGGTATGATTTTCAAAACGCTCCTCCGCCTTTTTTAAATATCCGGTGAAAAAAAGGAAGTTCCAAAGATTATCCTGGGATTCGTAAATGTCATTATATGTGATGTCTTCATGAATCGGCTTCTCAATAAAGCCTCCTAAAAGAAGCCCCTCAATCTCTTCCCTTACTTCCCGGTCTGCCTGTGCAACCAATTCTTTTACAATGCTGTTGGAGGAGGTATTTGACCAGTATGGTTTCGGGAAAATCTGTGACTTTGCTTTATTTTCATCTATATAATTAATCACACTCCAGGGATTATATACCTCTGTCTGTCCGAACAGATACCCGTCATACCACTTTTTAACTTCCTCCATACAATTTTCCATCCCATAACAGGCAAGCATCTCCTTAACTTCCTCTGGAGTAAATCCAAAACATTCCGCCCCATCATCCTGAAGAATAGAAACTATTTTCAAATTATTCAGCCCTGTAAAGATACTTTCCCTGCTGATTCTAAGGCATCCGGTTATCACTGCAAATTCCAGAAATGGATTTGTTTTTAGCGCCGATTCAAACAGAGACCGTAGAAAGGAAATCATCTGATGGTAAAAACCTTCAAAATAAGAGTTTTCCAACGGCACATCATATTCATCTATAAGTATAACCGCATTTTCTCCATGGTATCTTTGCAAACACTCTGACAAAAAAGCTAGGGATGTGGCATAATCCTTATATTCTGCACTGCCCCAAAGAATATTTTTATACTTTTCTTTTTCTTCTTCGTACAAAACATCCGACTCATATACATATCTGTGCCTGCGGAATTCTCCGGCAATCTGTTCCGTCAAAACGCCATAAGCCATATCAAAGGCAGGCTGCTTTGCAGATTTTAAGGACAGATTAATCACAGGGTACCGTCCCATCTTATCCATATATTCTCTGCCACAGCAGGCAATTTTTTTCCCTTTAAAATAACGGCTGTTATCAATGGGCTTTCCATCCCTGTCCCGCTCATCTTCAAAAAAGGCTTTCAGTGTGGTTATGGCCAGGGTTTTTCCAAATCTTCGGGGACGGGTGAAAAGGCTCACCTTGGCATGGCTGTCCAGCACATCCTTTATCATTGTAGTCTTATCCACATAATAATAATTTTTGTCTACCATTTCCTTATAAAATTCTATTCCAATGGGAAGCGGCCTGTGAGCCATCTGCCTTGTCCCCCTTTCCTGCTTTGTAAACTTTATATGCTATACTATAACTGATTTTATCTTATTATACAACCATAAATTCTGCATGTGTAGTAATCATTTTTTCGTATTTCAACAACAGTTATACTCCAGAGCATATACATTTGCCAAATGATTTGCTGTTTTTTTGGAAACAGAGAATACATGCTGGCAAATCATTTGGCTCACGGGTATAATAGGAATTCATAAAAATGATAACATGTATTAAAAATATTGTGGAAATTTTCTGGTTGACAATGTACCATGGGTTTGGTAGAATAATTTTTAGAAAAAGGTGCTACCCGTAAATCAAACGGTTCGCCTTGGTTTATAAAGTTACCTAAAAAAGCAACCTATTCCTTTGGCTCGGAGCGGTTGCTTTTTTGATGTTTATCTTTTCCGGCATTCTGCACAATGCTGATTGCAGTCACAATAATGCTGATGACTGTAACAACAATTCCAATAATGCCGATTATGAGTGACATCATTTCAAGACCTTTCGTTTTATTTTCCATTATGTATCACCTCCTAAAATACTGGAAGTTCGCAAAATGTAAACATTTTGGCGAAAGGCGAACCGCATGACCGTTTTGGACAGCGCCTGCTATTATATTACCATAATTTACATGATATGGCAATATGAAGAAAAAAAATAAAATATAGTATATAGTAAAGTTTTTAAGGAAAATATATAAGAAACTACTATACCCCCCGGGTAGCATTTATGTAAAAAAAGATTCTCCTTCCCCCTGCCCAAACACTCATATTCCATACGCATCTTCTCCACTCCCTTCCCTTTTGGATAATTCTCTAAGACACTACCCTTATAATGCCTTTTCCACCGGATTTCAACTTCTAAAATAAAACGGCAAAATTAAAATATAATTTTTGGTATTAATTTTTTCCATTATTTGATATAATGTTGTATTATAAACAATTATACTTTCTTACCAATAGAGGGATATTTATGAATAAGGAACCACAAAACCATACAACAATACATAAATCCGCTCTTGCAGTTGTCACTGCTTTCCTTGCGGTACATACCTGCCTTCTGCTGATTTTTTCCGTTCTGCATATTATCCTTATGGCAGTAGTAAATGTATTCAGCATATTAACCTACATTTATACCTTTTATTTGCTGCGCAAGGAAAAACTTTTACTCCTGGCTTACATAACCTATATAGAAGTTTTAATCCATATGAGCCTGGCCACTGTCTGCCTGGGCTGGGGCTGCGGCTTCCAAAATTGTTTTTTAGGCATGATAATCCTGGTTTTTTATACGGAATATGCCATGCTCTCCACAAAAAACAATGCTTTTCACGGTGTAAAACTTGCCTTTATTTATTTTATAGCCTATATACTGTGCGCCGTTTTCACCCGTATTTTTCCGCCATTTTACCGGATAAATGAAAATTTAGAGTTTACCCTGATGCTGCTGGTATCCTCCGTCACTTTTTTGCTGTGTATCTTTTTTATGTCCCTTTTGGTGTACCTGTCCATGCGTTCCACCAAGAACCTGTCCCACACGGCACAGACAGACGCCCTGACAGGGCTGCCGAACCGGCATTATCTTACCAATAATCTGGATGCGATTTATACAAATCCGGAGATGAAAGACTACTGGATTACCATTGCAGACATTGATAATTTTAAATCCATCAATGACACTTACGGCCACAACTGTGGAGATTACGTATTAAAAACCATATCCCAATTGTTACAGGAACATTGTAAAAAGACGGGCATCACTCCCTGCCGCTGGGGCGGAGAGGAATTTGTCCTTTTCGGTTCCGTGGGAAATAACAGGCTGGCACAGATTAATTTTTTAGAAGATATCAGAAAAGATGTGGAAAATTACCATTTCGAATATGGGGAAGATAAGTTCCGGCTTACCATTACTTTAGGAACTGCCATCTGCAACATGGGACAGTCTTTAGATGAGTGGGTAAATCTGGCGGATAAGAAGTTATACGTAGGAAAATATAACGGGAAAAATAAGGTGGTGTTTTAATGATATGATTAGGGCATTCATGGCTGTTTTCTGTTTTTTCAGTGCAATTTCCTGCGGTAAACAACAGATACTGGCTGCCCCGGCAGAAACAATAAACGAATATGAAGCTCCGGGGCCTGCTCGTCTGGCAGATGTTTTATACGACAAAGAAGCACACATTTCAGACCCGGCAGTGATACATTTTGTATTTGATGACGGGACTGCTGTGGATTGGGAATTGACTTTTTATCCGTGTCGTATCAATGATGTGTATTATTGTGACTTCACCGGAGACGGCATAGGGGAAGTAGTAGTGGACAGCTACTTTACAAACACTGCCGGAGAATATACACTGCTGGACATTTTTCAGATAGACGGGAAAAATATCCGGCAGCTTTTTCCAAACAATGACATTCCGAAACTGCAGAATGAAGCATGTGATGCAAATATCATCTCCATAAACCAAAAGGGAAGAAAAGGCATCGGCCTTTTTGTCAGTACCCTGGGAAAAGAAGGTGCGAGGGTCTATCTGAAGGATGCAATGGAACTCTTTTACGAAGACGGAAAATGGATAATGCTTGAACCGGATTTACAGGCAGATGTCTCTCTGGAATCTGCCGGAGAGGAAGCCGGCATATATCAGGCATTTTTAGAAGGAAAACGCAATGCTGTGACAGCAATGTATTATTATCATAATGCATACCGTTTAGAACCTATATCCTATTGGGAAGGGGATTTCCGCTTTCAGGATATTTTAAATTCTTTACTTTATGCCCCGTCTAAAGATAGCAGCATGGATACCATAGAATGTGCGCTCATTGACTGTGAAGGGGACGGAAAGACGGAACTTGCCCTCAGGGCCTGCTTTCATGATAACAGCACGGCCGTAATGATATTTCGATGCATGAACGGACAGGTGGAGTTAATTTCCGCAATACAGACCCAGCTAAAAAGCAATTCATTTATCTATCCAAAAAATATTACACCGGAAGAAAACAGCGGCCTAACAAAGTATGATTCCACAGGCAGCCCTTACTGGGGATTTTATGAAAATATGTTTATAGATACCATAAACCCCCAGAAGTTTACAGGCGTAAATGCTTATACGCCTGTTAATGGAGAAGAAATCCCTGTGGAATTTTATCATTGCATGATCGATATAAATAATGATTTCTATGCCTTCCAGATTGCAGAGAATACACCGGAAGACGTAAAGGTGCATGTCAGAAAATATATAAGGGAAAACAGGATGTATTTTGATAAAGCACTCCTTCCTCACTGGAAATTAAGGGAATTGTGCAACACCCGAAAAGAAAGCCTTCTTGGCATTGTGAAAGATGCAAATATCACATGGCATACCATAAACGGCTGTGATGAATATTTGAATAAATAAATATATATTTACAAAGGAGTATTATTATGAAATGTCCCCATTGCGGCGCAGAGATAAGAAGAGGACAGAGGGTCTGTGAATATTGCGATTCTGAAATTGATATGGATCTTCATGTTGATATTATAGACACCCCTCCCCGGGAACAGGACAGTGTTGATGCCGACTATGGAACGCAGTCAGAAACCTTAAAAACTACGGGCCGTGTTATCTATAAAGTGTTTCTTGTCATAGTTCCCACAGCACTCACCATACTGTTCATTACTTTTATGTTTTTTATCAATTCCGGTGTGATTTCGGGAAACGGAAATACCGACAATTATTCCGCCAAACAAAACAGCCTCCCCAAAAACCAGGAACATCTCACCGGCACCGTAAAAAGCTATGACGGGGAAGGTATTGTTTCTTTCAATTATAACGGAACTACATATGATAACATAAAAATTCTGGATAAAGAATTGATTGACTGGTTAAATGAAACAGACAGGACATTGGAGAGAACAGATATTTTGTTTGATACGGATGAAAACTGCAATATAAAAGAAATTGCCATGCACTCAGAGATATTTATTGTCCTGTCAAAAGATTCCCAGTCATACACCGCCTGCCGGGGAAACCAGATTGTTCAGTTTACCTCAGAAGTGCCTTTAGAAATGAATGTGCCCTACACAGGATATTTTTCCTATCCCAGCCTCCATCTTGTTTCGGCCCAGGAAGACTCTCTGCTGCCTAACCTTTATATGGATGCTGTCTGTGGGGAAAAACAAATTGTTGTGGAAAAAGACCCATACACAGAAGCAGACATTTCTGTCTGCAAAATACTTTCCGGCGGACAATGGTATTACTGCAGTAACGATATTTACGATACCCTTACGGAAGGGGATGTGATGTCCGATTACAAATTTTACTATATTCCCTCTCCTGTGATAACACAATGATACCTGAGAAAAAAAGAACCAGAAAAGCCGCGCTTTTTCCACGGCTCTCTGGTTCCACAGGAATGCAAGCATTCCGTGTAGTCAGGCTTTTGACCTTGGTATAATATAATCTTTATACACTCTCCACAAAACGCAAAAACGCTTCCCTGCCTTCTTTGGTACACTTATACACACCGGAATCCTCCAAAACTTCCGAGAAAACCAGGCCGATTTCCTTGCGTAGAATCTCCTCTATATTATCCTTATTTACATTATCATATTTGGGTAAAAATTCCTCCACCCAGTCGGCATGCTTTGCAAGAGCCTCCTCTCCCCGAAGGTCGCTGACTGTAAGAATTGCCTCCTGCAGTCTTGCCATCTCCTCCTTTAACCGGGCAGGAAGCACTGCAAGGCCCATCACCTCGATTAAGCCGATATTTTCCTTTTTAATATGGTGAAGTTTTCCATGGGGATGGTATACCCCAAGAGGATGCTCCTCCGTGGTAATATTGTTCCGAAGCACCAAATCCAGTTCAAACATCTCTCCCCTTTTCCTGGCAATGGGAGTAATGGTATTGTGGGGTTCTCCTTCTGTCTCCGCAAAAATAAAGGCATCTTCATCTGTGTATTTTCTCCATGCCAGCAGGATTTTATCTGCCAGTTCAATCAGGCGGTTCTTGTCTTTGCAGTCTAAACGAATCACAGACATAGGCCATTTTACAATGCCGGCCTTAATATCCTCAAATCCCCCAAAAAAAATCTCCCGTTCCACCGGGGCTTTTGCCATGGCAAACTCATAATGTCCACCCTGGAAATGGTCATGGCTTAAAATCGAACCT
>CANRJF010000152.1 GCA_947630855.1 uncultured Lachnospiraceae bacterium
AGATTTGTTAGATTGGACTTTGTAACTATTAACTTAGTAGTCGTTCTTGACTACACCATTATTATACTAGGAGGATATTGTATGAAACCATTAGATTGGAGAATAAAAAGAATTTCACGTTTATATTATTGGGTGGCATGGGTAATCCATTTTTTTGTGGAGTGGCTGTTTGCCCTAGTATGGTTTATGTGTTATCTGCAATATGGAGATACGCTGGCAGTCTGTGGAGCACTGCTGGTATTTGGTATGTTCAATATTATATATATGGCTCTATTAAATATAAAGCGGTTTCATGATGCTGGCTATGGTACGGGATACTGTATATTTTGCATGGTACTGTCCTTTTTTATAATAGGCGAGGTTTTGCTTCTTGCAGTTGCCATAAAAGAAAGCGATGGGGACAATCAATGGGGAAAAAACCAGGAAAAGTTAGAGTATGAAAAAAATAGAACATATTATGCCAGGTAAATAGTACAAAGAAGAAAAGTTAAGGATAAAAGGAAAATTACAATGAAAAAAGCAAAAAACGTCATACTTCTGGCATTCTGCGGTTTAGCCGTATTATTTTTATACCACCATGCCAATAAAATGCCGGATACAGGGAGTATGCAGGTGAAAAAAAGCAACGGTGATGAGAGCAGCCAAGAAGAGTCTGTTTCTTTGGAACTGCCAAAAACATATAAAAAAGATATTCCGGGAAGTTGTTTAAGTTTTGACGCTGAGGTGGTAGTTCCCCAGGAGTTTGATGCCACAAATTATTATGAAGGAACTGCCGTGCAGTCTTTTGACAGGAAAAAAATCCGCAATGTCTTATTTGGAGAAAATGCTAAAGTGCAGCAGAATATAGATTCTATAACCAATGACTGGGGAGAAAAAGAGACAGAAGAAATAGATGAAGATACAAAAGGAAATTTTTGCCTCATTGACGATAAATCCTATATGTACTATATAAAAAGCCCGGAAATGGATTATGTGGACAACTGTGTCCGTGTGGATTCTATTGAATCAGAAAATAATCTAAAGGATTTGGATGAACAGAATACTCTGGATTTTATGACAAGAGATGAGGCAGAAAAAGAAGTGGAAGGTCTGCTGGAAGATATGGGATTTTCCGTACAAGGGAATACATACCGTGTCTTTGGATTGGATGTGGATACCTTAAAGGAACAGGAAATGGTAAAGGATATGTACGGAAATGAAATAGAAGAAGAGAAAAATCCCCAATGGTCAAAAGAGCAGGAAGGTTATTACTTTTTTGGACAGCAGACATTTCAGGGACTTCCGGTATATGAATATTCCGCTGTCCCAGGGAACGGATATTATGAAAATGTTGATGCATGCCCACTTCAGGTTTTTTATTCCAGCCAGGGAATGATGAAGTGTAAAATTGAAAATTATTATCATATGGATGTGGGTGAAGAAAAAATGATTTTCGCTCCTTTTGAGAAAATTGTAGAAGCTGTGGAGGAAAAGTACAGTGATATTGATGCAAATCAGTTGATTGTAAGGAAAATGAAATTAATGGCGGTTTCCCAGCGCCAAAAAGACGGAAGTTGCAGGATGCTTCCAGTATGGATTTGTTATCTGGAAAGTATAATGGATAACGGAGAATCTGAAACGCTGTATGTTATGATGCCGATTAATGCGATTACCGGGGAAGAGGCGGTGGAAATGGAGGGAATATCATGAGATATATGAAATCAGATGTATATCGAATCGTAACTTCCGGGAAATTTTATATTGGAATTCTGATGGTAGCTTTGGCCAGTTTTGTCAGCGCGTTAGGATTTTTCGGGGGTTCCGTTGTAAGCGGATTCCATTATATGGGCTGGCGAAGTACATATACCCTGGTGTATGCGGCGGCGGCGGTTCCCTTTGCCGGAGCCTTTCTGGAAGACGGTGAACACAAATTCTATTATCCCCAAATCCTCAGGGGAGATATTGTAAGGTATACGGCATCAAAAGTTTTTCTCTGTTTTCTTTCGGCAGTTCTTACAGTGGGGATTGGCAGTATGGTCTTTTGTTATGCAGCACATATCAGATTACCATGGAATACGCTGGATGCAGAAACCATAGCAATTTATGGAAAATATAGCTGCCTGGGATTTTTAATGGAAAAGAATTTTATGCCTTGCTATTTTTTCTGTTATTCTCTGATGCGGGGGCTTTTGGCAGGTATCCTGGCAGTGTTGGCCCAGTGGCTTTCACTTTATGCGGAAAATCAGTTGTTTGCTGTTGCCCTGCCTATGTCAGCTTATTATTTTCTGGTAAACTATCTGCCAGAACCTTTTAATCTGTATGATTTTTTTGACCCGGCGGCTAACGTATTAGGCAATTTAAAATTGAAAATTCCCAGCGTTCTTTTTGTATCGGCTGTCTCTGTATTAATTATTGGAATATTTATGGAAAAAAAGTTAGAAAAAGACATATTTGGGAAAGGGGGAAAATCACATGGATAGGATTGGGGCGGTTCTTGCAGATACAAAAGCAAATTTAAAAGGGAAAATGTGGAATATGCGTTTTTTTGCTATGGCGCTGATATTGGTCTGTATGATGGACATGTATCTGGAAACTGTGAGAAGGGCAGTATCTGCTGCGGGCGGCAGGGTGAATTTCTCCATGCTTCCTTTTTTGTGGAATGATGTGTACAGCAATAAGATATTGTTCCTGCTCATTCTTATGTTTTATTCCAATGTGCCTTTTATGGAAAAAAACCAGATTTATGTGGTAATGCGTACCGGCCGGGAGCGTTTTTTTAGAAGGAATATGGTCTATATTCTTCTAAGCAGCCTGTTGTTAAATGTGGCTATGGCTGCCATTAATATAGCAGAACTTCTTCCGGTGGGAGAGTTTTCCAATGAATGGACAAGAACCAATCGTATGCTGGCATTGACGGATGCCGGGTCGGAAGTAATTTTTTCCGTTCCATATGGAGTGATGAAAAGTTTTTCGCCCTGGGAATTATTCGGTTATTCTTTAGCGGCTGCCTGGCTTGTCACGTCACTGTCTGCCATGCTCATGTATGTAGTGAGCTTATGGGGCGGCAGGGTGGCGGCCTATGGAGTCACAGCCTGTTTTGTATTGATGCCCCAGTTTATCAGCCAGGTGTTGATAATGTATGGAGATGACCAGGGCATTATTTATTTTACCCCGGCAGAGTGGGTGCGGTGTGAAAGATGGGGGAGTGCGGCTAATTTAAATGGGCCGGATATGATTTACATTGTAGTGGCATGTGCGCTGCTTTGGGTGATACTTGGCATGGCAGGGAGTTTTAAAATTAATAAAATGGATTTTAAATCTGACAGGGAGGAATAGAATGGAATACAAAATAGAGATAAGCCATTTGACAAAAAGATTTGGCCGGCAGACAGTTTTAGAGGATGTCAATCTTGAGATGGAGGCCGGGCACATCTATGGATTGGTGGGATATAACGGTTCCGGGAAGACAGTTTTAATGAAATGCATCTGCGGGCTTTTTCTGCCGGATGAAGGAAGCGTTTTGGTTAATGGGGAACCATTAGACGGGAAACTTTTAAAATGTGCGGGAGTGATAATTGAGGAGCCTGCATTTTTGAAAAATGAGTCGGGAAAGAAAAATCTTCAGATTCTGTATATGTTAAACCACAGGAAGGATTCTAAAAAAATATGTGATATTATGGAAAAAGTGGGACTGGATTCTAAGAACAGGAAAAAGGTGAGAAATTATTCCCTGGGGATGCGGCAGAGGCTTGCCATAGCCCAGGCAATTATGGAGGAACCTCAAATCCTGATTTTGGATGAGCCTATGAATGGCCTTGACAGACAGGGCGTGGAGGAAATACGTAATCTTCTTTTGGAGTACAAAGAGGCAGGCAGATTGATACTCTTAGCAAGCCATAACAGGGAGGACATTGAGATTCTGTGTGATGCGGTGTATGAGATAGAAGAGGGACATCTTTGCCAGACTGGATTAGGTTGATTTATTGTTTCTATTATAAGAAACTGCTTATACAACATAAAAGTGGAGAAAGTATCTTGTGTTTCCAGCAATGCAGGTTTATAATGAATTTACAGAAAACGATAAATTTTGCGCCTTTCGTATTGTATTATTACATTACGAAAGGAGTTTTTCTATGGTGAAACAAAAAAGAAAACAAATACAGAAAGAAGATGATGATATGTCAATGATTATAGAAGAAATTATTCGCATTCAGCAAAGCGATAGCTGTTCTTTTATTCAAAAACAACAAAAACGTTTATATCAGTTAAAAGCAATTGAACATCGAAAAAAAAGCGGAAAAAAGATTCAAAAAAATAGGATAATTAAAGAATTACAGGCATCTGGAATTTTGGACGAGGGCGGTAATTTATCAAAAAATTATTATTAAATAGGATTAAATTTTATGCAGGAAAACATAAATACCAATACACATTTATTATATTCTTCTTTGTCAAATATGATTATTGGTTTTCATGGGTGTGATATAACCGTGTATGAAAAAATACTATATGATCATAAACCTTTCAAATCAAGCCATAACAATTATGATTGGCTGGGCAATGGTATGTATTTCTGGGAGCAAAATTTGGAGAGAGCATGGGAATGGGCAAAGAGCGGAAGAACAAATCCGAAGTTGCATATTAAAACTCCGGCAGTTATTGGAGCGATTATTGATTTAGGGTTTTGTTTAAATTTATTAGATAGTAATAATATTCAAATGCTGAAATTACAACATGAAATGTTAGAAACAAAAATGTCAATTGCTGATAAGGCAATGCCGGTTAATAAAAATATAAAAGGTAATTCTGACCTTTTATTGCGTTATTTGGATTGTGCGGTTATTGAGGATTTACATCAGGAACGGGAACGCAATAATCTTCTACCATATGATTCAGTTCGCGGTGTTTTTTTTGAAGGACATCCTATATATGAATCTTCTGGTTTTATGGAACAGTCTCACATTCAAATCTGCATTAGAAATCCCAATTGTATTAAGGGCTTTTTTGCTCCAAAAGAAATTAATTCTAAATGGCGTATACCTTAATAAAAATACATAAATTTTACGCTTCAAAATTTAAAACGAGGTAAAAAGTATTGACAGGAAAATTATATTTATGTGCAACACCCATTGGAAATCTGGAAGATATCACCTTAAGGGTTCTTCGGACATTAAAGGAAGTAGATTTAATTGCGGCGGAGGACACCCGCAATTCTATTCGTCTTTTAAATCATTTTGAAATAAAAACTCCTTTGACAAGTTATCATGAATACAACAAAATTGAAAAGGCATATCAACTGATTGAAAAAATGCGGGAAGGTAAAAATATAGCATTGATTACCGATGCGGGAACACCGGGAATTTCTGACCCGGGAGAGGACTTGGTGCGGATTTGTTATGCAGAAGGTATAGAAGTGACTTCTCTTCCCGGGGCAGCGGCCTGTATAACCGCCCTTACCATGTCCGGTAAAAAAACAAGGCGGTTTGCTTTTGAAGCATTTCTTCCGAAAGCTAAGAAAGAGCGGGAGGAAATTTTAAAAGAGATGGCAGAGGATACAAGAACTTTAATTATATATGAAGCTCCTCATCATCTTTTAAAAACCTTAGTGGAATTAAGGGATTTTTTAGGGGACAGAAATATTACGATTTGTCGGGAATTGACAAAAAAATTTGAAGAAAAACTCCTCATGACAATTTCAGAAGCGGTAGATTATTACACTGAACGGGAGCCAAGAGGAGAATATGTCCTGGTGATTGAGGGAAAAAGCAGGGAGGAAATCAGGCAGCAGGAGATAGAAATCTGGAATAACATCAGTTTGGAAGAACACATGGCCATTTATGAAAAAAAAGGTATGGCAAGAAAAGATGCCATGAAAGCAGTGGCAAAAGACCGGGGAGTGAGTAAACGGGAGATTTATCAGAGGTTGGAACAGGAGGACAGACTTAACAATTCGGAATGTTTTGACAGAGGTAATGTATATGAAAAATAATAAATTTAAAATAGAAATGATATATTTTATTATATGGTTAATGATATATTTTTTATTAGTTATATTTGCTAATATATTATCTAATATTATAATTAAAATACCTAACAGCATAAATGCTTTGGTGGAAATTATATTTCCAATAGCTGTAATTATATTTTTAAAAAAGAAAAAACTGCTATCTTATTATAGTATAAATAGTTTAAAAAAACTTAATTATAAAAATTTACTTTTTTGTATTCCAATGATTATTATTGCATTTCTTAATTTAGGATTTGGAATAAATATAAAAAATTATTCGTGGCAACAAATTTTATTAATTTCTGTATCAATGTTAGGGGTGGGATTTTCGGAGGAAATATTATTTCGTAGTTTTTTAATTAAAGCAATAATGAATAAAAATACAAAAGCTGCAATTCTATTACCAAGTATATTTTTTGGAATTATTCATATTACAAATCTCTTTGGTGGAGCCGATATAGTAATGACAATATTGCAAATTATTTATGCTTCTGCATTTGGACTGATGTGTTCAATGTTTTTTTATAAAACAAATAATATTATACCTTGTATGATATGTCATAGTATTACAAACATAACAGATATATTTTTGCCGAAGAATTTATCGATTGAATATCAATATATAGGATGTATTGCATTTATAATTCCTTCTATATTTTATGCATGGTATTTATATAAAACGAAGAAATCTTTAATACAAGAAATTTAATAAATTCCAATTATTTTTTGGATTTATACTATTGTTATACTAGGGCATATAGAAATTAAGAGTGAATTTTATGTAAATTTTATTGTAAAAGGAGGTTGTCTTTTGTATAATTAAAGACACGCAGTAGAAATCTATATTGTATCTTCTTCTCTTAGTTTAAAGGAATTGAGGTGTTAAAGTGCAGAATGATACGAAACAGTCAGAAATAAAAGAAGAAAGCATTGCCAAGTATACCATTAAAGACAGTGTTTTTTCTGATTTATTTAAGTCAAAAAAATATCTGATACAGTTATACAAAGCACTTCACCCAGAGGATACCACAGTAACAGAGGATGAATTGACAGACATAACAATTAGGAATGTTTTGACAGATAACCTTTATAATGACTTAGGTTTCAGCCTTGGAGAAAAATTTTTTATTCTTGTTGAAGCACAGGCTATCTGGACATTGAATATTATAATACGAGTATTGCTGTATTTGGCGCAGACATACCATGATTATTTTGAGCGCACAAACCAAAACTTATATAAAAGCAAAAAAGTTAAAATGCCTAAGCCCGAACTATATGTTGTATATGTGGGTAATCATAGGAATATTCCCGATGAAATTTCTCTTTCAAAAGAGTTTTTTGGTGGTACTGATATTGCCATTGATGTAAAAGTCAAAGTTATTTGTGAAAACGAAAGTAATAATATTATTAATCAATATATATTATTTTCAAAAGTGTATGATGAGCAGAGAAAAAAGTATGGTAGGACAAAGAAAGCCATTACAGAAACTATCCGCATCTGTAAAGACAGGAATATATTACGAGAATATTTGGAGGATAGAGAAAAGGAGGTTGTTTCGATTATGATGAGTTTATATGATGAGGAAGAAATTATGCGGTCTTATATCAAAAGTGAGCGTTATGAGGCGGCACAGGAAGCAGAACTGAATAAAGCAAAAAAGACAGCAATCCATTTATTAAAATTAAGAAAAATGTCTTTAGAAGACATAGCGGAAGCTACGGAATTACCGCTTGATACAGTTAAAGAACTGGAAAGCCAGTCAATGCAATTAATTTAATGAATTATATCAATCAAATATATTAACAGGGATAGGGCATATAGAAACTGATGAATCTATATGCCTTTTTTAAAAATTTTAATGTAATAGAAGTAATGAGTAGAAAGAAATATGTAACTGTTTTTATAAAAGGGAGTTAAAAATGAAAATTGGAATATGTGATGACCAGCAGGAATATCGGAATATGTTAAAAAAGTTCTGCTGTAAGTTTTTCAAAGATACAGAATATGAAGTTTATGAATATGAATCAGGTGAAGATTTTGCCGCGTCAGAATGTTTAGAGCTGGATATTCTTTTACTGGATATTGAAATGAAAGAATTATGAATATTCTTGTGCGGCAGAGCCGCCTGTCCAGTATAGACTGAGCCACCTGTCCAGGCGGAATGAGCCACTAA
>CANRJF010000153.1 GCA_947630855.1 uncultured Lachnospiraceae bacterium
AATTCCCATTTATTCGGCTATAATAGCCGACCGATAATGCATATTTACAGTTCGGTTAGGCCGTGAATTGTAACTAATATATGCTGTGGAACCACAAAACACTCATCCAACTGCTTATGTAAAAAGGGAATTGTTGTTAAAACATCAATTACCACATGCTTCTTCTTCGTAAAACTGTCAAGGAACATGCCGTCCCATATCCCGTATATTATCTGCCATCTGCATCTGTCCTGTTCAACAAAATATCACAGCAAAGCAAACCATCTTTGCAACTGTAAATGACGCTTCCCTGAAATGCTTCCACACAGTGCTCAATATTCAAAATTCCGATTCCCTTTTCCGGCAGTTCCCCGTGTTTAATGGAAATTTCCCGGCTCACCGTATTCTCCGTCCTGATAAAAACCATTTCGTTAAGAATATTTACCGATAACCGAATAAACTTATCTCCTGTACACGCTGCCGCCGCCGCTATGGCATTATCAATCACATTCCCAAATAAGGTGGTAATATCAATTGCTTTCATGAAACGAAAATCCTCTGTAAAATCCTCCACCACAAACCGGATTCCCTGCATTTTTGCCTGCTTTTGCTTTTCTGACAGAAGACAGTTTAAAATGGGATTGCCGGAGTACCTTGCAGGCAGCAGTCCTTTTAACCTGCCACTAATCTGCTCCGCATAAGAAACGGCTTCTTCTATGAATTTTTCCTCATAAAGAGTTTCCATGCTTTTCACATATTTATCCACATCATGGATAATCTTCATCGCTTCCTCATATTTTTCCATCTGGACTTTGTAGTTTCCATACTGAAGCTTTTCCTGCTGCTCCATCATCTCTATCTGCAGCTTATATGCATCCCGCTCATTCGAAAACCGGATAAAATAAAGCATATACATATCGCAGAATATCACGCTTCCCGCCGCGACTATGAGTATAATCGGATTTTCCTGGTCAGATATAAAGGAAATGAGCAGGATATTTACCATACTATATAAAAATAAAATCAGGTATAACCTGTACTGCCCCCTTGTCCTTAAATCTGTCTTTTTCCAAAACCTGCTAAACAGCACATAATACAAAAATATCAATACTACCTTGGAAAAAGCGGTCTCCATGCTCAGCATTATCTCCGGGCTGTCTGGAATCCTCCCCATTATTTTTAGCAAGGCATCCAGCAGACATACTCCCAATGTTTCAGCAACGACAAGCACGATATACAAAGCCTCCACTTCCATAATCCTGTTTATTCTTTTATCTGCACCGTCGACGTACCCGAAGCAGACTATCAATCCCAAAAGCAGCACATGGACTGTCAAATTAAGTATGGGTATCATCAATATATTTGCTCCTGTGATAAGTACTATGCACCCCGCGGCCAGAAACCTGTATAAATATATATTCTCAGAAACCTTTGTATATCTGCTATCCATAAACTGAAAAATAATATTCACTATGATAATACAAGAGGCCAGAGAACAAAACGCCAATATGACCGTATCCATAACCTTACCTCCTGTACATGGAATTTTGAATGCAGTTTCCCAACTCCATTTTAAATTCCTGCACCCGCTTCTGAGAAAGCGTCACACACTCCCCATTTTTCAGAAAGACCTGATAACCCTGGATTTTGTTTACATTTTCAAGATTTACCAGAATGCCGCGGCAGCTTACGGCAAAATGAAAAGGCTTCATTTTCTCTTCTATGGTATGCATGGCTGCCTTACATATGTACTCCGACTCCGCTGTGACAATTTCTACTCGTTTCATGGTTTTCAGGTAGCTAAAATACATAATATCCTGTATCGGAAGGCTGACTGCTGCTTTCTCCTCTTTTATCCCATTATGTACCCAGATAACATTGGAAAATTCCATACTTGGTTCTAGCAGCTCCATATCTTCTGACATGAATGCCTCCAACTGCATCCGTACCTCCTCTTTTTTCAGCGGCTTTTCTAAAAATGCAAATGCATGGGATATATTCACCGCATCCTTGCAAAATTCCCTGTAACTTGTCTGAAAAATAATTTTTGCCCGACGGTTTCTCCGAAAAATCTCATTTCCCACAGCTATCCCATTTTTTTCATCCATCATAATATCAAGAAATACTAACTGAAAATCAAGATTGGTCTGCAACAGCATTTTACCGGACTCAAATTCAGATATCGCACAGGGAATGGTATGGAAATTCATGAATTCTTCTATAATCTTTCTTACATCTTCTCTCTCTTTACCGCAGTCATCACAGATAGCAACCCTCAACATTTATTTCCCTCCTGTTTCTATCACTGCCATATATCACTTATATTCCTTTCTCCATTCAGTTCAGGCTCAAATCAGAGTAAAATTAACTGACCTGTCTAAACCTTACCACAAATTTATGGGATTGACTACTACTGTTCAAAAAAACAGAGAAACAATCTGAAAACCAGTTGTTTCCCTGTTTTATAACCGTATCATCTTCCATTATCCTTAAACTTTATTAATAACTCTCCTTTACTTAAGTACACTGTACAAAAAATACTCCATCATCATCCTGATTCTCTTTTTTGGCTAAAAATAAATAACCAATTGCATCATCTAAACAAAAAATATCCTCATATTCTTCTGGAAAATCCCCACCATATACCTGCATACAAAATTGATATGACTCCAGTTCTAATTTTTCATTTTGCAAAAAAGACGGTTCTGTCCCGAAAAGCGAACCATAATATTCATTGATTTCGTGTATTTCTTCCCCAAGTTCTATCTTTCTTGCAGGAATCAAAAAATCTGATTCATTTCTGGGTGAACCGATTGAATGCAAAATTACTTTTGTAAAACCTTTTTGAATATTATCAAGTTCTTCCTTATCACCATGATAAACAATAGAATCTAAAAAGTAATCATCGGGATTATATGTTGTAAAAACAGAAAAAACCATATCTTTTGTATATTTAACTTTCAGTTGTTCATTCAATATATTGGTAGGCAAACTAAAAATTAAAGTCAATTTTTCTCCATTTGGATTCATAGGCCATTCTATTTCCTGCGGCAAAAAGCTTTTCCCTCCCATACGCAAAATATTTTTTTCATTATCTACCTTATCTATCTCTTTTAATTCCAGCAAATATGACATAATACTTTTTCTCCTTCCCTTGCACTCACACGGCTGCAAAACAGGTCATAAGAACAATCCTGCGTCCTGATGTATAGAGTACTTTTTCCACAAATTTTATAAGAATTATACTGACAAACAGTTTAAGTTTACACACTTTCTTCACCCACGTTATCTACTAACTGCCAACGTTAATAAACAGCTTTCTTTTGCCCACTTATAAAAAAATATTTTATCTAAAAGGTACTGTCCCAATATTTATGTAGTGAATAACGGCAACTTATTTTTTTTAAATACTCTGCTTTTCTTTCAAAAAAAACACCCGTAGAAAAACTCTGTTCCATTTCCTCACTAAAAAGTTCAACTAATTCAGGTTCAAAAATATCACATATCAATGGCTTTACTTCACCATATAAAAATTCTATCCTTTCCCTTGTTATTTTTTTATTAAAATATTCTATGCTATCATCGCTCCAATAAATATCTTTTGCATGCCACGTATCAAAATCCCAGATATCACTTGTCCAAAATGCTTTCATTTCGTCTACTGCAAGTAAATTATCACTTTCTTTAAACAGAAGAACAGAAATATATTTAAAAAAAGCATACTTTACCTTTAATGACCCTCCAAAAATACTTTCAAACAATTTAGAAATATTATCTTTATCAAGTGCAATAGTTATATTATATAAACCCACCCATTCAAGCATACCTGAAGTTTTTATCGCCATATTTCTAACTGTTTTTTTAATATAACATTGCATTACATTTTGATAACAGCTCTCACTAATAGCATTCCTAAAATTTCGTTGATTACGAAATAGGGCAAAATTAAATTCAGAATAAATATCTATCGCAATTTTATTCCCATAAACAACAGCCTGGTCAATCATCTGTAAATAAAATGGCAGCAAATATTCTATTAACTCGGGCTGAATATATTCAGCATACTGACAATCTTCTGCAAAATTAAATAAAACTAAATAGTTCTCTGTTATATCACCTTCTATTTCTTCATACCTCATAAATTCTTGTAAGTTTAGTATATCTGTTTCATAAAGATCCATTGTTATTTGGAGAATTTCACTTCCTACTTGCATATTTTAGGTACCTTCCCATCTGTTGGTTTAGTAGAAGTGTATTGGTATGGCTTAAGATGCAGTAAATTTGATATGTAGATGCAACCAAAATACGACAATCAACACCATTATTGACTAACACCTTAATTTTTTTTCATATCTTCTTCTGTAATAATTCTGTCTTGGTCAAATTTAGCAATAGATACGTCAATATTGGGTGAAACATACACCCTATACTTTCTTACATATTTGAATTCTTTTTTTATTTTTGTAAAGAATTTAGAAACTTTTTTCTGGAAATCCAAATCACTGGAACAGCTATATAACTGTTGTTCAAGAAACAGTCCTTCCTCCGGAATTCCCACTATGGAATATTCCAAAACCGGGCTTTCTACAAAATCTATCGGTCTAAGAATAGTACCATCATACATTTTGCTTGTATCATAGACAACATCTTTTATTCGACTTTCTTCCGCAAATAAACAAATCCTTATGTCCTCTAATTCGGGTCTCGGCAAAGCATCTATACTCTTTGGTACTTCAACCAATGTCCCAAATATACTGTTTGCAATACCAGAAATCTTTTTTATATCTTCTTTTGTTGCATAAAAACGCATATATTTAATCATAATTATTTTTATACCCTTCTTTCTTTTACTATATCCACCACCCTGATTGCAGGATGGTGGATATGATTAAGGGATTTAGTTGATATACTAAAAAATACAATATTTCATTAACAGATGACGAACTTAAAATGTTGAAATCTGTTATGCGAAAAAAAGAAACAACAAAAACTGTTCGGAACAGATACCAGATCATCATTGATTTTCAATATTATTTTGGTTTTCAGAGTAAAGGTATCACATGGTATCATTCAATTTATAACCCAAATGTACGATAAAGCCACGCTTTACTATCAACTAACATATGCAAAATTCTAATTATGTAAATGGTGTCCTCCTCAATCACATAATAAATCTTGTAATTGCGATAATCTTCCTCTGCCAGCTCCGTAATCCTAATTTGATATTGCCTCATCTCTGTATTTCTTCTCCAATCTGTCACATACAGTATTTTTTTCGTATGGCATTAATCTAAATTCTGTCATAAAGCAATCTGCAACAATTGTTTTCTACGATTCCTTTTTACCATTCATCAAATCAGACTCATTCATCCAACTATTTCTATTAAAACGACAGCACCATTTTACATGCTTGATCCATGGATATTTGTTCAAATCAGGCTTTATAACTATGCCTTCTGCAATAAGATTGTCCTCTTCTCCATCACAATCAACATCATCCATATATATACTAACTGGCATTCCTTCGTAAAAAGTAATTATATTTCCCGCCGAATCAATCTTTGTGTCATTTTGGGATAATAACACTATGTCATCATCAAGCATCTCATTAAAATCAACATAAATACGCGGCTTATCCATTATCATAATCCTTCCTGGCTGCATGATTCGCCATATTCCTCCCGTCAAGAGAATTTAATACTCCATCCAAATGGATTTTTCCTCCAGCTTTTTCAATCTCTCCAACTGTTGCTACTCCAACTTGTCCGTTTTTTTGTTCCCAAGGAATACTAATATCCTTGGCAATCAAAATAGAAACTTTTATTTATTAGACAAACCTTCTTCTCTGCATATTTGCACTACATTGAAATTATAAATACTATTTTCCCGGGGATTCTTAAATCCATCAAACTCCTCCACCTTTTTCAATGAAAACAAAAAGCCATAATTAACTTCAGGATACTCTAACCGCTTTTTACGTGCATATCCTTTCACAGACAAGAGATATTTACCGGATGGAACATCGTATTTAAAATCTGTATATAATAATTTTTTTACCCATGTTCTGGATTCTCCTTTGCCAATACAAGCGTTTGTTTCATAACATATTTTGTATGCATCATAGTAACTTTTTATTCCTTCTTTTGTTACATAACTTCCTTCCTCTCCAATGTATTCATTCGGCTGAAATGTAAGAAAAGAATCCGTAGCAGAAATCCAAAGTGCATTTTCAATTTCAATATTGAATCCACTATAAGCAAGTTTCTGTTCCCATAGTTCATTGAAAGGTTCATCAAAACCTTCCAACTTAATGATACACTTCATAGTACCAACATCCACAAAAGGAACCCATATGCCTTTTTTCTGCATATCTAAATACAATTTGTCATCTTTTTGAAACTTATCCAAAAGCTTTTTTGACCTTATTTTATTTTTCTTTAAAAATTCCTGCAAAATATCAAATGAAAACACACATATTCCGTACTCAGACATAGTTAAAATATTATCCATACCTATTCTCCTAACTATTATTTAGTAATTTATTTTATTTGAAGCATCTCCATACATTTCTTTTAATATTTCATCGTACTGAACTGCAACCCAGTGGTTATCCTGCCATTCCTTCGTAATTCTGCCCGGCTTGTCCCCTTCAAATCTGATTTTTACGTCCTGGTTTTCTGCCCTGACTAAATCCCCGTTTTTATTGTACGCAAAAACTTCATAGCTGCCATCATGGTAGTCAGCCCTGGTTACCTGCCTCCATAATCTGTCATCACATTCACTTATTCAATTGCTTCTTCACGTTTTTTATACTTATACTCCAGGAAATTTTTATATACCTTCTCCGTATTCAGCACTTTCGCAGAATAGTTTTCAATTTTGTAAATTTCATCCCCGTCCGATACGGATACAAAATAAGTCACTTCTTCTGAAAGCTTATCAAAACATTTTTGCTCAATTACCCGCTTAAATGCAGAAACAACCGTTTTAATAAACGTTTCCTTATATTTGGCATACTCTTCTGAGTCTGATGCTTCCTTTTGAAATAACAATTCACTTATTTTCGCTAATTCGCTGCCTTTCTCATCTGAATATCCCCATTCATCCGGAATCCACTTGGTAAAACTCTCAACACCCTCCTTTACTCTTTCTATCTTTTCCTGCGGCATTTTACCCTGCATCATTTCTATATACTTTTCATCTCTCTTTTTCATATATTCATATGTATTTACCGCCAAATACAATGTAATGCAATCACAATCTGTTACTAAAGCTACAGCATACACTTTCTCCTCCCCTATATTTTTCAAAATCTTTTGAATCTCTTCTTTCACTGCCTTTTCAATTTTATTTCCTATTTGTTCAAAAAATACTTTCATCGTCAAAATCCTCCTAACACAACGTAAAATCGTAATTATTTAGTAACGCGAAAAAACATCTATACCAGCATTTTGTAACTCTTTTTTCATTTGTTCCTGCGCCTCCTTTTCAGTTATTTTTTTACTCGCTTTCAACGCATTTAAACTTTCCCATACTTTCTCTCCGTTCCCGTCATAGGCTTCCACCGGCGTTCCCAGATAATCGTTTATGATGCTGTAACACCCGTCTTTCGTGATTTTTCCCACGGGCGTGAAATCTTCCTGAAAAATCCAGGTGATTAAGTTTTCCGGCGGTTTCTGCCCTTTCTCTGCTTTCTGCCTGGCTCTCTTTTCCTCCTTTTCCTCCAGTTTTTGAAGGAATTCCGCCCTGTAATCCACTCTGGCTTTTACGTTTTTTTCTTCTGCCGGATTATTTTCCTCCCATTCATGGAGCGGGGTTTTTCCATCCCACAGGAACCTTGTTATTTTTCTCTGCCCCTCCCCTGCCGGCTGGCAGGCATCCGACAGGGCAAAAGATTTCTCAAACCTCCTTCCCAAAGCGTCATACTTAAAACTGACGCGGCTTTTATCGGGCCTGGTCACGCTTTTTAGCATATTGTTCCCAAAATAATCATAATCCCATGTGCCGCCGCCAGGCTCTATCTTCCTTGCCAGGTTTCCCTCTTCATCATAGAAATACCGGATGCCCTGGGTGACGCATTTCCCATGCCCTCCCTGGAAACGGTTCCGTCTTTCTTTTATACTCGCGAACGAAATTAATTGCCGTTTCAAATTTTTCACCGCGGTATATGCAGTTAC
>CANRJF010000154.1 GCA_947630855.1 uncultured Lachnospiraceae bacterium
GATAGCAGCTACAGAGAAGATATTAAACCGCATAGAGATAGCCACAAATTATAAGAAATTGGGAACGCTTGACGCAGGAGGCTATGTCTGGCATACAACAGGAAGCGGAAAGACACTGACTTCCTTTAAGACAGCACAGCTCGCAAGCCAGCTCGATTTTGTTGACAAAGTGTTGTTTGTGGTTGACAGAAAAGACCTTGATTATCAGACAATGAAAGAATATGACCGTTTTCAGAAGGGCGCTGCGAACAGCAACACATCAACAGCAATTTTGCTGATATTTGATGAGTGCCACAGGTCGCAGTTCGGGGATATGCACACAGCGATTGTCAAGAACTTTAAGAGGTATCATATCTTTGGGTTTACAGGCACGCCGATATTTTCGGTCAATGCAGGAAGCGGCAAACATGTTGATTTGCGGACTACACCGCAGGCTTTCGGAGAAAAGTTGCATACTTATACAATCGTTGATGCTATTAATGACGGAAATGTACTTCCATTTCGTATTGACTATATTAAAACTATTAAGAACAGCGATAAGGCAAAGGACAAGCAGGTATCGGCAATAGATACAGAAAAGGCACTCTTAAATCAGTCGCGTATTAGTGAGATTGTATCCTACATATTAGGACATTTTGACCAAAAGACAAAGCGTAAACGGGGAGACAGTTTCGTATTTTCTATTCTGGAAAATGTGGAAGAAGTTGCTACGGCAAAGAATAGAAACGAGATAGAGGAAAAGAAGAATAAAATTCGTATGAAGGGTTTTAACTCCATATTTGCAGTAAGCTCTATAGAGGCTGCAAAGTTATATTATACAGAGTTTAAGCGCCAAATGGAGGGTTTGCCAGAAGCGAAAAGACTTCGGATTGCCACGATATTCAGTTATGGTATCAATGAGGCGGAGAATGAAGATTTTGTGGTTGACGAAAATTCCGAGAATACAGATGGACTGGATAAAAGCTCACGGGACTTCTTGGAAAGTGCCATTGGCGATTATAATAAGATGTTTTCCACTACCTACGATACCTCAAGCGACAAGTTCCAAAATTATTATAAAGATGTATCGCTTAGAATGAAAAACCGAGAGATTGACATTCTGATTGTCGTGAATATGTTTCTTACCGGATTTGATGCAACAACACTGAATACTCTCTGGGTGGACAAGAATTTGAAATACCACGGACTTTTACAGGCGTTCTCCCGTACCAACCGTATTCTCAATTCTGTAAAGACATTTGGTAACATTGTCTGTTTCCGCAATTTGGAGCAGGAGACGAATGATGCAATCGCACTTTTTGGGAATAAAGAGGCAGGTGGTATTGTCCTGCTGAAAAACTATGCAAGTTATTACAATGGATACGATGAAAACGGAAAACATTATGAGGGATATACGGAACTGATTAATAAGTTACAGACGATGTTTCCGCTTGGGCATTTTTCAGAACTTGGGGAGCAGGACAAGAAGAAATTCATATCTTTGTATGGTGCAATTTTGAAAATGAGGAATATCTTATCTGCCTTTGATGATTTTGCTGGGCAGGAGATACTTTCACCACGAGATTTTCAAGATTATCAGAGTGAGTATATAGATCTTTATGACGAGTTCAAACCGAAAAAGGGAGAGAAAGAAAATATCAATGATGACATAGTTTTTGAAATTGAACTTGTAAAGCAGGTCGAGGTCAATATTGATTATATCTTAATGCTTGTGAAGAAGTATCAGAAAGACGGGGATAAGGATAAAGAGATTGTAGTCACGATTGAAAAGGCAGTCAATTCAAGCCTCAACCTGCGGAGCAAAATAGAACTTATCAGAGAATTTCTGGCCAGAGTCAATGCCGATACCGAGGTTGACAGGGAGTGGCTGAAATATGTTGATGAACAACGGGAAAATGACCTTGTTGCAATCATAAAAGACGAAAAGCTAAAGGAAAAGGAAACACATATATTTATCGAAAATTCTTTCCGTGACGGAGTATTAAAAACTACGGGTACAGACGTTGATGCGATAATGCCCGCAGTATCAAGATTTGGTGGGGGCAGTGCAGGAAACCGCACCGAAACGAAGAAAAGAGTTATTGATAGATTACTTGTATATTTTGAAAAGTATTTGGATTTAGTAGCAATGAAATAGTATTATTTATATTTTGTAAAAAGTTGTGACATGTCGCAACTTTTCGGAAGGTGGTATTTGTGAAAGATAAAATAGTACTGTCGGATAATTTTAATCATGTTTATGATATAAATGATTTGATAAAACGAAAAAGTGTGATGTCAAAAGTGCTGTTGATGATGCAATAATTCCTTTTTATTAATTTAAAAGTGATATATAGCGAGAGTAGATTGTGGGAATGATTATTAAACGAAGAGTATTTAGGAAAAAGACAGTTTTATTAAACAAGAAGGTTGGAAAAATATGTAATATCTTGAAACTGAAAATTCAAAATTGTAAAATTCGCTACATGCGTGTAGCGAATTGGAAAAAGGATATATTTGAAACAGAAATTTTTTTGAAGTACTATTTTATTTTGAAAAATTTGCAGATATAATGCGAGTACTTTAATACTAAATAAGTTGTAAGGCGGAGAAATGGGAATGATACATTTTTATAGGAAACTAGTAGAATTAGCAATGAAATTGATTAATACAAAAAGTAAGCAGGATGATATAAAAGCACTGAATGATGTAAATGAAATAAATTTTATGATTAATACTGCAAAACCAACTGTAGAGTTTGTTAATACGGCGAAATGGTTGAATAAAAGAATCAATGAGGACTATCCTGAAATCGATGAAATGCATAACATAGCATCAAACATGACAAATCCTGCAAGTTTATGTCAGGATAAGTCATTTTCTGAATATCATGCGATTCTAAAAGATTTGAATAGTGACTTATATGGGATTTTAGCATCTGTATTATTAAAACATGGAAAGATTTCTTGTATTAAGGAGTTCATTGAAAGTGTTGATTAATATTTATCAAATTGAATTCGCTACATGCGTGTAGTGAATTGAGGAGAGTGAAAAATGGCGAATACAGAATTGATGGATACAGAAGATGAACTGAATTTTTATCAGGATATTCATGCAATATTGGACGAGGCAAAAAGTAAGACATATGAAGCGGCTAATAATATCATGACATATGCATATTGGAATGTTGGGAAAAGAATTATTGAGCAGGAACAAAAGGGCAATAGAAAAGCAAAGTACGGTTCATATCTTATAAAACGTCTTTCGCAAGAATTGTCCGATGAATATGGCACAGGATTTTCAGTTGCCAATATTAGAAATTGCAGACAGCTATATTTAACATTCCCAAAGGAATCCTATGGTTATTCATTGATTGGGAAAATTCATTGGTCACATCTTAGAACCATTATGCGATTGGATGATGAAGAAGAACGAAATTTTTATTTGAATGAGGTTGCAAATGAATACTGGTCTGTTAAGGAATTGGAACGAAATATAAAGTCAGGCTATTTTAAACGGATTCTCTCAACGCAATTTCCTGAGAAAAATGGGCAGACACCTAAATTTGTAAAAGATCCATATGTTTTAGAGTTTATGGGCATAAAAGATAATAATGCAGTTATTGAAAAGGATGTAGAAAATGCAATTATCAGTAATTTGCAGAAGTTTTTATTAGAGATGGGGCGGGGATTTTGTTTTGTAGACAGACAGATGCATATATGCACCGAAACATCAGATTTTTATATCGATTTAGTGTTTTACAATTATATATTGAAATGCTTTGTATTGATAGATCTGAAAACTCATAAGCTGACTCATCAGGATATTGGTCAAATGGACATGTATATCAGAATGTTTGATGACTTGAAGCGGCAAGCGGATGATAACCCGACTATCGGAATTGTTTTCTGCACAGATAAAGATGAAACGATGGTAAAGTATTCTGTTTTAAATGAAAGTGAACAGATATTTGCATCTAAGTATATGACGGTGTTGCCTACGGTAGAAGAATTGCAGGATGAATTGGAACGTAATCAATTGATGTATAGTGAAAACAAATCGGAATAATTCGCTACACACTGTGTAGTGAATTGAAAAAATCAAATTATGATAAGAAAGATAGTAAGGGGATTCTAATGCCAAAAGATAATAGAAATTTTTTTGAAAAGAAAAAAGATTGGTCGGAAATAAAAGATACTTTGCTTGGAGCCTATCTAAAACCGTACTTTCAAAAAATCTTAATGACAAGGCATCCAGTTTTTTATGTAGATTGTTTTTCGGGTAAGGGAAGATTTGACGATGGGAAACCGGGTTCGCCAATTATAGCTTTGGATGTTCGGAAAGAATGTATGGCAAGTACAAAATCAGAAAAAGCAAGTATTGATATGTGCTTCATTGATTTAAATTATGCGTCAGAACTTGAAATAAATTTGAGAGACTATGAGGCTTCTGGCTGGAAACCTATTATAATATCTGGAAAATATGAAGAAAAAATAATTGATGTCCTTAAAAATAAAAGAAATTATAATGTGTTTCTATATATTGATCCATATGGGATTCAGGCATTAGATTCGGATTTGTTTGACAGATTTTCAATGTTTGCCTTTGCATCATTTGAGATGCTGATAAATTTTAATTCTTTTGGATTTTTTAGAGAGGCTTGCAGGGTTTTAAAGGTAGATTATACGAAAGATGTTGCATTAACAGACCTTGATGATTTGATTGAGTATTCGCCGATACAGGTCGATTCAAGCCCAAAGTCAGTTGAGTTGCTCAATAAAATTGCAGATGGAACTTATTGGCAGGATATAGTTAATGATTTCAACGCAGGGCGAATTGATGGTTATCAGGCAGAGGAAAGATTGTCAACTTGTTATAAGCAGCAGCTACAGAAAAGATATACATATGTTCTTGATATGCCAATACAGATAAAAAAGACAAATCATCCAAAGTATAGGCTGATTCATGTATGTAATCATGAAGACGGATGTTTGCTGATGGCACAAAATATGTTGAAGAGGACAGACGAATTAGTGCTGAACATACAAAGAGAGGGTCAGATGTCAATTTTTGATTTTATGTCTGATGTGAGTACAGATAGTTCAGGGAAACAGACGACTATCTATGATGTGAAAAAGAAGATGCGTTCCTATTTACAAAACTATAAAGGCGAAGTCCATTTGAATAAATTGCTGGCGGAATTTTATGGGAGTTATGGTTTGATTGGTTATATTAATATGGTTAATGATGCTCTTAAAGAATTGGAAGCGGATGGGTTTATACAGATTTGCAGGCAGCCACAATTTTCTGAAAAAACAGGTCAGCCTTTAAGGTTTATGGAAGAAAAGGGAGATCGTAGCGTTATAATTAGGAGACTGCAATCATGAAGAAAGTGGCTGGTTATATACAGCGAAAAACCATGCTCTATGAAACGGGTGTAGAGTATGGAGATTATACTATGAACCATGTTCTGGGTTGTGCGCATGGCTGTAAATTTCCATGTTATGCTTTTTTACAGAAAAAGCGATTCGGGAAAATTCAAACATATGAACAATGGATTCAGCCTTATTTGGTATCGAATACATTACAGCTTCTTCAACATGAAATACCTAAACTTAAAAATAAAATTGAGTCTGTTCAGCTATGTTTTACGACAGATCCGTTTATGTATGAATATGAAGAAATTGCGCAGATGAGTTTAGCGGCGATTCAGATGCTTAATCAAGCAGATATAAAATGTACAGTTTTGACAAAGGGAATACTTCCAATAGAGCTTGCAAATTACTCTAGAGATAATGAATATGGAATTACACTGATTTCTTTGGATGAGGACTACAGAAAAAAGATGGAGCCATATACTGCAACGTACCAAGCAAGATTGGAGGCAATGAAAGCGCTGCATGATGCTGGATGTAAAACATGGGTGAGTATAGAGCCGTACCCAACGCCCAATTTGATTAACCAGAGGTTGGATGAATTATTAGAAGAAATATCATTTACGGACAAAATTATCTTTGGGCGCACTAATTATTGCAAGGAGGTATCTGCTTATAAACAACATAAAAAGTTTTATAATGAACAAGCGGAATATGTAACTGAGTTTTGTAAAAAGAGAAATATACTTTATCATATTAAGGAAAAGACAATTACAACAGAATAGATTTGGAAGGAATGTGGAGAAAGTAAATTTATGGAATCATAGTAATATAAGAAATGGCAAGATGAACGGTATTGTACCTCTCAAGTATGATTGAGAATAATACATAGAAAGAAGGTAAAGAAGTGTCTACAGAGAAAATAGATAGAGAAATACATCGTATAGATAATGCGATTTGCCGTCATATTGAAAATATTGAAAGAGATGATAGAGGAGAGGTGGCACAGGATGTTGTCACAGATTTGCGCCATTTTGTTGAGCATATAATGTTAAAAATATATGCAAATAATCAGGATATTGAAGATAATTATGAAAACCTTTGTAAAGGCATAAAATATGTTGAATCAAAAGGGCAGTATAAAAACATCGCAAGATTTCATGATTTTTTACAGATGGTAGTTTCGCACTATAAGCCGGACGAAGAAAATTCAGAACGTTTAATGCTAAAGTATTATAACTATTTGTATGAGATAAGAAAATTCCTTTGTGATAATTATAATTTTATCGTTTTGCAAAACTTGGAAAAGTTTCCCTTAAATATGGATCCTAAGTTGCAAGAGTATTATGCTAAAATAGCAGAAGAAATTGAAAAATTTGACACCGTTGAAAATTTTACAAAGGGAAGTCGTTTTTACATTCATAAGGTGAAACCTTTTTTTGTAAAGGGAGGACGTTATTTTGAGATTACATTCTGTGAGGCTACGGATAGGAATAATAAAACGGACCGCCTTATTGCTTTTACGAAAATTCCAATTATGTGTAACTATGCTTCAAGGCTTCTAATTGTTCCAACCGATATAGAAATAATTAATAAAAGAATGCCTATAAATGTAATTATAGGGTGGGAAGTGGCAATTCGTGATTGTGAATTTAAAAATTTTTGTGGTATTATTACGGGTGTAAAAAATGATGCAGGGCATTCAGAAACGAGAAGTTTATGTCAATTTATGACAAGAAATAGGATTAATCTTGTTGATATTGTTTGTATGTCTAAGAAAGAGTATGCAACATTAGAACAATCAATTGGAGTCAAAGCTCAAGTGACAGTTGTTTTAAATGCATTATCAGAGTGCAGAAGAATAATAAATAATAACATGGCGGGAGAGAATATTCTTCGTTTATTGCTATATTCAATGAATAACAACATGATAAAATCTCAATATTACAGCGTGAAGAGTCGCTATTTTTCCTTATACTTGAAAAATGGATGTATTCCATTTGATAAAATACCTTTTAATTTTTCACCGATAGATCACACGATTAGATATAGTGTATTATTGGATTGCATAAATTATAAGGATAAAATAGATCAATTATTGGCACGTCATATCAAGATAAATGCAGAAGTTAATGGGACGTTATTTACACAGATTGAAGAGTTAGAGGGCTATGGGGACATAAATTCTCTTGTGAAACGATACAACAATAGGTTATACTCTGGACATAGACCCCAGAGCGAGGTTAGGGTGCAAAATAATCATGCATTTATTTATAGTTATGTGGAGGATTGCAATTACATATTAGAAAGATTGGTACAATTATCTGCGAATGGATTGCAGAATTATTCGATAGCTGTTTCAGCGTGGTTAGCGAATGAAAATACAGCATTTTATTGTAATGAAAAGAAAGATGTGTTAAAAGAAATATTTGCCAATTCTATGGTAGGGGTGTTGTATGGCGCAGCAGGTACAGGAAAATCAACATTTATTAAGTTAATGTCGCAGTATTTTGCAGATAAAGATAAATTGTTTCTGGCACAGACAAATCCGGCAGTTGATAATCTAAAAAGAAAAGTAAATGTGGCAAATTGTGAATACTTAACCATTGCCAAGTTTATTTCCAATTCAAGCTTCTTGTATAATTCAAAGTGTAAGGGATGAATGTACAGAAAGTTGAATAAAAAGATACCCCAGTGTAAAG
>CANRJF010000155.1 GCA_947630855.1 uncultured Lachnospiraceae bacterium
GCCGCCTTGGCATTTCCGGATGTTCTTTCCGGACTTGATCGGCATATTTGGTGATGATCCGTTCCACATTTCCGGATGACATAGCCGACAGGTGGCCTTTTATCACCGTGTAGAACAGCGGCTTGTCCGGACACCCCTCAACATGGAACTTTGAGAGATATGTCCGCAGATGCGCGACAGTTTTATCTGTCAGAGATACGATCCGTTCCTTATCTCCTTTCCCATGGATACGCACATAGGGGATAGGCGCATCAAGATATAATGATGACAGTGTCAGCCCGAGGAGTTCGGATACCCTCATTGCCGAATCATAGAGAAGTACCATGATCGCCATATCCCGCAGGCCATTTTTCTTCTGCAGGTTGGGAGCTGCGAGCATTGCGGCGCATGCCTCGTCCGGAATGGTCTCCCTGACGGACTTCGTTTCCTTCATGAACGGGACCCGGGATGCGCCAAGGGCTATACTCTGCAGAGACACATCCCCATCCGCCGCATACCATAAGTAGGATTTCACAGCGGCAAGCCGGTTGTTGCAGGTGCTTTCCTTACAGCCCCTGTCCCTGAGATGGGCCATGAAGTCGAGCAGGAAATCGTGTGTGCAGTCGGAAAAACGGAACTTCTTCATGGATATTTTCCTTGTGTCCGTGACATACCTGCGGAAAACCGTCAGACCGTCAAGATAGGTTTTTACCGTGCAGGCACTTCTTACCGCCTGCGATGGCAGATAAATATTCAGAAAATCGTTTGTCCTTGAAAAAAACAAATCATTGCGGAAACCGTTCCTCTCACTCATAGCCGCCCACCTCCGGTATTATGCTGCCGGAAGAGATATCTTTCTTCCTTATTATCCGGAATGAGGATTCAATCTGGTGGTAGTAATAAAAAGTATCCTGCGGGCTTGTATGGCCAAGGTAAGCACTCAGATAGGGCATCATCGCATTTAGGTTTTTCCCTTCCTCCATCCACTTGTTCATCCTTATGACGACAAAACTATGTCTCAGGGAATGTATCGTCGGCTGTCTGCAGCCGGGCCTGGCGTATGCACCTTTGGTTACTATTATACAATCGAACATTAGCAGTTCGATTGTCATGAATTTTACTTAGAGCAATCTCAGCAACTGCACAAGCTCATGCGGTTCATCTTTGCCTGCTGCGGTCTGTCTGGTGTCAAACTGCGAGAAACGGTTGTTCCGGTAAAAGGATAACAGCTTTTCCTCGTTTTCCGCTTCCAAGAATGTTACCATGCCGCCAAACATATACTGTGTTTTTTCAATCATTATCCAAGCCAGTTCACTGACACGAAGCAGCTTCCTTTTCGTGGTATTACTTACCGTTTCACCCCGGATTGTCAATGGTTTTAACGCAAGAGTAAAATAGCCTAACATTTCTCCATTATCCTTAGAAAAAACAAGATATGTAACCGACTGGTTCTTTTTTGTGAACTCTACTGCACTTTTTTTCAAAAAACGTTCCACATCCGGGTTCTTTGGGCAAGAAAATCCGGAGAGCAGCTTAACAAGTGCAGGCTCTCCGGCTTCATCATCATCTCCCAATGCCAAATACTTGCGGATATTGATTGCAAAAAACTTATCCGTTGTTGGCATTTAATTTCTCCTTTGCTTTCTTTTCCCTGAACCTCATAAATTCTCTCAGTTCATCCTCAGTTTCAATAAATTTTACATTGACAGGAGTACGGACAGGACGGTTTTTGGCGGATTCTTCAATCGCATTGACAAACATCTCCACCTGTTCCTTGCCGGAAATGACGAAATTTTTTGTGATGCTTGAAGTTGCCATAAGAAATGCCTCCTTTGTTAGTATGGCTCTTTTTACATTCCGCATACTTCCCTATTTATATTGTACGGTTTTGCAGCCGCTTTTGCAACAAAATTTTTATCCCTACATCGTTACCTCCTTCCCCTTTTCCCTGCGGTTTTCCTGCTTTTCAGCCCTTGCGGATTGTCATTATCCACTGCGTAATTATGCCTTGCATTTTCTACCAGGTACGGTATGGGTGTATCCGCAACGCTTTCCCTTGCTTCCTTTTTTCCTCCTGCACTGACTTCAAATCATTCTGCCCTGACTTCTGGACATCATGTCCAGAAGTTTCCTTACCTTCTTTTTCTTCCTCCGGCGCATCGTCCATAATCATTGATATTCCCTATCTCATTTCCCTGACCGGAACACCCGGCAAGCAAAGCCAGCATACAAGCCACCCATATAACTAATGTAATTGACCTTTTCATAACAGCCCGCCTTCCTATTTACGCCCTGGCTTTCTTTTCAAAAACAGCCAATAGTAAAATGACCATTCCTGTTCCCATAATGGCTGCCGCATATACATTTAACAGAAATGACGGTATGTTGATCAGCAGAAAGCACAACAGCAAAAACAACGTTTCAAAGGTTCTCCTTGTTTTTGAATATTCCCCCAAAAAACTGGCAGCGGCGGGAATAAACAGCGAAAACACCACATAACATAATGCACTAAAATATTCATGCAGCCATATCAGCTTCAAAACAACAGGAATGGAAATCATCAGCAAAACAAATACTCCCCACAGGTAGGAATACAACGCCTGCTTTATCAGGGAAAATTGGATTGTCGTAAAATATTCCGCCATGTTATATTCATGTTCCCTGCATCCTATTTGTGAAAAGACGGGCATTGCAAAAACCAATGTTATTACCCATACATAGCCCTGCACATATTGAAGCGGTGCAAAAAAGCTGTAAACCCATAAACCTGCAGTCAAAATAAAAACGGCTTTTGGAAAATCCCTAAAAAGCATTTTCAGTTCAAACATAAAATGGCCTAAATAATGGCTGTGCGCAAATCTCATTTGCCCCCTGCCTTGTTCCGTCTTGTTCTTCCTTTCCCGTTCCGCCCTCTCTAAAGCCATAACAGCTACTGCCACCAATATCAGGCATATAGCAATCAGAAATAGCTTATCAGCAAAATAGCTGCTGTCCCATAGCAGGCCATGAAAGAAGATCTCTTGTGTCCCGCCGCTTTCCGAAAACATACCACCGGGTACAAGAATTCCTGTTTCCCAAACATCATGGCCGATAACCGGATTGACAACACTGTTTATGCTCTCCATATTCCACCCGTAATTACTGTAATCCATAATCCGGATAAGGGGGCCGCTGTAATCACTGGCTGAATAGCTGATAAGAAACATTATGAAAAGGGTGGTAATTCCGGCTGCATTTTTAAATCTGTCATGTAAGGGAAGGCTTTCCAGTATCACAGCAAAAGCAGCTGCAAAAACAATTCCCGGATAAATTCCCATAAAAGGACTGATATATTCGTAAAAACCGGGCATATGGCCTGGGAATTTCAATACAAGCATAACAGCCGCACTTACTATTGCAACAAACCACATGATTGTGAGCATAAGCAGGTGGGAAAGGAATTTCCCAACGATATAATTGCTGTTTTTCATGTTCATGGACTGGCAGGCATAAAGGAAACCGCTGTTCCTGTCCATGCTGATATTCCCTTTCACAAAACCGAAACCAACGATAGGAAATAATATCCCGCCGCATAAAGATATGGCAACCGGTATCCATGTCGCATTAGAGCCTTGGCGAAATATATACGGTTCTATGCAGACAGACACAAAAGGGGCTTTTACATCTGGAACAGAAAAGAAGGCCAAAAACATAACAGCCGCACATAAAGCCATAAAAGAGAAACGGCGGGTCCTCTCTAAAAAGTCAGCTTTAAAAACATGGTATATGATGTATGGTTTCATTCTTCCCCCTCCAAAGCAAACAAACAGGCATCCTCTAATGTACTGCTTACGGGGACAGCCCGGCCTATGGGCTTATGGCGGCTGACCTGCCTTACATGGATACCGTCTTTTGTCTGTACCATACTGCTGATGCCCCTTGCGCCGCTTTGTACCGAATCCGATGTGTATTCCCAAACACACCCCTCTGCTTTGGCGATCAGTTTGTGGGGCGTATTATCAAAAATCAAGCTACCATCCTTAAGCATCAATATCCTTGACGCAACAGCCTCAATATCAGAAACAATATGAGTTGACAGTATCATGATACGTTCTTTTGCCAGCTCTGATAACATATTGCGTACCGTAATCCGTTCTTCCGGGTCTAAACCTGTTGTCGGTTCGTCTGCAATGATAATTTTAGGGCTGTTCAGCAATGCACCGATAATCCCTATCCTTTGTTTCATGCCGCCGGAAAAACCGTCTAATTTCTTATCTTTTACATCTTCTAAATGAAATGCCAAAAGGAACTGCCTTATCTGATGTATGGCTTCCCTCTTCTTCATCCCTTTTAGGGCCGCAACATAGTTCAGGTATTCATAAGCGGTCAAATTAGGATATACCGAAACCTCCTGCGGCAGATAGCCTATTGTGTTTCTTACACTATTTGGATTCCTTACAGTGTTTTCCCCATCAAAAAAAATCTGGCCGCTTGTAGGCTTTATAATGGTAGCCAGCATTTTCATCAGTGTTGTCTTTCCAGCACCATTTTTTCCAATAAGCCCAATAAGCTGGCCGCTTGCCAGCTCAGTGCTAATATTGCAGACTGCTGTTTTATCTTTATACTTTTTGGTGACATTCTCTAAAACCAATTCCATGATTATAACCGCCTTTCTATTTTTATATGCTTCAAAGACAGGGATACCTGTTCTATGGCCCGTCCGTTTCCAGCCTTTCCACCTGTGCAGATAGAGCATCAGATAGTTTTGCTGTATACTCTTGTTCTGAAAAAGCAAAACCCGCCTTACAATAAAATTCATAATCATACTGATATATCTCAATGTGCATGAGCCTGTTGTCTTCCGCCTTCTGCTGTCCTGCTGATGCCTTCCCGTCTGTCTGGAACACTTCTATCCTCTTATAGCCCAATGCCCCATCCGGGATTTCGTCAGTTCCACATTCCCCGTCCAGAAAGAAATCAGAAATGCTATTCACCAGACCATCCATAGCCTCATTTGTGGCATCATATTCTTTTTCTGTACTGTCTGCGTAATCATATACCACAATAATCTGGTCTTTACTGCTGTCCCCGCACCCGCTGACAAACAGGCAAATAAGCATAATCAGGCAGGCCATAGGTTTTTTATGGCGCCATTTTTTCTTTATTGCCTTTTTCATTTAATCAAAATCCTCCCTTTCCCCGGTTACAGCTAATCGCCGTCCTTAGACGGGGCTTCAATGATGATGTTCTGCGAAAGCCCATTCAGTAATTCCTTCGTAATCTGCAATTCGAAATCTTCCAGTGCATAATACTTCATGGCTTTTCCGCTCTCCGATATTTCCATTGCGCTTGTGACAAGCCGGGCTGTTTCCAGCTTCTTTAAGTGCATATAGAGCAGGGGCCTGCTGATGTTTACAAGGCGGGCCAGTTCACTCACATACTGCCTCCCCTCTGCCAGTATGCCGATGATCTTTATCCGTACCGGATGCGAAAGGGCATCAAAAACATTGATGTAATCTTCATATTTTTTCAGGTTTAAATCTCCAACAAAATTTTCCATAATCAAATATCTTTCATCATCTTGTCAATGGCTTCTACTTTTTCCTTTACGGTCTGCAGGTCTTTTTTCATTTCAGCATTTTCACGCTTCATTTCCTCTGCAAAACTGTTAAACGCTGCTGCATCAACGCTTTTTATGCTCTCCATTTTCTCCTTGCTCCTGATAACCAGTATGACTGCAACAATGATAATAAAACCAATTGCGCCGATTACAGGCATGATGACCGCGATGTTTCCCATTTTTGTTCTCCTTTCAAATCAAAATGTTTCATGTGTAATAATTTTATTACACATGAAAATATTTGTCAACATATTTCTTGAGCAAAAAAAGCCTGCGCAACTCCTTATCATTTTCCCATTATATTTTTACCGTTTTACCCATATACTATTTGATTTTGCCTCGTAGGGGGAGGGTTCAAATCAGAAATGGCTGGAAAAGTCGATAGAATTATTCATTTTTTTGTAGTATAATAAATTCATCAAATCGGAAGTTGACGTAGGTACAAATGGAAAAACCTAAAAAACAAAGCCTTATTGAAAGATATGGAAAAGTAAATTTAATCATTGCCCTGATATGTGTTGTTTTTTTAATTATTAATTCAATAATAGTAAGTGAGTCGGCATTAAATCAACTTTCATCTAACAAATATTTGGCATATATTCTAAACTTTCTGGCAGGCTGTGAGGGTAAGCTTGGAACCATAGGCTCAATGTCTAATGCTAAAGTATTTGGTGATGGAGAGTGGTGGAGACTATTTTTACATATGTATTTACATGCTGGTGTTTTGCATATGCTTTTCAATGTTTTCGCCTTACTGTTTGCGGGGAAGATTGTTGAGAAAAAAACAGGTAGTTTGTCTTACCTTTTACTGTACAATGTGATAGCGGTTGCTAATGCAATTATTATATGCCTGATTTTCCCAGATAGTACATCTGTGGGTGCATCTGCCGGTATATTTGGTATGATTGGTATTGTGTGCGTTATGAAATGGAAAAAAGACGCAGTATGTAATGAAAACCTGAAAAAGGGAGAACTTATATATATTATAGTTTTTTCAGTAATATCACTTTTGCTTGGATTAGAAAGCTTTGTTACACATTTGGTTGCTTTCGTATTTGGTATTATTGCGGGTCTACTATTACAAAAGAAATCTAAAGGTGACTGACAGCTTTCAGGCTTATGGAGAACTTGAAAGCAACAGAAGAACTTAAAGTTGAGGCAGAGGTGTATTATGAAATATCAATATAAGATAACGCACATTAGCAGAGACGAACGCTGGATATCAATATCAAGTAATGGTGAATTTGACTGTGAAGACCCTGAGTCCTTTTTAATCCTTTTAAAAAGAATTAAAGATAGCATTGGCGGGGAGATAGAAGATATCGGTGATACTCGTTACTTAATTCGCAATGATGGATTTGGGTTGATTTATCAATGGGATGATTGTTTTGGGATTTATGTAATATACCCTAGGAATGTGACGGAGAAACCTATTATTAATTTCTTAGAACAATATTTCTAGAAAATGAATAAATGTATTTTATTTAACAATACACCTGAAACTTTAAGTTTCCCGAACTGAAAAAATTGGAATTTTTATGAACCTGGCAAATCAGTATTCTTAAAGGAGCTACAGGAAATGAAAGTAATAGCGATAAATGGAAGTCCCAGAAAAAAATGGAATACAGCCCAACTATTACAGCAGGCACTCAAAGGGGCAGAATCAGTTGGAGCAGAAACGGAATTTATTAATTTGTATGATTTGAAATACCGGGGCTGTATTAGTTGTTTTGGATGCAAACGCAAAGATGCTGTTCCGTGTAAATGCTATATCAAAGACGATTTAACATCCGTACTTGAAAAGGTGCATAATGCAGAGGCTCTTTTATTGGGAAGTCCGATTTACTTTGGCGACGTTACAGGGCAGATGCGTTGTTTCCTGGAACGTCTGTCCTTCCCTGCCATGACCTATGATGATTATGGAAAGCAGCTTTATAGTGGACAAATAAATGTTGCATTTTTCTTTACTATGAATGTTGATGATGAATATGCGGGAATGTATAAGCCGGTTTTTGAGAACAACACCAATTTATTAAAAAAATTTGGCGGCATGACGGAATATTATCTGGCTACAGATACACTTCAATTTGATGATTATTCTAAATTCCAAACGGGACAGTTTGACGAAAACGCTAAACGTCAACGTCATGAGGAGCAGTTTCCGAAAGATTTACAGAATGCATTTGAAATTGGTAAACGAATAGCAGGCAAATAAACAGCGTCCAGTTTGTAATCAGGAAAGAGCCCCTGTCGGCGTATCTGCCGCAGGGGATTTACACTTTGATTTCCGTCCCATCCTTGAAGATAAAACGGACATCTTCTTTATTGAAAACCTGCAAGCTGTTCTACCTCTGCCACGCTGAGTTCAGAACATTCCGCAATTTCCTCGATTGTCAGCTTGCCTATTTT
>CANRJF010000156.1 GCA_947630855.1 uncultured Lachnospiraceae bacterium
TAAATCTCACGTTACCGCTTTGATTCCAAGGACTCGGTACGAGCGGTTGGCTAGACCTTACCCGACAGGATTTTTTTTCCTGCTATATACAATCAGCTTACAAAAGCGTGCAGAGTTTCCTCCGCTCGCTAGAGGAAATCAGCTACGCTGATTTCTCAGCTCGCACAATACTATGGCCATACTATACCCCCATTTTCAATTGCATCTATAACTCTTCCACTCTGCACTCCTAGATACAAACTAATAAATTCTCCATCTGCCCCTATTCTGAGCAAATCATTTCCCTTAATATACAGATATTCTTTATTGATTGCATCATAAATAACTTGATCTGGCTTGCTAAAAATTTCATTTGCGTAATTTTTATATTCCGTATAACTTTTCATTTTAGGATAATCTATTTTATGTTTTCCCCACTTTTTCCCTATTTGTTTTGAATCAAAGTTTACAGTCATTGGATACCAAGAATTGTATAGTTGAAGTCGGTTTCTTCTCCAAAAAGTTTCTTGCATCTTTTAAGTATTCTTCTGGGGTTCTAAATACATCCTCTTTCCCTCCGTTGTAGCCAGTGTACGTTTTCCCGGGGCGGACATAATTGTTACATCTTTAGGAAAAGCAGAAAGAACTCCCCATATCCTTTACCACCCCTGCCACTTCCCTTAATATACCCTTCCTTGTCCCCCTGCTCTTTTTTCTTCCCAAAAGTCCCACTTTTAAAAGAGATGCTCTTAGAATTTTCCAAAGACATGGAATGTCCAGAACTAAAGAAGAACTAAAGACAAATGTGATATGCCTTTTTTATATACAATAGATACTCTAAAAAAAGATATTCCCAGAATACAATCAAAAAGTTTCTTTAAACTTGATATAAAATTTTCTCTATTTACAGTCATTCCTGCCACATAAATGCCTGCACTCTGCCTAAAATCTACTATTTCCTCCTCCAAATCAATATTCTCAGCTATTATACCTTTAATATGGCATTCCAATAAATCTACCAATGTATTCACCTTATCTACACTCTGTTTAGAATATGCTATCAATTTATGTGTCATTAATGATGAAATATTATCTCTATCTGCTTCTTCAATTTCTCTCCTTAGCTGTTGGAATATTTCCCACCTGGACGTGTAAGGTTCTTTTTTATACAAACCCTCATATATTCTAATATTAAATGAAAAACATAAATCTTTTTTTCCGGCTAAGACTTCCATAATATCTTTTACTTCTTCTTCCGTGCAGGGGTATTCATCCGCTATATCATTGGGTACAATATGGAATGTAGAAATCGTTTTTAAAAAATGATATATCTCTAATTTGTCAAGCTCAATGTATTCACCCTGCATCAAGGCATAGTAAGCCCGCATTGACCATAAACCCAATTCTTTTTTCGACAATTCACCGTTAAAATATTGATTAATCTTTTGTTTTAAATATATCGCATTTATCATTATTTATCATCATTTCTTTCTATGTATTATTTTGACCTTAAATATTCAAAGTCCTTTTATATCAAAGCTTAACTAACTTCAATTACTGATTCAAATATTAATCTATCTTTACACTTTTTCCCACGTTGGAAAAGGGAAGTTGGAATAATGAATTACCATGGAAAAATCGTATCTTGCGCTTCATCTATGGCAAAGTTTAAAACCGGAATCATCTTTTCTATTTCTTTTTCTATATATTCATTTTTTCTATCTGTACACCAAATATAATGTATTTGTCCCCAATCATATATTCGCATTAATTCTAAATCCCAAATTACTCTTCGTACAATAAGATTGCTAAAACATTCTCTCTCATCAGAATAAATACTCCACGAAAAACATTTGCCCTTACTGTTCCAAATCCTTATCCTAAAAAAACAAAAATAGTTCTCCGCAACACTATCTACATTTTGTTTAACAAGAATAAATGCTGGCTCCTCTGAATAAAAATCAAATTTATTTTCCAATCTAGTTCCAACTGGATTTCCGGCTAGCTTCTATCATATCCGGTTTCCTTATCGTCTGCCACGGTGGATGCATATTCTCTTGTATTTTAATGTATGCAGCATTTGTTAGTTCGCTGCTTTACGACAAGCTGCATACTTCTTTAGCCACGCATCCCAGCATGCACCCGCCTGCTAAAAGTGCAATTGCCGCTACCCCCAGCCCGACAGAAACAGCCACTGCCCCTATGACCACTCCTGCAATAATCGCACCTGTACACAGCACGGCTGAATTTGTTTGAATCTTCATTTATAATAGATTGCCGTTTGAATCTTTTATCTGTTGAGGATAAGTATGATAATTAATTTCTATTAAATTTCCTTTTTTAAAATTCTTACTTTTATCTACAACTATTTTTACTATTCTCATTGCACAAGCATGATACTCTTCATAATTAGTGTCTGCTGATTAACAAGAGAATTGAGCATCGGCGTCTTGATATATGTCCCCCAAATAGCACAGATAAAAAATCGCATAAAGTATTCGCTTCGATATCTTAAAAAGATTCGTCACGAATACAGATAATGCAATGGATGTTAGTTGTGTCTCTTGTAGTTTTGTTACAATCAATCCCATCCCATAACAACGTTTGCTCAAACTAAAAGACCGCTCTACTTCTATCCTGTCTGTATTATCTTGATACTCAATCCGCTTTTCTTTTTGTCTCATTTTTTCATCTTCACATGGTCTGCCCAGTCTCGGACCAGACAGCCGGATGCCATTTTTTTTACAGTATTTCCTGTTCTTCTGGGTTCGGTATATTTTATCCGCCAGAATGCGTTCCGGATAATGTCCTGTCCTCTTTTTATATCTCTCTGCTGCTTCCTGTAAACAAGCGCTTTCATTGTATGCATCAAAAGATATTTTCTCTATACGCCCATATCCTTTACTGTCTATGCTCAAGTCAAGTTTTGCGCCAAATTCTGTTGGCGTTTTTGCCTTCCCTCTGACAATCGGACGTATCCAGGGCTGTGTAATGCTGACAATCCGATTATCAACAGAATGCACTTTATTTTCGTACATGTATTTCTGTTGGCCATACAATTCCAGAATGGTCAGATACAGGGATATTTCTTTATTATTTAATGCATATCCCTGTTCCATAAATTCATTAATGTAACGGATATCTCTCGCAACATAACCAAGCTGTTTTCGTATTGCTTTTCTGATTTTTTTTGCAGTATGTTTTTTGCTCTTTGCAAACGCCAGGTAATCTTTTCTCGCACACTTTTTATATCTTCTTGGTAAAGGCAGGCTGTATGCTTTATGGAAACGCCATAACATTGCCTCCAGTTTTTCCCTTGCTTCATTTAAAAGGGAAACATCTTGCGGATATCTTATGTTGACCGGAGCGCATGTTGCATCCAATATAAGCGTTCCCTCATTTTTAGGCGTGGCATCGTTTTCTTCAGCGCTTGTTCCGCCACTGTCAGAAGGCGGATTATCGTCATCCTCATGCTGTCCTAAAAGATACTCATTTGCTTCCATCAACATTTCTGCGGAAATTCGCTTACGGAAATCTACCAGTGTGCTGGCATCAAAGGGTTTCTCTTCTTGATAACCCGGCAGCCCAATGAAAAATTGGAGATACGGATTTTCTGTAATCTGATCCACAAGTTCCCTGTCAGAAAATTGAAATTTTGTCTGGATAATCAATGCGCCCAACGCCATCTGTACTGGTTTTGCAACATTTCCGACACTGCTCGGAAAGAGTTCTGCATATTTTGTTTCAAACTCGTCCCATGGAATCAGCTCAGCCATTTTTATCCAGCGGTTATTAGGATTCATATGGAGTCCCATCGGCTGGTTGAAATCAAAGAAAGTACCCTGCGATTTATCAACTGGTTTATACATAATTTTCATCCTCATTGTTATAATTTTGCTCAAAAACTGCAAGAAAAACACTTCACGATTGCCAAAAACCTTGCATACATTTTATCATGAATCCAGCAAAAAGTCAGTAAAATCAAGGACTTTAATATTAATCAGCAGACACTAATTATGGTCATCCTCCTCTAATCCATTATCTGTCTCATAACATGTATCTACCTGTACTTCAATAACATCTCCATTTGAATATGCTAAACTATATATTTGACTTGGATTGTTGTTGATTGACAAAAATAAATTTTCCATGATTTGTCTCTCGTTATCCGAAAAAAACATATTCTCACCTCATTCTACTGTATTGGTTGAGCAGGAACAATATGTGTTCCTGTTTTTGAATAATGAATTATTCCAACTTTTGTATCAACTACTTCGTTTGTTGCTGGATTTACATACTGTCCTATTACTTCACCAAAATTAACACGTTCCTTATTTGTACCTATCCACTCTCCAGTACCTGCAAAAATATCCACTAATCTTTGTTCATCATCTACTGTTCCACTAAAAATACTTCTCTATGCAGTGCTGTTTTTCCCTACTGTTGCAACTGGCAGATTTAAAGTAACGGAAAATCGGCGGTATTCATCGACCTTTTAGGTCTAAGAAATGCCGCCAATACAGTGTTTTTTCTCTGATATTCTGAAGAAATATTTCCCCCTTATACTCCCTGGTGAGTGCCATTGTACCATGGGTGTTTGGGATCGTCAAGGGAGATGTTGCAAAATTATTACATGTCAGCTAAGCCTTTATCATTTCATTTAATTTACTAACTATCACTTCAAGTCTTTGCTCTAATTCATTTATTGATGTTTCATCTTGTTGTAAACTAAATATATAATTCCCGACATCTTCATGCCAAATCAAGTCATATTCGGTAGAATCCTTATGCAACTTTATGATACTGTAATACATTCCATCTATCTTTTCATCCGATAGCATTTGATATTCTTGACCAAAAAGCTTTGCAACAAGATCATTTCCGTCAAAATAATCAAAATTCACAAATAGATACTCCGTTCTATTATTCTGCTCTTTATTAATATGTTTTACTACTTGTATACTCATTTGCATCTCCTATTCTAAGCCTAATGATTGATTTACACTTATTCTAGAACGCTGTGAACTTTCTATTATTGCTTTGTAAATATCGTCTCCTGATAATCCCTTGTCAATTTGTTTTTGAATTATTTGTTCCCATGTTAGATTAGGATCAGTAGCATACAAAAACTCTGCAAGTTGACGATCTGACATTAATTCTCTGGCTTGTGTTCTATACTGATTTCTCAAATCAAATGCTTGTCTTGCTTGTTGTTCTAACGGTAAACTATCGTCAATCAAATCGGGGATTTTAGCTTCTTGCTCTATATACCATTTTCTTGCATCTACATTACTTAATGTTCCAGGTTCTGAGCCACCCTCAATATGTACCCCTTCTTCGCCTGCCGCTTCCCCTGCTCCTCCGCCTGACCCTCCTATGCTTAAAAGCAATTGCAATAAGGCTATATCCCCATACAACCCCATTCCCGCAATCCGGCAGCCCCTCTTACCAGATATTCTTTTTTGTCTCCTCCGTCTGCTATCTATTTTCCACCGCTTCTTTTATTTTGAGTTAAATTCTATTGATGGTTCCCATTCCGTAACAATATCAATATTATAATTTTGTGTAATTATAATATAATGTCTTAAACCTAATATTTCACCATATCCGCCTGAAATGTCATTGATTTGTTTTCCAAAACTACCATTTTGCACTTCATAAATAACGTTTTTAAAACTATCTTCTCTATATTTTGCTAATTCTATTTCTGAATATAAGTTACATTGTACAATTCCTTCATCTAACATCTGTACTGCTTGCGCTAAACCAAATTTAATTAGTATGCATATATCATCATTTGACAATTCGACGATCAATCCCTGTTTTTCACCATTAATCATTTGCACTTGATAAACTCCATTAGGAATTTTCCCAACAAATATTTCTTTCCATCTTTCCATTTTATCACATCCCTAATATCGAATTTTATTACTTGCATTCACTGCCATAGCCAGAAGCCCTGACAAGGCCATTTCCCCGGCCACCATCTTCCCCGCTATCCCTTGGATTTCTAAAGCTGCTCCCCCTAATGCCGCCATTGTCTTCCCTGAATTGCTAACGAAACCAGACACCAATTTATCCTGGATTTTAATATACATAAATATCAAAGCCTATATCCATTTTCAATTTTCCAAAATATTCTACTATACAAGAAGGAAGCGTAACTTCCGGTAAATTCATTGCTTCCGCATGAATTACTATACATAAGCCTTTTTCTAAATCATATTTTTTACACAATTCGAGCAATTTTAGTTCTTTACCTTCTATTTGAGATATTATTCTTTTAATAGGTATTTCTATTTGTCTGCATAAATCTTCTTTTTCACATATACACCAAGAACATCTGGGTTGCAATTCCTTTGGAAGGTTTACATTACTTTTTATCGCTTTCTTAACATTATGGTTCATTTATTAAACCTGTTGGAATTTGTATTTTTCCATCATAAAATAATCATACACTCACCTTTTATATATTTTATCAGAATGTGTACAGGCCTGTCCCCACTTAATATGTCCATTATATAAATCTTCATCTTGTAACTCCGATATAAACGGATACAATTTTAACAATTCTAATTTCCTAAATTCACATGTTTCAAGAAACTCTTCAAACATTTTTTTATATTATTATAAAACGCCTTTTCGCCTATTTTTCCAGTTAAAACATCTTCCAACATTTCTTTAAATTCCTCGCTTTTAACATTTCTAGTATCTTTCCTCGTACACTCTGACCCCTCATATCTCATATCTTTTCTCCTCTTTTTATCGTTTTATAGGTTTTCCGTCTTCTCCATATTTCCATATATGTTCATGTGGCCATTCCGGATGTATTGTAGGATTTCCATGATTAGTCATGTCCACATCTCGATACGCATTTTCATTTGAAAAAAATCAACACTCTCCAAAGCAATGGTTTCATACATCTGCCTCATCAATTATCTTTTTCAATGTCTCTTCATCCAACTGAAAAAATTCGTCACACAATTTGAAAAATAATTCAATTGCCTCATTTTCACTGCTTGTTACATCTTTTATTGCATGATACCATATCATAGTTTTTGGCTCGTAATTCTGGTTCATATGACTTCTCACCCACGCTAACAGCCATCTAGAAAAATATGAAACAAATTTTAAATCTTCTTTATAATTTTTTTCATTTGCTAGGTTACTTCCCACATATCCAAGAATCAAATGATACAGGTAATCTAATCTTTCTTCTTCAAGATACATACGCGGTCTATTTTGTACCGCACTAAGATATTCTTTAATATTCATTCTTACCTCCATATTAAACCGACTCATTCATATATTAATTTGGCAACTCTATATACCAAGACATACCCGGCTGTTCTGTTACACCAAGATCTTCTAACCACGCATCAAAATTCATACCTTCCGGAGTCATGTTATCATATATAGTATCACCTACTTTAACCCCATAGTGATACCATTGTCCCCTATTACTTGTCCTGCTTTATCAGAATAAATATTGGGACTAATTTTACTTTTACTATTTCATGTTTAATGTTAGACTTCTCCAACAAATCATGCAATTGATCTCTAAACTGATCACATTTGAAAATCTTTTTATATTTCCTCGGAATCTTGTTAATTAAATCCTCCACGGAAGCATCTTCTGTCTTTTCAAACTCAACCCCTTCCTTACTCCCGCCTCCTTTCGACTGCCCCATTGCAGCAGCAAGCAGTCCCGCGGCGCCGACTGCCCCCTTACCCGCCCCCTGACAGATTTTTATGTTTGCTTCTAAATAAAACCGAAGCCAACTCCGGCTGTATTCTTAAAAATACTTTTTTACATCATCCCAGATTTCTAAAAGTGATTTTCCTTCAACTCGTCCATTTTCAAATAGCTCTTCTGTTGTTTGGAATTCTTGTGTTACACTTCCTCTTACTCTAGTTAAATATCTCTTAGAATTATTTTGACTAATCCAATATTCCTCATTATTATAACAAAACAAAAATT
>CANRJF010000157.1 GCA_947630855.1 uncultured Lachnospiraceae bacterium
CTTGTCATAGGAATTGCGCTCGTAAAGGCTCCCCACAAAGGCAATGTCATTGGCATACAGATATCTGTCATCGCAGTTTTCCAGGACGTAATCCAGACGCCTTGTATTCACGGCTAAGGGCAGATGCCAGATATGCTCCACTCCCATGTCCCTAAATTCCAGATAATTTGTCTTATCAAAGGTAAAGAAATAGTTGCAGGGCAAAAAGACTGCCTTGTGGTACATGCTAATCAAAGGATTGTCACAAGTCCATACAAGATAGGGCATTTGAAGGGGGCTGCACACCCTTGATATGGCTGCAAAATAATTAATGGTAAACACACAGTCGCATTGTTCCGCCAAAATTGCCCCTCTAAGCATTTCCTCAAAGGATTCGTCCTCATCATAGGAGGATAACTCATACTCTATGGACACATGTTCATATCCCAGGCGGTCAAATGCCTCACACACATCCGCATAGTTATATGCTTTCCATTTATACACTAATATTTTCATGATTCCTGCTTTTCCATCCGCCGGGGTAAAAATTATTCGTCATAAATGCTGACAATTTCCCCGTCTAAAATGCGGTTCATATTCTTTACGGCACAGAAGTTGCCGCACATACTGCATGTATCTTCTTTTTCCGGCGCAGCCTCCGCCCGGTAACGCCTTGCTTTTTCCGGGTCTATGGCAAGAGAAAACATTTCTTCCCAGTCTAATTTCTTCCTTGCCGTGCTCATTTTTTCATCCCAGTCTTTTGCCCCTTTTACCCCTTTGGCAATATCCGCCGCATGGGCTGCAATCCGGGCTGCAATAATTCCCTCTTTCACATCCTCCACGTTTGGCAGGCGAAGATGTTCCGCCGGCGTAACGTAACAGAGAAATGAGGCGCCGCTCATTGCCGCAACAGCCCCCCCAATGGCGGATGTAATATGGTCGTAGCCCGGGGCAATGTCCGTAACAATAGGCCCTAACACATAAAAGGGAGCGCCGTGGCAGATTGTCTCCTGGATTTTCATATTGGCTGCAATCTGGTCTAAGGGCATATGTCCCGGCCCTTCAATCATAATCTGGACATTTTTCTCCCATGCCCGCTTTGTCAGTTCCCCTAATGTGATAAGTTCCTCAATCTGGGAAGCGTCCGTAGCGTCTTTTAAACATCCCGGACGGCAGGCATCCCCAAGGCTTAAAGTCACGTCATACTGCTGGCAGATATCCAGGATTTCATCAAAATGCTCATAGAAGGGATTTTCCTCCCCGGTCATTTCCATCCATGCAAATATAATGGAGCCGCCTCTGGAAACAATATTGGTAAGACGCTTATTCTGTTTAAATTTCCCTGCCGTTGCCTTGTTAATCCCGCAGTGGATGGTCATAAAATCCACCCCGTCCTCTGCGTGCATTTTTACAATGTCTAACCATTCTTTTGAGGTAATTTCCTTTAATGCTTTATGATAATACACCACCGCATCATAAATGGGCACTGTGCCGATAACCGCCGGACACTCACTGCACAATTTTCTCCTGAATTTCTGCGTATCCCCGTAGGAACTTAAATCCATAATTGCCTCTGCCCCCATATCCACTGCGGAGCGCACTTTTTCCATTTCCACATCCAAATCTTTACAGTCCCTGGACACACCTAAATTCACATTTATCTTTGTCCGTAACATGGAGCCGATTCCCTTTGCCTTGATTCCCTTGTGGTTTTTATTCCTTGGAATGATAACTTTCCCTTGTGCCACCAAGGAACACAGTGTGTCAATGTCCATCTGTTCATATTGTGCAACTTCCTTCATTTCTGCCGTATGTATGCCTTTTCTTGCCGCGTCCATCTGGGTCGTGTAATCCATAGCTTCCTCCTTATTTTGGGTGAACCGATAAAAAGAGGACATTCCGGTTTCCGGCGGACGCCCTCTTTTTGCCTGTCAATATATGCTCACCAGATATAATCAATTTTCTAAAATCATTATAAATGTATCGGGAAAAAGTGTCAACTATCTGGATAAAATCTCTTTTAAAATGCCATTTACCATTCCCGGATTTGCCTTGCCTTTCATGGCTTTCATCGTCTGTCCCACAAGGAATCCAATGGCTTTATCCTTTCCGTTTTTGTAATCCTCCACAGACTTGGGATTATTTTTTACAACTTCCTCTATGACGCTTCGCAGCGCACCTTCGTCATTTACTGTCTGCAAGCCTTTTTCCTTTACATATTGTTCCGGGTCAATATCATCTGTAAATACTGCCTCAAACACTTCTTTTGCCACGGTGCTGTTAACGGTTCCCCCTTCTGCCAAATCCACAAGCTTTGCCAGGTGAACCGGGGAAAAACGAATATCCGCCGGGTCCATATCATGCTCTTTTAACAGGCGTATGGTTTCCACCATAAGCCAATTGGAAACTTTTTTGGGCTTGCCGCAAATCTCAGTGGCAGCCTCAAAAATATCTGCAAATTTCTTTTCTCCGGTAAGGATTTTGGCGTCATACTCCGGCAGGCCGTATTCCCTTTGGTAGCGTGCCAGTTTCTCCGTGGGAAGCTCCGGCTGCCTTGCCTTTACCTCTTTTATCCACTCATCGCTGATAAATACAGGCACTAAATCCGGGTCCGGGAAATACCGGTAATCTTTCGCATCCTCCTTAGAGCGCATGGCATAGGAATACTCTTTATTATCATCCCACCGTCTTGTTTCCTGAACCACTTTTTCACCGGATTCTATTAAATCAATCTGCCGGTTTTTCTCGTTTTCAATTGCCCTTGCAATGGCACGGAAAGAATTTAAATTTTTCATTTCCGTCCTTGTGCCAAACTCCGCCTCTCCTTCTTTTCTGACAGACAGATTTACGTCCGCACGCATAGAACCCTCCTGGAGTTTGCAGTCGGAAGCCCCAAGATACTGGATAATAAGCCTTAATTTATCCAGATAGGCAATTACCTCCTGTGCAGAGCGCATATCCGGTTCTGATACTATCTCAATTAACGGCACGCCGGAACGGTTAAAGTCTACAATGGACACATCCTCTGCTTCATCATGCACTAATTTCCCCGCATCTTCTTCCATGTGGATTTCGTGGATGCCGATGGTCTTTTTCCCGCCGTCCTCCAGCTCAATCTCAATTCCCCCGTTTCGACAGATAGGAAGATACAACTGGGAAATCTGATAATTCTGCGGATTATCGGGATAAAAATAATTTTTCCGGTCAAATTTACAGTTTCTTGTTATCTCGCAGTTTGTGGCAAGCCCTACTGCCATGGCATACTCCACCACCTTCCTGTTTAAAACAGGAAGTGCGCCGGGCATACCGGTACAAACCGGGCAGGTATGGGAATTTGGCGCGCCTCCAAATTCGGTGGAACAGGAACAGAAAATTTTTGTTTTGGTGGCAAGTTCCACGTGGACTTCCAAACCGATGACTGTTTCGTATTCTTTACTCATATGATTGACTCCTTATAATCTATCTGATAACGGACTGTGCTGATAAGTTTTTGTACATTCATATGCATAGGCCATACGGATGATATTTTTCTCTTTAAAACAATCTCCTATTAACTGAAGACCGATGGGAAGGCCTTTATCATCCATACCGCAGGGCAGACAGATGCCCGGCAGGCCTGCCAGGTTTACGGAGACGGTGTAAATATCCCCTAAATACATTTTCACAGGGTCGCTTAAGCTGCTGCCAAGTTTCGGCGCCGTGGACGGCGACGCGGGCCCAAGGATAACGTCGTATTTGGAAAAAGCCTTATCAAACTCTTTCTTTATCAGTGCTTTTGTCCTTAATGCCCTTAGATAATAGGCATCATAGTAACCGGAACTAAGGACAAAGGAGCCTAACATAATCCGGCGTTTTACCTCCGTGCCAAATCCTTCGGAACGGCTTTTTTTGTACATGTTGTGAAGCCCTTCATAGTCTTTTGTGCGGTAGCCGTATTTTACCCCGTCAAACCTTGCCAAATTGGAGCTTGCCTCTGCACAGGCGATAACATAGTAGGCAGGAATCGCATACTCTACAAGCCCTAAGTCAAATTCCTCTATAAATGCCCCTTTATCTTCCAGAACCTTGGCGGCGGCACTTACGGCATTTTCCACCTGTTTATCCAAACCTTTCCCGAAATAGTCTTTGGGAATGCCGATTTTCATTCCTTTCACGTCATCTTTTAACGCGGAAGTAAAATCCAAATCCTCCCGTTTCATGGAGGTGGAATCTTTTTTATCATAGGAGGAAATCGCTTCCAATATGGCGGCACAGTCCGTCACATCTTTTGCCACCGGCCCGATTTGATCTAAGGAAGAACCGTAGGCAATCAGCCCATAGCGGGACACCGTACCGTAAGTGGGCTTGATTCCCGTGACGCCGCAGAAAGAACAGGGCTGGCGGATGGAACCGCCTGTGTCAGAGCCTAAGGCATAGGAACACTCTTCCGCTGCAACTGCGGCGCAGGAACCCCCGGAGGAACCTCCCGGCACATGTTCTAAATTCCAGGGATTTTTTGTTACGCCATATGCCGATGTCTCCGTGGTACTTCCCATGGCAAATTCGTCCATATTGGTTTTCCCCACAATCACTGCCCCTGCCGACTCCAAATTTTTTACTGCCTCCGATGTGTATGTGGGGATAAAACCGGAGAGAATTTTAGAGGAACATGTGGTGGGAATCCCCTTGGTGCACATATTATCTTTCACTGCCACGGGGACTCCCGCCAGAGGCCCGTTTAAAGTACCCTCCTCAATCATTTTCTGTACCTGCCCTGCACGGTTTAAAACCTCCTGTTCATCCAATACCGTAACAAAGCTGTTTACACTTTCTTCTTTTGCCATAATGGCGTCCATGGCAGCCTGTGCAGCCTCTTGTACGGAAACTTCTTTTGCCTTTATTTTTCTGCCAAGTTCTACGGCTGTTAAACTCATTAAACTCATGTGAACCTCCTATCCAATGGTTTTCGGCACTTCAAATCCGCCGTTTTTCTCACTGGGAGCGTTTTTTAAAGTATCTTCCCTTCCGTCAATTTCTGAGGGGATATCCTCGCGGAATACATTATTTACGGGAAAAACATGGGACATGGGCTCCACTCCTGACACGTCAAGTTCATTTAACATGTCAATGTAGGAAAGCATCTCTTCCATATCCTTTTTTGCCTGCTCTTTTTCTTCTTCCGTCAATTCCAATTTTGCAAGAATCCCCACATATTCAATGGTTTCGTCATTTATCTTATTTGCCATATGCTATATTTCCTCCTAATCCCGGACTTTGATATGCACTTCCCGAAGCTGCTGCTCGCTCACCTGCCCCGGAGCTCCGCACATTAAATCTTCTGCGTTTCCGTTCATAGGGTAGGCGATGACTTCCCTGATATTTTCCTCCCCCAATAACAGCATAATCATACGGTCTATGCCGGGAGCCATTCCTGCGTGGGGAGGAGCCCCGAACTGAAAAGCGTTGTACAAAGCGCCGAATTTATTTTTTAAAACTTCCTTGTTGTAACCTGCAATCTCAAAGGCTTTTTCCATAATCTGCATATCATGGTTTCTCACTGCCCCTGAACTTAATTCTACACCGTTGCACACAATATCATACTGGTATGCCAAAACTTCCAGAGGGTCTTTTGTGTTTAATGCCTCTAACCCTCCCTGGGGCATGGAAAATGGATTGTGGGTAAAGCCAATCTCTTTTGTCACTGCATCTTTTTCAAACATAGGAAAATCGTTGATATAGCAGAACCGGAATGCATTTTTTTCCAGCAAATCAAGTTTTTCCCCTAATTCCGTGCGAATCATTCCTGCATAATATGCCGCCCGCTCCTCTTTATCTGCCATAAAGAATATGGTATCTCCCACGGAAAGCCCTGCTTCTTCCCAAAACTCTTTTTTTAAGTCCTCCGGGATAAATTTATCAATAGGCCCTTTGTAGGTTTTATCCTCCAAAACCTCTAAGTAGCCAAGTCCTCCCATGCCCAGTCCCGTAGCGAATTTTAACAATCTGTCATGGAAACTTTTTGACATGTCGGCATGGACTTTAATGGCACGGACGGTTTTTCCGATAAATGGCTTAAAGGTACACTTTTGGAAAAATTCTGTTAAATCCATAATCCGCAAGGGATTTCTTAAATCCGGCTTGTCTGTGCCAAACTCCAACATTGCCTGTTTATAGCTGTAAATTGGGTAAGGCGCCTGTGTTACCACTGCCCCCTCCGGCGCGAATTTGTTAAATGTATCGGTAAGCACTTCTTCACCCACCGAAAATACATCTTCCTGGGTTGCAAAACTCATCTCAAAGTCCAACTGGTAAAATTCCCCGGGGGAACGGTCTGCCCTGGCATCCTCATCCCTGAAACAGGGAGCTATCTGGAAATATTTGTCAAACCCGGAAACCATTAAAAGCTGTTTATACTGCTGGGGCGCCTGGGGCAGGGCGTAAAATTTGCCCTTGAATTTCCTGGAAGGCACAATGTAATCTCTGGCGCCCTCCGGGGAAGAAGCACAGAGAATGGGGGTCTGGATTTCCAAAAATCCCAGCTCTGTCATTTTTTCCCGAAGGTAAGCGATAACCCGGGAACGGAATATAATATTGTCTTTTACTTTCTGATTTCTTAAATCCAGATAACGGTATTTTAAACGCACGTCTTCCCTGACTTCTTTGCTTGTCTGGATTTCAAAGGGAAGGGTGGTATAAACTTCTCCTAAAATGTTGATTTCATGAGCCTCCAGCTCGATAGTACCTGTGGGAATCTTAGGGTTATAAGTCTCTTCGTCTCTTTTTTCCACCAGTCCCCGGACGGATAATGCCTGCTCTTTCCGAATGCCTTTTAACAGTTCCCCGTCCCGGATGACCACCTGCATAACGGCGTACATGTCCCTTAAATCAATGAAAGATACGCCTCCATGGTCACGGATATTTTCTACCCATCCTGCTATGCGGATTTCTTTTTGAATGTCTGCTTCTGTTACTTTGTTTAATGTTACGTCTCTGTAAATGTTTGCCATTTTTATACTCCCTTTCTAAAAATAGATTTCGGGACGGATTTGAATGTAAAACAAAGCGGGCAAGCCCGCATCAGCTCTCTAACCCCTTAATTTTAAAGGGCTTGCACGGTTTGCGCGCCAGATGCGGCCGCGTCAGCGGCATCTTCCTTACGCATCTGTGTGCATCCTGCCCGGAGGGCTTTTTATTTTGCAGGAAATCCGAAGGATTTTCCTGTAAAATAAAAACCCCGGAACAAAACCTGTTCCGGGGCGAATCTTCATAATCCGCGGTACCACCCGCATTGAAAAATATATAAAAATATTTTCCCTCTCTAAATGCTTAACGCGCATAACGTACTGACCTACTTTGAAACGTCATATCTGTTCGTACCTTCACAGATACGTTTCTTTGTTCAATCAGTCAGCTCCAGAGTGTTCCCACTGCCTTCTCTTCCAAACAGCGCTCTCAGTCGGTGACGCTGTATTCCTGTCGGTGTCTGAAAACAGGAGTCTCCTTCTCTGCCTTTATCGTGTAACAATATATCACAACTTTTTTTGAAATGCAAGGATTTTTTTCTGTACAAAAAAAGAGAACCCATATTTCAGGATTCCCAGATATGATTCAATAGCGGAAGGGAGACTTGAACTCTCGACACCACGGGTATGAACCGTGTGCTCTAGCCAGCTGAGCTATTCCGCCATATAATATGGGACCTATAGGGCTCGAACCTATGACCCTCTGCTTGTAAGGCAGATGCTCTCCCAGCTGAGCTAAGATCCCATATGGACAAGCTAAGGCGTGTGTCCCTCAACCTGCTTTGCTATTATACAATGAATGATATACAAAAGTCAACATATTTTTTAAAGTTTTATCAAGTTTTATAAAAAAACTTATTTTCCAAACTAAATTCCACCCTTGTCATTTCCAAAATGGAAATTACTTTGAGATTAGTCAGAGGTGGA
>CANRJF010000158.1 GCA_947630855.1 uncultured Lachnospiraceae bacterium
TGCCGGCGTCTGCCAGTCCAAAACGCGCTGCGGCGTGTTCTGAATTGTGAAATACATAAGATGTTGTCTGGTAAATTGGTACTGCCCTGGAATCTGTAACCGGGTCTGCCTGCTCCTGTCCCACATGTAACTGTAATGTCTCGAATCTGTAATTGCTCATAACTATTCCCTCCTTTTATTCCTACCTTTTCAATAGGTTATATAGACATACTAATACTTTCCTTCTTCCTTGTCAACCTTTTTTTCGGATTTGCCATACAAAGAAAAATGACATATAATACAAAAGAAAAAGGGGGGAAACATTTTGAAAATATCAACCAGAGGCCGTTATTCACTTCGCATGATGATAGATTTAGCCCAACACTACAATGAAGGATTTATTTCCCTGAAAGATATATCGGCACGCCAAAACATATCAAAAAAATACTTAGAGCAGATTATCCCGTTTTTAAACAGGAACAATCTTTTAAATGCCAACAAGGGACATATGGGAGGATATCAGCTTGCCAGGCATCCTTCAAAAATCACTGCCAGGGAAATCCTTGAAAGCGCGGAAGGAAGCCTTACTCCTGTAAGCTGTATGGATAATGTGCCAAATTTATGTGAAAACTGTGGGAACTGCATTACCCTTCCCATCTATGAAGGATTGTATGATATTATCATAAAGTATCTTGACGGCATTACTTTAGAAGATATAATCAACAATCATAAATCCTCATGTGAGTATTATATTTAATAGCATTTTTGCGCCTGAACAGTTACAAGTAAAAAATGTTACTGGCGATGCGCTAAAACGGTTATGCCAAATGGCAGAAAATGCCTTTACTAATCGTGCCGGAAGTGTAAAGAACTCCAGTAAAGACCCACACAAACTGGTGTTTAAAGGCAGCGAAAATGATTACGGCTGCCTGGATTTGGGAGTGGTCAGCCTTGGGGATGCCGATGGCTTCCTTGGACAGGTCAGCTCCTGGAAATGGATTGACGAAGAAGACCCGGGTGAAAGCTGCGATGTTCTCGAAGCTTTCGCAATGCCGATAAGGTAGATTAACGATGAATGGTATAACAAAATGCGCTCCTGTTTTCAATGCCAAATTTACCACTATCGGAATCGGGAATTGTACTTATCGCATATTTGTTCCAGTTTTACAAAATCAAGGCATCTTGCTTTTCCTTTATACCCAGATTCACTTCGACACAAATCATATAAACAGTTAGCCTTATTTACAATTATTTCCTGATTTTTTCTGCACCATGACAATTCATCTATACACAACTGCTTGTAGTGATACTCGCTTGCTGAATCCTTTGGATCGGGTTTTAAATTAACTTTGTGTATTTGTGCGTCCTCAACCGGAATCATAAGATTATAGTTAAGAACACCTATCAATCTGCCTTTTTTATCAAAAATCTTATCAAAGTCAGCTCGTGGCTTCATTTTTGTATGTTTGGCAGCCGCATGGGAAAGTGGAATGAGATATTTCCTGTTATTACACAAAATTATAATTCCTACATAAATACGATGTTGTTTTCCTATCTGCGGCGACACCGAAGATACTTTATCATCTGCCTTATGCAAATTTCGTATGTATTTCATATCAATCAAATACAGATTTAATCTTTCCTGCTTCATTTGCACCTCATCAACTTTTGAATATCTAAAATAATATAAATATGGCTATGCCTTACGACATAGCCATAATGTGAAACCACCATCGGCGATTCCATCGCTTTTACAACTTCCACTTATAGGTAGGACTCACCCTAAAAATATAATAGCATACCGTTCTCAAATGTCAATAGAATATCGACTTTTTATATGGCATAAACCAAACATTCTTCCATACTTTCAATATTGTATTCCGTTGTATCCGAAAGTTTGAGGTCGGGAATCTGGTAATCGCCTTCCCAATGGTAAAAAGTGTTATCGTCCCATCTTCCAACATTTTCCTTGCAACACCAATATATTACTGTTTACTCACACCTTGCCATCAGCTCTTCCCATCTTCTGTCCACTTCCTGCTGGAAACTTTCTATCAAATGCTGGTTTTCCGGCTTAAAAAGATGTTTAAACCTGCCCTGGAGTTTTAAAAACTCTTCCAAAGGCAGCTTATTTTTGGGCTTATAAGACAATTTCCATTTCCCGTCAATCACCTCAAACAAAGGCCAGTAACATGTTTCCACCGCCATTTTGCAGATATCAATAATATCAGGAGCATCATAACGCCATCCTCTGGGACAGGGAGCCATAATATTTAAAAATGCAGGGCCCTTTGTGTAAATGGCTTTCTCCGACTTATCATAAAGATCCATCATATTGCCGATAAATGTAGTCTGTGCCACATAGGGAATATTGTGGCTTGCCATAATTGCCGCCAAATCCTTCCTCGTCTGAGGCTTGCCGTTAGAATTTTTCCCCACGGGAGTGGTGGTAGTATCCGCATACATAGGCGTTGCAGAAGAACGCTGAATACCGGTATTCATATATGCGCCGTTGTCATAGCACACATACACCATATCATGTCCCCGCTCCATGGCACCGGATAAAGACTGGAATCCGATATCGTATGTACCCCCGTCGCCGCCAAATGTAATAAATTTATACTCTTCCTTCACCTTGCCCTTTTTCTTTAATGCAAGATAGGCTGTCTCCACACCGCTTAAAGTTGCCCCCGCATTTTCAAAGGCATTGTGAATATAACTGTCCTCATAGGAAGTATAAGGATAAGTAAAAGAAGACACCTCCAAACATCCTGTGGCATTGCCCACCACTGCCTTGTCCCCGGGATGCAGCGCTTTTAGGACGTTTCGCACTGCAATGGTTCCGCCGCAGCCGGCACACATTCTATGTCCCGGTGCAAGACGGTCCGGCCGCTCCTGTATTGCTTTAAATCCTTTCTGGCTCATATAATACCTCCTACTCTCTCACACCGATATAACGGTACTCTTCTGTTTCTTTACTGCCGTTTTGGACTATATTCTTAAGGTCGGCAAACAATTTTTCTCCGTCTTCCACCGTAAAATCACGTCCGTTTAATCCGTACACAATTTTAATTACCTCTGCCTGGCTTTTTGCCTGGAACAAAGCCGCCGACAATTCCGCTGCAAGGGGGCCTCCCTGAGAGCTGAAACTTTCGCTTCTGTCCATAATGGCAATGGATTTACAGCTTCTTAATGCCTGTGCCATCTCCCTTCCCGGGAAAGGACGGAATACCCGTACCTTTAATAAGCCCGCTTTTATTCCCTGAGCGCGCAGATTGTCTATGGCGTCTTTTATGGTTCCGCACACTGAACCGATTGCCACAATGGCATACTCTGCATCCTCTAAACAGTATTCCTCAAACAGCCCGTATTTTCTCCCGGAAACCTGCTCGTACTCTGCCGCCACGTCAAGAATCACCTGTTTTGCATTAATCATGCCCTGAGCCTGCGCCCGTTTTGCCTCCATGCCGTAACAGCTTACAGCATAAGGCCCCACTGCCAATGTTTCATCTGCATTTAAAAGATAATGCCTGGGGTTATATTCCCCCACAAAATTTTTTACTTTTTCGTCTTCTAACAGTTCAATATTCTGGACGCCGTGGCTGATAATAAAACCGTCCTGGCAAATCATAACGGGAAGCATAACATCTTTATGCTCGGCAATACGGTATGCCTGGATAAAATTATCATATGCCTCCTGGTTATCTTCCGCATAAATCTGAATCCAGCCGGAATCCCTTGCCCCCATACTGTCGGAATGTTCACAGTTAATGTTTAAGGGGCCGGATAGTGCCCGGTTTACAAGCGCCATAACAATAGGCAGCCGGTTGGAAGCTGCCACATATAACATCTCCCACATGTACGCCATACCTGCGGAGGAAGTTGCCGTCATGGTTCTTGCCCCTGCCGCCTCCGCGCCGATTGCCGCACTCATGGCGCTGTGCTCGCTTTCCACGGGAATAAATTCCGTATCCATTTCTCCGTTTGCAATATAGCTGGATACAAACTGGGGTAACTCTGTGGATGGTGTAATGGGAAATGCAGGCATAACATCCGGGTTTACCTGTTTCATGGCAAAAGCCACCGCCTCATTTCCTGACATTCTCTCTTTTATTGCCATTTTACCTGCCCTCCTTCATAGTAATAACACCGAAAGGACAGGCTTTCACACAGATTCCGCATCCTTTGCAGTGGTCAAGGTCTATTGCCAGACGTTTTCCTTTTTTTACCGGAATACAACTGTCGGGGCAGTATGGTACGCATAAAAGACACTGACGACATGATTTCTCGTCAATTACCGGGGTAGAAGTCCTCCACTCCCCTGTCATAAATCTTTTGGAAGTGGCAGGTTCATAAATCTGCAGCCCTTCCGTTACATCCTGCCATTTTGTATGTTCGTTGATATCTTTTGCCTGTAATGCCATCAGCATACCTCCTGTAACGCTAATTTTAATGCCTTCATATTGCCTTCCAGAACTTCCGGCTTTTTGGCAAACTTATGCTTTAAAGATGTTTCCATCTCCTTTAAAAATACATCCTCTTGTATCACTTTTGAAATCTTTACAATTGCTGCCAGCATGGGAGTGTTGGGAAAATATTTCCCTAAAGTTTCCTTGCAGACCTTCCTTGCATTTATCACATGAACTTCCCCCTCGTATCCGTTTAACAAGGGAATGATTTCCTCTTTGTCCTTTTCCGTATTAATAAGGATGGCTCCGTCTTTTTTCAATCCGCTGGTAACATCCACGTCTTTTAACAATGTGTCATCTACCACCACCACAAAATCCGGGTCGTAAATATTGGAATGTACCCGAATATTTTTGTCGCTGATTCTGTCATATGCCGTAACAGGGGCGCCCATACGCTCCGGGCCGTACTCCGGAAATCCCTGCACATACTTTCCTATACTAAATGCCACATCCGCTAAGAGAAGCGCCGCCGTCTTTGCCCCCTGGCCCCCTCTTCCATGCCATCTGATTTCTGTTAAGCCATTCATTTCTTAATCCCCTTTTCTTTTTAAAATGCAAAAATAAGTATACAAAAATCTTTTTTTGCTGTAAATAATTTTGTAGAAAAAAGGAGAAAAACTTGTATTTTTCCCTTGTCCATGATATTATTTTCCATATGATTTTTTGATTGATTTTATATAATCAATCATATATTTTGATAATATGCACAGCAGACATCAAATTTTTGCCCCGGGGAGGAAACGGAAATGGATATCAGACATTTAGAAACATTTTTAATGGCGGCGGAATATAAGAATTTTACGAAAGCCGCAAAGGCATTAGGCTGTGCCCAGTCTAATGTGACGGCACAAATGAAACAGTTAGAATCCCAGCTTGGGGTAAAACTGTTTGAGAGAATCGGAAAGGGCATCTTCTTAACTGCGGAAGGAGAAAAACTGCTTCCCTACGCCAAAAAAATAACCTCCCTGTCTCAGGAGGTTTCCGGCCTTTACAAAGGAAGCGGACAAATAAAAATCGGTGTAACGGAATCTGTTGCCACATACCTTCTGGGGGATATTCTGCGGGAATTTACTTCTTTAAACCCTTCCATAGATATTGTACTGAATATGGTTGACGGCAAAGATTATGCAAGCCTTCTTTCCACCGGGGAAAGAAAATATTTTTCTCCTGTCCTCCTCCACCCATGACCTTGCCGGGAAAAGCCATATCAACCCGGGGGATTTTCTTACATATCCTATTCTTCTTAATACAAAAGACTGCCCCTACCGGAAAATGTTTGAGGAGACACTTTCTTTTGAGGGCATACATCCCAAAATTGCCTTGGAAACCAACTCTATCCATGTGATAAAAGAAAGCTGCCTCTGGGGGCTGGGGCTGTGCCTGCTGCCGGAATTTACGGTAAAAAAAGAACTGGTTTACCACATTTTGGAACGGTTGAATTTCAAGACAAATTATCCTATGTATACACAAATCCTGCTGCACCAGGATAAATGGATTTCCCCTGCCCTGCAAAGGCTTGTGAATATCGGCATAAAGCATTTGTCATAAGTTCAGCACACATCCAGTGCCATCATCAGGGTAAATCCTGCCACATAGCACAATGTCCCCACTTTTCCCTCCGTTCCCCGGGACATTTCGGGAATCAGTTCCTCCACCACCACATAAATCATTGCCCCTGCCGCAAAACTGAGAAAATAAGGCAGTGCCAAAACGGCAAGGCTGCCAAGCCAGATAGCTGCCAGGGCGCTTATGGGCTCCACCGCGCCGGAAAACATTCCCCAGAAAAACGATTTTACTTTGCCTGTGCCTTCACTGTGCAGCGGCATGGAAATAATTGCCCCCTCCGGGATATTCTGTATGGCAATCCCAAAGGACAAGGCAAAGGCGGCTGTTTTTGTAATAACCCTTTCCCCGGAAAGCAGCCCTGCATACACCACTCCCACTGCAATTCCCTCCGGGATATTGTGGAGGGTTACGGTGAGTACCAGCATGGCTGTTTGGGGAAGGATTGTTTTTTGTCCAATCTGTCCCCATTTTACCCTGCTTAAATACAAAATCACCCTGTCTAAAAGCAGAATAAAAAGGATTCCTGCCCAAAAGCCTGATGCGGCAGGAATAAATGCCCATTTTCCCAAATGTTCTGACTGTTCCAGTGCCGGGATTAACAGGCTCCACACGGAGGCCGCCGTCATTACCCCGGCGGCGAAGCCCTGCATTCCCAGATGTACAGATTCTGACATGTTTTTCCTCTGGAAAAACACACCGCAGGAGCCTAACGTAGTCCCTAAAAAAGGAATAAACAAACCATAAAAAGCTGACAACATATAATATTCTCCCCGTACAAACAAAACTATGCTACATTATAAATACGGGAAAGTGATTTTATTCCTTATTGACGCAAAAAGGACGTACCCTTACTTACTTCCTAAGTCCTTTGGGATAATGATTTTTTAAGATTTGGCCTGTCAATTTGCCCCATCCCATACTGTAACCGTCCACCGTTACAAGATACCAGCCCCCCTCCCCGGCGGCAGGCAATGTATTTCCCTTTAAATATTCCCTGATTTCCCGGGAATCCCCGGAAAAATCCAGGGTGTGCACGGCATCCTGGTTCATCATGGAAAGGGCCAGGGCATGGGAAGGCTCAAACCTGTTTTTCTTATTGGTTCCAAGATGAAGTCCCGGGCGCAGAACCTTAAGCCCTTTCAGAGAAGGAGAATCTTTAGGCAGAAGGTACAACTGCTCTCCAAAATTCACATAAACCCCCTCCGGCCTTTCTTTTAAATTCTCCTTGGCAAAATCAAGATAAAACGGAAGGGATTTTTCCGGCACGCTTACTTCCCGTTTTCCCCGGAAATCTGCCATTCTCCCTCCGCCGGATTTTTCCAGGACTGCAATGTAATGTCCCTCTCCTTTGATTTTGTGAGGGAACAGGCGGAGCGTCCCTTCTGTCTCTTTTGCCCCGTCCTCTATCCAGCCGGGATTTCCGCTTTCCATGCCGGAATATTTTTCCACCTTTACAACGGAAAATTCGGGATGGCGTTTTAAAAACCGGCTGATGCTGCCTTCGTTTTCCATGGGGGCAAATGTGCAGGTAGAATAAACCAAACTGCCGGCAGGAGAGAGCATTTCTGCGGCATGGTCTAAGATTTCATCCTGCCTTATTGCACATGCTTCCACGTTGGAGGGGCTCCATTCCAAAAGGGCCGTCTGGTTTTTCCGAAACATCCCCTCGCCGGAACAGGGGGCATCCACCAGTATTTTATCAAAAAACTCTGCAAATTCAT
>CANRJF010000159.1 GCA_947630855.1 uncultured Lachnospiraceae bacterium
CTGAGTGAACGGGGCGACTATTCGCCGTCTGTCACCCTTGCCCTGACGATTGCAAAGGTATGCGGCGTCACGGTAGAAGATGTTTTCTATTTACAGGAGGAAGAAGAAAATGGATAACAATGAAATCAAGAAAGCAAATCGGAAGGCTCTGCCGAAATTTATACTCATTATGGTCATCAGCCTGCTTGTCGGCGGCTCGATAGGCTTTTGCGCCGCAAAATATGGAGTGGATTCACTGACGGGTGGGCTGAAAAGCGCAGGAGCGTTTTTCGGAACTTATATTGCCCCTTGGCTGATGTTGATGATAGCGGTTATCGTGCCGGTGGTCTGTGTTCTGGTTTATCGAAGCGCAAAGAAACTGCTCTCCTCTTGGGATGGCGAAAATGAGGAAATTTCAGATACGATTGATAAAAAGCTTTCCATTGTCATTTGGGTTACAAGCGCAGCTTTAATTCTATCTTATTTCCTTATTGCTGCTTCGTATTCCGGCGGATTTGAAACCTTTAAAAATGAGAAAAATATTGTGCTGTTTTTTATAGGTATTACAGCCTTTTTCGCCATTATGATTGAGGCGGTTATTATCCAGCAGAAAAGCGTGGATGCCGCTAAGAAAACGAATCCAGAAAAAACAGCGTCCGTTTATGACCCAAAGTTTCAAAAGAAGTGGATGGACAGTTGTGATGAAGCCGAGAAGATTATGATTGGCAAGTGTGCGTTTAAGGCTTATGCCGCCACGAATGCAGTCTGTACGGTTCTATCCATTGTGCTTGCCATATGTGCCCTTATTCTCGGAATAGGCTTTTTACCGTCTCTTACAGTATGCCTTATTTGGATTGTCAATCAGTCGGTATATTGCAAGGAAGCGTTAAAGTATTCTAAGGCTGGAAACAAGATTTCCTGATGGAAAAGCAGGAGGACAGGCAATGACAAATTATTTGTGGATTGTTGTTATTCTGATTATCTTTTTGTGTATCAGGAAAAAGCGACGAACAGCGGCGGCTGTGTGGCAAATACAAAACCGAAGAAAACAAAACAAGGAGATATTGGTTATGAAAGAACTTGCAAAGCAATTTATCGGCAAAGAGTGCATCATTTATACGATTACTTCAAATGACGGCAGCGTACAGGGAGTTATAAAGGAAATTGATGACGGCGGTATGGTAATCGAGAGAAATTCCGGTGAGCGGGAAATTGTAAATCTCGATTTTGTCACTCGTATCAGGGAGTATCCAAGAAAGAAAAACGGCAAGAAAAAAGGCCTCATATTGGACTAAGTATTAGACCTGACAGCATAAATCCTAAATGCAATCTGTAATTTACGTTTGAAAACCACGATTTCATAAGTGCTTACAAAAATCGAAATAGTTTGGGGGACAACAGTTTGAATCAAAATGAATGGATACGATGTCCCGTTTGCGGCAGCAAAACCTGTGACAGAATGCCACTGCGTTGTTAAAGAGTATCCATCCATACTTTCAAAAGCCTCAGTGTCTGGGGTTTTTATCATCATGCCCATTTATCAGCAGCCCACGAGTGCAGCATTGCTTTTCTGTGCAATGTCAAAACTGCTTTTTCGTTTACCCCATCATCGATTCTAACCTAAGGAATTTGCGAGGAGATTAAAAATTGAAAAATATTTTAAAGAATAATAAATTAAGAACTATTGGGAAAGTTTTGCTAACAGTTATAGTTGTAAATATTATAACGTTAGTATCTTGTATATTAGGTAGTTTAATTTACCAAAATGTTCATATAGCAAATTTTACAGATATGATTTCTAATACAATGAATAGTGATTTAGGATATGCCTTATGTATTATAATTACAACTATATTAGTATATCTATTTTATAAATATATAATAAAAAAAGAAAAAATAAATTGGAAAGATTTAGGATTCCTTCAAAAAAATAGATTTTCACAACTTATTAAGGGATTTGTGTTGGGAATAATCTTTGTAGCAATTTATATACTTATTCTAATTATTATGAAACAAGTGACTTTTAAATTTAATAGATTAAATGCAAATGTTTTATACTCATTATTTATGGGACTAATTATATTCTGTGGGGTAGCCTTTGCAGAAGAAATAACTTTTAGAGGATATATACAAAACTTGTTGAGTAAGAAAAATAAATATATTGGATTGTTTATTACTGCCATAATTTTTGCTTTAAGTCATTTGCTAAATTCTAGGTATTCAATACTATCTTTAATATATTTAACTATTGGAGGAGTCCTTTTAGGGTTAATGAGAATGGAAACAGAAAACATTTGGTTTCCATTAGGATTTCATATTGCTTGGAATTGGACAGAAATTAGAATATTTGGGTTAGGAAATGATACTGATAATCATTGGCTTTCTACTAATATAATGCAAAATACAATTTGGAATGGTGGTGAAAGTGGGACAGGTATAATTGTTGTATTTGTGGAATTAGCTTTAATAATGTTTTTTATATATTTATATGTTAGAAGAAGCAAAAATAAAACGGAGTTTTGGTGGTCGGTATTGTCACGCCCGAACAAATGACAGGTACACCTCTCCAGACCCCGTTTTGAGTTTGGAGTGGGGCTCCTGTGGGATACCTGTTACCAGCAGGTGTCCTTCTTTGTGCTCAATATACTATAATTTGTGTGTAGTTTCAAGTGTTTTTATTTTTGTGCATTTTATAAATAATGGCAGACTTCAAAATATTCGTCTGTTGTGCCTAAAGAGTAAAACTTTTCTTCTGTGAGGTATTCAAGGGATATTTCTTTTTGCCGTCGTCTGCTCTTTACAGTTGTTTTTGAAATGTTATAGCCCATTTTTTAGGGCATTTTCAATAGCCTTTTTTATAACAATACTTGAATTTGTTGCGCCTGATATTGCGTCTACGTCTATTTTCTGTTCATCAACTATCTTGTTAGTTATGGCTTCTGCGGCTTTTCCACGTTCATGCCTATGCTCCAAAATGTTAATGTTTGTGATTTCTCCATTTTGCACGGTAACTTCCACTTTGGCATATATAAAATTCACATCATATTCGCCAATATAAACTCCGTCGGAAATATCCGAAATATTTATTTCTTCAAAAGTGGTTTCCTTTACTGCCTGTTTATAATCTGCAACACTTTTTAGATAGATTATTCCCCAACCTAAGCCAACAAATAAAAGGAGCATAACAGCAAATAAAACCACTTTCTTTTTAAATATTCTCATTTCATACACCTTTCAATTTTTTTGATTATTTGTTTTGGTAACTCTTTTTTACTTGCTGTACCCGCACATACAATTTTGCCTATCGGTTTCATTCCCGCTGTCTTAAAAAACTCGTCCATACTGCGGATTGCCCCTCTGCTTTGTCCGAATATCCATGAAAAAGGAGAAGGCGTATTGCAGGAAGTTAAAAGCATATATTTCTTGCCCTTTAAACGTGGCTTAGGAAAAGTGCTTGTTTCCTCCATAGCCGTTCCCAATAATCGGTCAAATAAATTCTTAACAGGAGCAGGTACATTCGCCCAATAGACAGGAGCTGCAAGCAGAACTGTTTGGCATTTCTGTAAACACATTACAATTTCTTGTATATCGTCCTTTTGAATACAAGTTTGTGTATTCATACAAGCCCTACAACCCGTACAGTAAGAAAGATTTTTTTCGTATAGGTTAATCTTTGTTACGGTATATCCTATTTCTTCGGCTCTACGAATTGCATAATTTAGCATAGTTGCGGTCATTCCGTTTGCATGAGGGCTTCCCAAAATAGCAAGCAATACTTTTTCATTCATACTCATTCCCCCTTGTCTGCAATAGAGCAATACAGCATATGAAAACCATACTCTAAAAACTGGATTTTTGATAATCCCATTGTTTTTTTAATATATTCTTCTTTATTTGCTGCAAACTGAATAAGCCCGGACAGCATACCCCAAAAATTAAAAATAGTAGGCATGATTTTCAGATTACCATGTAAATCGCCTTTATCTATGCCGGAGATTAAAAACTCCTTTATCTTTTCGTTTATTTCTTCCCCTATTTGATAAGTTTCTTTTTCTTCGGGGAGATAATCGTGGCTTTCAAAATCAATATTGATTTTATCTAATACCATTTTGAAGTAGAATGGAAATTCTTCTTGGTACTGAACCAACCCACGGCAAATGAAATTATATTGTTCTTTTGTGGTTTCTTGTTGTTCCAGTGCAGAAACGATGTAATGATAAAGTTTTTTCATACTATCCAGCACTAAGATACCAACAATTTCTTCTTTATTCTCAAAATACACATACAAAGTCGCTTTGCTATATCCGGCTGCTTTTGCTATATCGTCCATAGATGTTGCTGCAATACCTTTATCCATGAACAATACTGACGCAGCGGAAGCAATTTTTTCTCGGTGTACGCTTCTCGGCTCTTTTTTTCTCCGTGCCATTGCCTGCCTCCTATAATTAAACTTAGAGTTTAATTATAGCGGTTTTAAGGAACAATGTCAACTTTTATCTGGGAAAAAGCATTTAGAAAAATGTATGAATGAGTGAGAGGGATTCCATAGCCGGTTATGCACATTTCCACAGTGCTTGTCTTTTAGTCTTTGATTTCTTTGGTTCGGAATAGTGTGGTGCTGGCTGTCTGTGCCGCAGGTATTATCATCATACCGTCAGTCATATACCATACATATAAGAAAATACACCCATGAGGACGTCCTCAGGATGAAAGAAGCCAATGACATGGAACTTGGGGACTTCTGGGACCAGTTCGTAGAGCCTTTCATTGTGGAAAGGAATTAACATGAATCAGACAATAATAGAACCGCCGGCTTATGTGCCGGCGGTTCCACTTGGGTTTTCCCTTGCAATCTTTTCTGCCACGGCCTGTTTAATATAACCATTTACCGACATCCCGGCGGCAACCGCCGCTGATTTCAGTTCCCGGTAATCATCAAACCGCATATCAAGAGGCACCCGTTTTAAATTAGCCTTCTGGTATTCTAACAGGTATTTTTTTCTTTTTTCCGTCATTGCCATCCCATCAACGCCTCCTTTCTCTGTATAGAAGTATAACATATTTTTTTAAGTTATGAACATATCAAAAACAGCCAAAAGATATGTACATAATTTGTGCATTCTGTCTATTGAAAATTGTGTACATAACTGTTATGCTTATATCATAAAGAAAAGGAAACTTCTGGACATGATGTCCAAAAGTGGAGACGACAAGAACCCATGAAAGGAGAGGAAAACTATGAAAAAGAAATTTATGACAAAACTTATGGCAGCAGCAATAGTGGCGGCAGTGGCGGTAACAACAGTCCCTGTGGGAAATGTGGATGCATATGCAAATATCTACGCGGGGGAAAGCATTTACAAGGATAAAAAAAGAAATGAAACCAGGGATTCCAACATGATGACGTGTGCAGTGGTTGACAGTGTCAACGATACTTCCGTAAAAGTGAAATCCAATACTGTGCTAGGGAATTTAGAATTCTGGAATACGGGAGGGATAGATAACTGGTCAAAGCCGAAAGGGCTTTATGTGGAAGTCTACAAAGGCAACCGCGCCGAAAGCAGGTCATTTCTTGATGACTGGGATTTAGGGCTTTTAGATGACCCTGTGTTGACTGCAAAATCCAAAAACTATAAATCCGTCACCGTAAAAGGGCTGCAGCCAAATACAAAGTACACCCTGGTAGTGAGGGGCTATAAGAAAAAGGGCAAAAAAATGGTATTTTCCAGTAACAAAGATTGTTTCAATATAAAAACAAGGAAACAGGGGAAAGGTGCCGTAAAGCCTGGAGCAGCAGAGATTTTAAATATAAAATCTAGTGTAACAGATATCAATCATTCATATGCGTTTCCTGGCAGGCAGGAATTATATAAAGCTGATCTTACTATTGAATATAGTCAAGTTAAAAAAGCTGATGGCTGCCAGGTGTGCATCTATAAAGGCAATGTGCTTTTATATGATTTTAATTCCTATATTAACAGGAGAAGTAATCTGCAACAGTTTGGTATTCCAAATTGCCTGGAACTTGAAACGGAGTATACCGTAAAGATGCGTTTTTACCAGAAGACAGGAAAGAAGATAAAATACGGGAAAGAAGCCACAGCCACAGTCACAACTCCCGGCAGGCCTGCTACGCCCGTCACGATATAATTGAAATGGATAAAGCCTCTCCTGTTTTTGTCAGGGGAGGCATTGCGTCACTTCTGGACATGATGTCCAGAAGTTTTAAGTATTTTTTCTTTTATAGTAACCAGGACAGAAACAGACCCTGTCAGTTTACGGAAAAATGAAGCCCTTAAGCTTGCAGGGTATTTTTCTGCATCAAAGAGAAGTTCATTAAAGAGCGTGGCGGAGAGCCTTACCGTGCAGAAATAGCACAGAGGGCGTTATAAACGCCGCCCGGCAGCAGGGCAGGAAAGCGGCTATGCAACAAATTGCTTTACGTCGAAAGTCTCAATTATAAAAATAATCCAAACGGAAGAGTTGGTGGACTGATAGAAAGGGGCGAGGAACTTAACATGATAGACGGGGCAAAAATCCCCGTTATGGATATTATCAGTTTTGGAAGCCCTTGCCAGGATTTAAGCGTTGCCGGAAAACAGACGGGGCTTGATGGTTCCTGTTCCGGCTTATTCATGGAAGCCGTGAGAATAACCAGGGACATGAGGGGGGTGTCAAGGCGGTGCAGGAAGTCAGAGACATGGCAAAAAAAGAAAAGCCTAACGAATAGGCTTTAGGGGTACAGAAAGGGCGGTGGATTTGCCAAAGCCGCTCAAACTGTAAAATTATTATAAATCATTTGGCAAGGGAAAGAAAGAGGGAATTTGCCGAAATAGGAAGAGAGGTTGGAAAATGTCAAGAACTAAAACCGGAGAATTTAATCAAATTGCATACCAAAACGAATTTAACAAACGGAATTATGACCGCATAGAAATAAAAGTGCCAAAAGGCAGAAAAGCAGTAATAAAAGCGGCGGCAATGGCAGCAGGGCAAAGCGTAAATGAGTTTATTGCCAAGGCTATTGATGAAAGAATGGAAAGGGACGGAGCTTGATTATATAGACGGCGGGGAACCGGAAGATGATTTTACCAGGGAATTGGATAAAGCAGTGCAGTCTGCCAGAAAAAATGAGAAATGGAGATTGGATTATATGACATTACAGATGCATTATCAAGAGAAGTTTGAACAGGGCTTAGAACAGGGAGACAGAAAAAGAGCGCTTTCAGCGGCGGAAAATATGATAAAAATAGGCGGGCTGTCGTTAGAGAACATAGCATTTTGTTCCGGGCTGCCGTTGGAAGAGGTAAGAAAGCTGCAGGAAGAAATTTCAGAATTTTGATAAAGCCCCTCCTGTGTCCGACAGGGGAGACGTTGTGTACTTTTGGACATGATGTCCAGAAGTTTTAAATATTTTTTCTTTTATTAACCAGGACAGAAACAGACCCTGTCAGTTTACGGGAAAATGAAGCCCTTAAGCTGGCAGGGTATTTTTGTACTTAGTTTTTGAATCTTAATTCATTGACAGAATGGGCATCACAGCCAATAACTGTATTCAAGCCATCAGGAACCATTTTCCAAAACTCCGGTACGAACTGGCCAGGATTTGTCATAGATGACAGGTTTTTTTCTAAAAAAATATTTTTATCTTTCGCAGCATTAATCAAAAATTCATATGTTTCTTCCGGACAGTATTCCAATGAAGAACCAGATGCAAACTGAAAGCATCTGTCCGGATGAGCCACT
>CANRJF010000160.1 GCA_947630855.1 uncultured Lachnospiraceae bacterium
CCGAGACACGCTTGAGTCTCTTAGGCAGCCGCTTGATGCTGGGTATGTAACGCTCCCACTCGCTCTTGCAACTGTTATTTGCCCATCTTCAAGCGGCTGCCTAAGAGACTCAAGCGTGTCTCGGCTATACTCTGGCATCTCGTCTAGGAACAAGACCCCGTTGTGTGCCAAACTAATCTCTCCGGGGCGGGAGTCTCGCCCACCACCCGTGAGTGCAACCTTGGATGCCGTGTGATGCGGAGACCTAAATGGCCTAGACGCAACAACTCCTTTAGAAAGGTCAAGAACGCCGGCAACGCTGTGGATTTTTGTTATCTCAAGAGCCTCTTCAAACGTAAGGTCGGGCAAGATTGAGGGAACGCAATGGGCAAGCATGGTTTTCCCGCTTCCGGGAGGCCCTATCATAAGAAAATTATGCATTCCTGCCACCGCTATCTCACAGGCGCGCCTTACCGCCTTCTGTCCGTTCAGTTCGGAAAAGTCCGGCAGAGAAGATTTTGAACGTGTTCCTTCTATATTAATAGTACTTTTTTCCCTGTACTTTTTTCCTCTTAAAAGAGAAACTGCCTGGGAAACATCTTCCACTCCCCACAGGTTTATCCCCGGAATCAGTTTTGCCTCCCTTAAGTTCCCACTGGGAACCATACACTTTGCTATGCCTGCCTCCCTGGCTTTTGCCACTATGGGAAGAACGCCGCAGATGGGAGATACGTTTCCCTTAAGGCCGATTTCCCCTAAAACCAGTATGTTCTCTAAACTTTTTGCGGGTATCTCCCCTAAGGCTGCCAAAACAGACAGGGCTATGGGAAGGTCAAACCCTGAGCCTGTTTTTCTGATATCCGCCGGGGATAAGTTAATGGTAATCCGTTTGGCGGGCAGACGGTATCCGCAGTTTTTCAGTGCCGTCCTCACCCTCTCTTTTGCCTCTTTTACCTCGGAGGATAAGAACCCTACCATTTCAAATACAGGCAGCCCTTCGCTTACGTCTGCCTCCACGCATACAAAGACACTGTCGATTCCATGAATAATCGCTGTTGTCACTTTACTGTACATATAATTCTCCCTTTTTGGGGGATTATGCCGGCGATTGCCGCAGAAATAAAAAGAAAGATGGGAATAGTATAGCATATCTCCCATCTTTTTCCAAGAATTATTTAAAAACTCATTCTTAATTTTTCCAGCGCACCTTTTTCAATCCTGGATACGTAAGAGCGGGATATTTTCATCTGGCTGGCAATTTCCCGCTGGGTTACAGGCTTTTTGGCGTCTAACCCATAACGCATACAAAGAATTTTCTTCTCCCGCTCGGTTAATACCTGGGGCATAAGCTCATAAAGCCTTTTTATCTTCTGCTTTAACTCTAACTGCTCCACGATATCCTTATCCTGGGATTCCACCACATCCATAAGCTGAATCTGATTTCCCTCTTTGTCCGTTCCGATAGGCTCATACAGGGATATTTCCCTGGACGCTTTCTTTTTGGAACGGAAATGCATTAAAAGTTCATTTTCTATGCATCTTGCCGCATAGGTAGCCAGCTTGCTTCCATATCCCTCCTGGAATGTGGATACCCCCTTTATCAGACCTATGGTACCTATGGAAATCAAATCTTCCATATCTTCCTCCGTGTTCTGATATTTTCTGCAAATATGTGCTACAAGACGCATGTTATGTTCAATCAACGCATGTTTTGCCTCTGTGTCTCCCTCCTTCCAACGTTTAAAATACGCCTGTTCCTCTTTCGCGCTAAGAGGAGATAAAAAAGTTTTCAAGTCTGCACCTTAAAAAACTTACTTAATATATCCTATGTTTCGGCCATGTTGTTGGTGCTTTTCCTAACAAATTATCCCTGTATTTTCTCCGTAAGCCCTACTTTCTTTCTGACTTTCCTCAATGTCTTTGCGGCATAATACCCGGCTTTTTCATCATTATTTTTTATCATGGATTCCAAATAACTTTTATCTTCCATCAATTCTTTATATCTTTTCTGTAAGGGAGCCAAATGCTGTGCAACAGCCTCCCCTGTCACCATTTTAAAATCGCCGTATCCTCTTCCCTCAAACTCTTTTTCGATGTCTTCGTAACTTTTTCCCGTGACACATGCATAGATATCCATTAAATTGCTGATTCCGGGCTTTTCCCCGGGGGCATAGCGCACACAGCTATCAGAATCCGTGACGGCACGTTTAAACTTACGGATAATGGTATCTTTATCGTCCAAAAGATAGATGGTGGCATTTGCATTTTCGTCTGACTTGGACATTTTCTTTTCCGGTTCCTGCAAGCTCATAATCTTTGCCCCTTCTTTGGGGATATAAGCCTCCGGAATGGTAAACACATCCCCGTAAATGGCATTGAAACGCTGTGCAATGTCTCTGGTTATCTCCAAGTGCTGTTTCTGGTCCACCCCTACGGGAACAACATCCGACTGGTATAATAAAATATCTGCCGCCATTAATACCGGGTATGTGTACAGCCCTGCATTAATATTATCCGCATGTTTTGCCGCCTTGTCCTTAAACTGGGTCATGCGGTTTAGTTCCCCCATATAGGTAAAACAGCCAAGAATCCAGGAAAGCTCCGCATGGCCGGATACATGGGACTGAAAGTAGATACAGTTTTTCTCCGGGTCAAGCCCGGCAGCCACGTAAAGGGCATAAAGAGAGCGGGCATTTTTCCGAAATTCCCCGGGCTCCTGCCTTACGGTCAGGGAATGAAGGTCCATAACCCCGTAGAGGCACTCATATTCTTCATTTAATGTCACCCAGTTTTTCAATGCTCCCAGATAGTTTCCCAAAGTCAATGTTCCTGTTGCCTGCATACCACTGTATAAAATTTTTTTATCACCTAACATATTTCTTCTCACTTTCATTTTCTATTTTTTAAAACTTCCCGCCGGATATAATCATATGTTTTCTCTTCCCCCTGCTCTGCCAGCATAACAAGCAGCTTTTCTAAGAGGGCCTCCGTCTCCGGGTGCATCATATAATGCCCTCTTCCCTTCTCAAAATAGGCTAAAGGGCTTTTATCCGTATATTTGTCTTTCTGATAATTCTTGCTGGCGGACATACGGTCTATAAACATTTCCACCACATATTTTACAGGCATCTTCATCCCTGTCATCCCGCCTTTATCAGGGGAATAATCAATCCAATACTCTAAATGATGCCTGTTGCGCCCCTTGTGGTGCAGCCATGCGGCAGAATATCCTTTTTCTGCCCGCATTGTTGGGGCTTTTATCCCCCTGAAAATACCGGCATCCCACTAAAAATTCCGTGGGGGAATATTTGGACATATCATGAAATAACCCCTGCCGGTACAGCCCTACTTTAAAACATCCTTTCCGCACAAGGGCTTTGTGGTGCAGAATGGTCTTTAAATGTTTCCATGCTTTCATTCTATACCTGCTTTTCTATTTTCCAATTAAAATACATACACTCTGAGGCTCTAAGATGTAAAATGTCTCCGCCACCTCCACAGGCTGGGGTAAAAATGACTGTTTGCTGCTGGTATCCATGCACAAGTACCATTTACGCCTGTTCTTTTCCTTTGGAAACGCTAATTTCTTGCGGTAATCAGAAAAGTTAAATCCCACATAAACATCTTCTCCGCCCTCTTCATATTTACTGCAGTACATAACCCCCAAAGTTCTCCGGTTAATATAGCCGGAAGAAACCCACGGGCTTTCCTCGTGATAGGAAACATCCGGAAATCCGCAGGAGAGATAATCCATAAGTTTCATTGGCGTCTCTTTCCGCAATATTGGATGTTCTTTTCTGAAATTAATCATTTTTTTAACAAATCGCAGGAAGTCTTTCGAAGCCCTGGTCTGCTTCCAGTCTTTGTAACCTACGGCATTATCCTGACAGTAGGCGTTATTGTTGCCGTTCTGGGAATTGCCGTCCTCGTCTCCTGCCATCAGCATAGGCACGCCCTGAGACAAAAACAGCATGGCAATGGCGTTCTTCATCTTTTTTTCCCGTATTTTCTGTACGTTCCTGCTGGTAGTTTCCCCTTCCACGCCGCAGTTGCTGCTGTAATTCCAGTTTAAACCGTCCCTGTTATCCTCCCCGTTATCCTCGTTGTGCTTTATATCGTAGGCAAAAAGGTCTGCCAGTGTAAACCCATTATTGTCACAAATATAATTAATATATCCCAGTTTATCGTCCTGCTTTTTCATCTGATTGGCAAATTCCCAGATATTGCCGTTTATTCCGTTTAAAAGTTTTCTGGCAGGATAGAGGAACTCATCCGTATCCACAAAAAGCCTGGGATTTGCCGCCTCCTCCTGGGGAATAAGATTTTTGGGTATGTTTCTGTAAAAAAACTTTATCCTGCCAAGATAAGGGTCTTCCAAAATCAAATCCATGGGAATATTGTCCCCCTGAAGGTGGAATCCGTCAACGTGGTATTCCACCACCCAGTAGTGAAGCACGTCATGTATCATTTTACGGCTTACCGCATCAGGAAAATCCATTTCCAGAATACATTCCATGCCTTTTTTGTGAAGCTGTAAAATGCATTCCTTCAATTCCACCGCCGGATTTTCCGTTGCCCCGTAAGATGCCTTGGGGGCAAAATACATTCCCCTGCCGTATCCCCAGAAATTAATTTTATATTCAATTTTATTATCAGGTCTTTTAATTATGTCATTTTCCTTTTCCGGCCAGTCTATATACTCCGGCAGTTCCTGTTTTGACGCCACATTTAACTCTTCAAACTCATATACCGGCATAAGTTCTACGGTTGTTATGCCTAATGACTTAAGATACGGGATTTTTTTTGCCAGCCCCCGGAATGTACCGCTATCCTCCAGGCTCTCCGCCAAGCCTTTTGTAAACCCCCGCACATGAAGCTTATATACCACCATGTCTTTCCTTGCCACTTCCGGCTTCTTTTCTCCCCGCCAGGAAAAATTCTGGTTTTCGATTCTGCACTTCAAATGGTTTTTAGAAGATTCCTCCCTTGCGGTGTCCGCCCAGATTTCCCTGCCCACTATCCTTCTGGCATAAGGGTCTAAAACTTCCGTCCCGTCTATCTCAAAACTGTAATCATATGCATCGGCATCCAGGCCGTAAACCCTTACTGCCCGAAGATTTCCCTGCCCAAACTCCCAGGGCACACAAATCTTCTCCTGCCCTTTCTTGTTCTCCCTGGGATAGAGAATGATATTACACTCCCATTCCCTTCTGCATTCCATACAGAAATTTACATATCCTTTCCCTCTCACTGCCCCCAACAGTGAAAAGTCACCTTTTTTTACGTTATACTCCTTCATCATACGTCTCACCCTTCCTGCACACGGAGAAAACAAATCATTTTGCGCTCCTAACTAGCATTACTCCGTTCTATTATATCTTTTTTTTCCGCTTTTGTATATATTTTTCTTCCCACATTGACTTTTTTCTATGTCCTTGCTACTATGGAAACAGAATTATGATAAAGGAGAAGAATATGAAGAAACAAAACCCGTCCGATGACGATACGGACATTCTTGTAACTTTGGATATGGACGACGGCTCCCAGGTGGAATGTGAAATTCTCACTATTTTTGACATGGGAGAACAGGACTATATCGTTCTGCTGCCCTTAGACAGCCAGGGAAATGAAAACCAGGAAGGCATCATATACATTTACCGCTATTTTGAGGACAAAGAAGGCAATCCCTCTTTGGAAAACATCATAAGCGATGAGGAATATGAAGCCGTGGAAGAACGGTTTGAGCAGCTTTTAGAGGAGGCAAATCAATCTTTTTTTCCTGCCTCATATAAAAATCTGGAAAGTTCCGCTTCATGGTTATTGATATTTTTTACGGAATACAAAAATAATTCCTGCTTTGCCCGGGTGACGGCAACATAGAACATCCGTCTCTCCTCCTCCATCTCCTGGGGGAGGGCTGCTTTTTTGTAGGGTGTAATTCCCTCGTTAACTTCCATAATATGTACGCTGTCAAATTCCAGCCCTTTTGCGCTGTGAAATGTGGAAAGAGTCACCGCCTCTTTTTCTTCCCTGCTTTTTTTCCATACCTGTTCTATTTTACGACTGTACTCTTCTATATGGCCAAACCAGTCATCAAATGTGAGAAAACCTCTTGTGCTCTCCTGAAGCTCCTCCAATATCTGAACTAACTCTTCTTCCTTTATATTCCGATAATCTGCATACTCTTTTAAAAAATCATCATACCCCACCGCTTTGCGGATATAGTTGACGGCGGCAAAAGGGCGCATACCGGCTATGATTTTTATATCCTGCCATAATTTTTCTATTCTGTCCGCAATCCAGGGCTGTTCACTGTAAAAAGCCATCCATGCATCAAATGCCACGTCCTCCGATTCCAAACTATCCCGGCTTAAATAACGTTTGGGCCGGTTCATCACCATAAGAAAATCCCGCCTTGCCCTGCTTCCTTTCGCAATTCTCATGTAGGCATATAAATCCTTTGCAATCCAATGTTCGTAAAGATTGGGCACCCTGTCTTTTGCCGAAAAAGGAATATTGTACTCCATGAGTTTTTCCATCAGTGGCCTTGCCTGTAAATTCGTGCGGAACAGCACTGCCGTTTCGGAAAAGGGCGTTTTCTGGCTTTTAAGATGTTTAATCAGGTTTTCATTTTCTTCTTTTATACTGTTAAATAACCGAAAAGAGATGGCATGTTCCTGCTGTTTCACACCCTGGATTTCCTTTTGGAACCTTTGTCTGTTATGGGCAATGATTTTGGATGCAAAGTCCACTACCTCCCTGGGGCACCTGTAATTATATCCTAATTTAACAACTTCAAGATTGCCGTAATCTTTAGGCATATGCAGCATAATCTCCGGTTTTGCCCCCCGAAACCGGTAAATGGACTGGTCGTCATCCCCCACCACAAAAAGGTTGTCCGAGGGCGCTGCAAGCATACGGACGGTATCGTACTGAAGCTGGTTTACATCCTGAAATTCATCAATAAGAATATACCTGTATTTTTTCTGCCAGGCAGATAAAATATCTTTCCGCTGGTCAAAAAGTTCAAATGTATACAAGAGCATATCATCAAAATCAATTTTTCGATGGCGTCTTAAAAATTCGTGATACTGCCGGTATACATGAAAAAACACGTCTCTGCCGCAGGTAACGGGATAATAATGGGACAATTCCATCCTGTTGTTTTTTATCAGGCTAATCTCCCCTAAAAGGCTTCTTGCAAATTCATTTTCATCCTCACAATCCAGATGCATGGTATGTACCATCTCCCGCATCAACCGGATTTTTTCTTCTTCCCTGATAATATTATCAGCCTGGAAATGGTACGCATGTTTTAAGATTTTAAAAAATACTGCATGAAACGTGCCGAAAGTTACCATTTTTCCTTCCGGCATTATGTTCAGGAAACGCTGTTTCATCTCTCCTGCTGCCGCTTTTGTAAATGTGATAACAAGAATTTCCTTTGGCTTTACATTCTTTTCCCTGATTAAGTTTTCAATTCTCTTTGTAATGATAAGAGTCTTGCCGGAACCGGGCCCGGCAAGCACCATCATCGGCCCGTCACCGTGGAGTACGGCTTTTTGCTGGGCATCATTTAACTTTTGTTCCATAAGTTACGATAATTTCTCGATTCCTTTTTTTATTCTTTTTAAGGATTCCTCTTTTCCTAAGATTTCCATAATCTCCGTTGCCCCTGCCGGCGTCTTCTGTTTA
>CANRJF010000161.1 GCA_947630855.1 uncultured Lachnospiraceae bacterium
TATAGATTTGTTAGATTGGACTTTGTAACTATTAACTTAGTAGTCGTTCTTGACTACACCATTATTATACTAGGAGGTAAAATCAAGACATTTTATAAATGGGATGGCCGTAACACTGATATGGTTATCGATTTATTAAAATCGCTTGGTTTATTACAATGAAAAAAATAGTTATGTCAAGGGAAAAAGCATATGAGTTAGTAGAGTTAATACATAAAATGATTTTTAAAGAAATAGATTTGAAGAAATTTTTTGATATAAGTGTGATAGATGAAGATTCAGAGATAGATTTAATTGGAGTTAGTAATGGATTTTTGTCAGAGATGATTCAAACTATTACAGGATATGAAGTTGAAATTTGTGGAGAAGTTGAGGAATTGTTTCCCTGCCCCTGTTGTGGATATAGAACTTTGTCAGAATGTTATGATTCAGTAGAGGGTACAGGGTATGATATTTGTCCATATTGTAAATGGGAAGATGATGGAACAATTGATGTTAATATATATCGTTCAATCAATAGAGGAAGTATATCGGATTATAGAAAAAAAAATAAATAGGAATCCCAATATATACTATATTGACAAATGGATGAAATAATACAAACTGTTAAGAAAAAGAAACCGAGGGAGAAATTGATTTCAAAAATTATGGAGATATCAAGTTTATACTTAAAACTTTTATTGTCTGGCGCTAGGCAGAGCATAAAGAAGGGGAAGGATACGTCTTTAGAATAAATATAAAATAGGAACATTGTATGAAAAATAAGACAAAAACTAATTGACAAAGATGATGCATCAAATGAGTCGGAATTTTTTGATTCTCAAGAAGCCAAGTGTATCTTGAATCAGGCAAGAAAAGACGAATATAATCTAGAGAAAATTGATAAAATATTACCCCCTTTTGCTAAAATAGCTAAGAAGCAATTAGAAGCATTGCAACATTATATTAGCTAATGGTGTTAGTCAATAAATTTGTAATTATGATGGGTTGAAAAATATGTGATACTAAACATATATTGTTTGGCAGTAAGCATTGCGAGGTGGTATTAGTTTGACATAAGAAGAGTTCCGTTACACCTATATTCTGGGGAGATGATGCCAGCTATAATAACTGGCGGAGGGAATGCAGGAAGTGGTGGTGGAGCATCATCGAGTGGAACTGGGGGACAAGCACAAGTAGGGGTTCAATTTGGAACAAAAAGTGAGAGTGGTAAAGAAACAGAACTGTTTTTACCAGATGAATTTTATGGTAAAAATTTGCCAAGTCAAGTAACACCAGGAACCAAGTATTTGCCAAAGTATGATGAAGCTGGAAATGTTAAACAAATAAAAATGTATGATGATTATGGAAGAGAAATTGGTTGGGTAGATTATACTAATCATGGTTATGGAAACGTAAACTCTCCTCATTATCATACTACTCCACATTGGCATGAAAAAAATTATAATGCACAGTATCCAGATGGAATAAGGATAAACCATAGAACAGATATTAATACACCTTTGGGGGATAAGTAATGAAGCAGATAATGTATGAAGATTGCAATAATAATATTCAATTTATTAAAAATATGTTTCTCAAGATTAGTTCGATGGTCAAAAATGAACTAATATGGAGCGTTTCAAATTTGGATTTGATTCCTGCGGATATAGAAGATTATAGTGGCATTGGAGGAACTATTGATGATAGTAGACAAAGAGTTTACTTATTTCAGCAGAGAATTCTAAATGAACATACCATAGTGATCGGGCATGATGAATTAATGAATTTATTTGATGATATTAGAACAATATATGAAGGGTTATTTGTTGTTATAATAAATGATCAACTAAGCAAAATCTCGATTTTTGATGGTGATATTATAAAAATACAGGGTGATATTGAAAACTTTTTATAGTGATATATGAGATGAATGAAACCAGGTAAGGAGAAAACTCAAAATTTTATTTAAGACAACAGACACAAGAATGTGGAGTAAATATTTTATCTGGAGGCAACAGAAAATGGCAAATTTGTAATATTGCGTAGATTGCAGGATGTCTCCATAGCGCATTTTTACCTCCTGGATACCGGATGCGACATTGAAACCTAATGCCAAGAGTCTCTCTCTTAAAAGTGGAATCACAGTAGATATCTGCGCAGTGAAGAGAATTCATTTTTATGCAAAAAAGATTCTGATACGGTCCCGTGGGGCATTAACGCTTTTAAGAGACCCGAATAACAAATAGGAGGGAGCCATGGCAGACAAAAAAGAAGAAAGGTACACGCTGATGGGACCGGGAGGAAAAACATACAAGATTGAATATCATCCGAAACATCAAGATGGTAATCATTATGACGGAAATCATTATCATGTTTTGAAGTTGGCTGAGACTCCTAAGCCGGGAAAAACAAAACCGCCTTATGATTTGCTAATAATTCTTAATTTAAAAATTTAATGAGTATAAATACTATAATATTATTTGGAGGAGAGAAAATGGTTAGTGTATTATACATTGGACAATATACAGAGTCGGGGGAATTTGCTACAATTCAATGGCAATATTTTATGGAATGGTGTAAGACAGAGTGTAACAAAATTATTGTTTACTCTCAAATATCTTATGATATTATTTGCTATAAAATGCCACTATATTGTAAAATTAGCGAATTGGATAAACCAGATGAGACAATGGAAATCCATGCATATGAAATTTATATAATAGATGCTAGATTTTGGGATTATATTCAAGAATACAATTATAATATTGACAACGAAGATAATATTTCATATATATTCTTTTTTTATGAGGAGAATAATATTGCATCATTAGAAGTAGTGGATTATGAGAACTATATACTAATTGAGAAACCTGTTAGTCAAGAAGAGAAATTTCTATCAAACAAAGAATTAGTTTTAGAGAATATTCAGTGTTGTGTTAAGGGAAAATCAGATATTGATAATCTTTTACAAGGGGAAAGTTGGAAACCGTTAGGAGATAATTTGAAATATTCCATAAACTGTTTCCAAAGCCAAGAACGATATAAAGAGTTACCAAGTGGAAAGTAGCCCATTCAAACAGAATGAAAAAACTTCACGCAAGTATATTACATTTTTGTATGCTAAATAGTATCAATGAAAGTAAGATTCTTCTTGGACTGGCGAAACAGCAGCATATAGTGCTGAGGGAGATTTTCAGATGTGATTAGGTATGTCAATTTGAACTAAAGATGAAAAGTGTAATTATTTATTGCTATCAGCATAAAAATACTGACATTGTTTCAAGTGTTTGCTAAGAAGAAAGATAACTAAGATCGAAATAAAGTTTTGTATGTCTGCAGGGTGTTGGTAGTTCCATCTATGGAAATAGAGTGAGTTGGTAATGTCTTGAAAATAAGGAGAAATCCTCAATCCGCTTAATAGACAGTATCAAGTATAAGTCTGTTATGTGTCATTATCAATATAATATATAGATTATCAGGATAAAGAACCAGCGTAAGCGGAAAAAGTAAGTGCATTGTTATGTATCGGGAGAATATTTTTTATTTGTAATTACATTTTCTTATGAACGATGATATAAAAGGTAATATAAAATTTAAATTATTTTTGTAATAGGAGAGTTCAAGTATGAAACTTAAAAGAGTAGGATTTTTTAGAGAGTTAAAACATGGTGATGAATTAGGAGCATCACTAAAGGAATCTGTGCGTGATATTCCATTAGAAGATGAAAAAAAATTTGTAGAATATTTAGAGAGTGGTATTGCTTTTTGTGTAACAGCAGGATTGGTCTCAGATGTGTTGGATGGATCTAAAGGGATAATAAGTAACTTAGAAATTTTAACTGATGGGTCATGGGCTTGGCCTTCTGATTTATCATATTACGTTAAAGTCTACCATATAGAATTAGATAAATGCTTTATTGAGCATATTAGGAAAAATGAGTGGATTATGCCAAGCATAGAAGATATGGATCTTATGAAGCTTGAATTATAATAAAAAGATTTGGTGTTAGTTGGAAAATGGGTCGGTAAGCTTAGATGACTAATAACCCCATCTCCCGAATACACTTATTGCTATGATAATGGTCCATATTTCCTACACTCAGCAAAACCAGGGGTACAGATGCTCACTACTTCAGAAGCGGAAGAATATGCATTTAATATTGGTAATTGGGAAGAATTAGTTGCAAAATATGGAGAGGAACAAATGTGGAAAATCAATGAAAGATTTTTAGATATTCAAACAAGTTCTGGAAGGGAGATATATTTATCGCATAATCCAGCGCAGTATGCAACAGGAAATTCTTATTATGCAAGGGAAATTCAATATCTTATAAAGAATGGATATAAATTTATCAAGGAAGGAGATATATGGCATGCAGTCAGATAGAATTGATAACTCCGCATTTGTGGATAAAGTTCATGAGATTTTCGTTACTACTTTTGGTGAAGATATGTGTTTAAATAAGAGGGCAGAAGCATTTGATCATATGGGATGGTTTGAGCTTCGGTATAATTATATTCCATTGGATTACAATATTGTTTTTGAAAATGATCGAGGACTATTTTCTATTTATATTTATGATGAAGAGGGGGCAATGAATAACTTACATGGGATTGTAAAACACGAAAACATTACAAGGAGGATGGAAAATATCGAAAATGCTCTTATATTATAAAAAAAGAGTTAGAAAAAAATGATTTTTTCTTTTATATCACCCGTGGGAAAAAGTATTATAAGAAAGAAAATAATAAGTATACAAGAGTAAAAAATTGGGATGAGGATAAATAAATATTGTTTGTATCGAAGAGGAGATAATATCTTCGATACGTTGAAGTATGTGGCAAGTTGTTACGAATAATATAGAAACAAAATTGAAATTTTTGGAACGGTGAGAATTAGTAAATAACGGACATGGAAATCTAAGAGATGTTTGGATTATATGAGGTGAAGACATATGCAAGACAAAAAAAGTATTTATGAGAATAATGTATCAAAAGAGTACCTCCATTATAGAGCACAGGTACTTGGCTATACATATCAAGATATGAATTTGTCATTAGAAAATGACAGTCAAGTATACATAGCGGTGTTTGATATTCCATTAAAAAGCAATATAATAGGGTTTCAGACGCAGACGCTAGCATTAGTTTACGGCTTAAATACACATATTTATCATGGAAGCGGAAAAGTTATGGTAGATTTGGAAAAGGATTCTGGTGTGATGAAAGCGATGCAGTCACTGCTAATTAGTTGTCATCAAGCATTGGATAAGATGAATTTAGTTAAAAATGTAGAATTTTATAACAGCGATAACGTAAGAATATATTTAAAGACAAGAAAAGGAATATATTTTAAAGAATTAGCAGGTGACTGTAAAGAGGATGAATTTTTATTGGGACTAATGAATTATGTATTAAATGAAATTGGAAAAAGTAAAAAGATTAATAAAATATCATAGCAATCACTTGTATCCGCCAGAACGGGGCGACCTGCAGCGGGATGTCAGATCCGTCCAAACGGGCATTAACGCTTTTAAGAGACCCGAATAACAAATAGGAGGGAGCCATGGCAGACAAAAAGAGGAACGGTACACGCTGATGGGACCGGGAGGAAAAATATCTGCAATTGTCATGGAAGCAGAGGAATTTAACCTGTTTGGGAACAGCTGCACCACCATAATAACCAGGGAGACGGACAGGTATCCGGTAATACCGGATGAACCGGGACATCTTTCGGGGTGTCAGCGGCAACAGACGGGATGGTGGAAAACGACAAGAAAACCGGAAATGACAGGAGCTGGGGAGACTTTGCATTAGGCTTGGCAGACGGAGGAGCGGCAGGTGCAATCTTATATGGGACAGTTATGGCAGCCCCCGTGGCAGGGATGGCAGCAGGATGGGATGCGCAGGTAATGCTGGGGATGGCTGGGGTGTCAGCACCAGTATTTACAGATAAGGTGTTCCAAAACAATGTGGATATGTATGAAAACTGCGGCTTGATACTGACGCTTGCGAACAGCATGTATACGGAGTATGGGACAACGAACATGTACCGTATGCCGGTAGGGAACAGCAGGCAGTCATTAAGCAATAACCAGTCTGTACAAAAGTTGAAAGCCCAGAATAGTTCGTCTGGAACTGGCGGAGGGAATGCAGGAAGTGGTGGTGGGACATTATTAAATAGGACTGGAGTTCAGATACGAAATAGACAAGGTAAACCAGTTTCAACAACGGAAAAAACCTTAGATATGGCATTGGATCCTGAAACTTATGCAAATGCTATACTAAAAAATATGGCATAAATTTAAGAGGGTCAGGACAAAACATAACTATTAAATACAATCCTAATATACGTCCGGGAACATATGGGAGAACCTTGGGAGACAATCCTAATGTTATAGAAATTGGTCCAGATGCGTTAATGAGTGAAACAGAATTGGCAAATACAATTGCACATGAACTAAATCATGCACGTGATTTTATTAAAGGTGGTAATGCGACTGAGCCGTCGGCTTATAATGCCAGTAATGCTCTATCTAATTATATTAATGGAGGAAGATAGATGTGGATAAATAGTGATGATAGAATAATGGATATATTAGACTATATTGAAAACCCAAGTAAAGAGTGTTTTCCTGTAACTTGCCCTATTTGTGGAAAAAGAGAGGGGCACTTATATTTTCATAGGTATATGCAAGGCAATGATCGTGGGGGCATGTGGACTTGGTGTAGTGCATGTCGCCATAGTGCACATGTTACATATCGTGTGCCCACATTTTGGGAAAATTTAGAGGATAATAATTTCGAAAAATTGGCAAGCTATCCTGATTATTTGGAAGAAAATAAAAATAGTATTGATGAGTGGAATAATAAGTTGATACACAAAAGGTAGTGTACTGGCATATTGATATTTTGCCTTACAACAACTCTCTATTCGGAAGCTGTTGTAAACTTAGGTTCCGGTATACCTATATCCTGGCGAGGGATGCCTATGCGTCGGCAAAGCCCGTGTATAACCCTATGTTTGTAGGGCAGTCCATCCATGGAACTGTCATAAAAACAGGAGGGGATGCGGTGAGGCTTCACTTAAAGATTGATAAGAAGCAGGATGTCTCCACGGCGCACCCCTACCCCTGGGTGCCGGATACGGGAAGCGTCATGTACTGTATGCCGGAAACCGGAACAAAAGTGTCTTTGTATTTTCCGGATGAAGATGAGCGGAATGCCATAGCAGTCAACTGTATCCGCCAGAACGGGGCGACCTGCAGCGGGATGTCAGATCCGTCCAAACGGGCATTGACCACGGCTGAGGGAAAGAGGATGTTTTTAGAGCCTAAAAAGATTGGGTTTGATATAGAGAGCGCCGGACATTCCATGACGCTGGAAGATTCCAAGAGTCTCTCTCTTAAAAGTGGAACCACAGTAGATATCTGCGCAGTGAAGAGAATTCATTTTTATGCAAAAAAGATTCTGATACGGTCCCGTGGGGCATTAA
>CANRJF010000162.1 GCA_947630855.1 uncultured Lachnospiraceae bacterium
AATCTGTCCGAAAGCAGCCACCACCATAATTTCCGCAGAAAAACTCCGTAAATATTCCACGCTCTCCGGATTCCGCACTTTTTTCGGCTGGTACACCGGTATATTATGCTCCATGGCGCATATTTTCACCGGGGAAGGCTGCATGTTCCCTCCTCTGCCTTTGGGCTTATCCGGCTGGGTCACTGCCAGTACCACTTCATGGCCGGCTTCCGTTAATTTTTCCAATGCTCCCACTGCAAAATCCGGGGTTCCCATAAATATTACCCGCATACTTATCCCTCCTCCGGGGGTACATCGTAAATTTCCCCCTCCACAAATTCCGTATACATATGCCCTTCCAAATGGTCGCACTCATGGCAGATTGCCCTTGCCAAAAGTTCCTTTCCCTCAATGGTCATCTCATTCATATTTTCGTCATATGCCTTTGCTATTACATGATTGGGCCTTGTCACCTGCCCGCCTTTTCCCGGCAGGCTTAAACATCCTTCCGAGCCGGTCTGTTCCCCGTCAGAGGAGATAATCTCAGGATTGATTAAGACCAGCGGCCCATCCCCTATATCAATCACCACGAGGCGTTTTAAAATTCCCACCTGGGGGGCTGCCAACCCCACGCCTTCCGCCTCATACATAGTTTCCAACATATCCTCAATCAAAATCTGAATCTTGGGGGTCATCTGGGTAATCTCCCTGCATTTCTTTGTGAGTACAGGGTCCCCCTGTAAACGAATAGTTCTAAGTGCCATAACGTTCCTCCATTTTGCCATTTATAATCCCCTTACCGGGTCAAAATCAAAGGTGATGCTCACCTGCTTCATATCGTTTTTTTCTTTTATAAATAACTCCAGCCTGTCCTTTAAGGACACAAGACATTCATATTCCGGGTGTTTTAAGTAGATAACCTGGCGGTATATATCATTCACTTTCGCCACAATGGCGCCGGCAGGCCCAACCATCTGCAAACCTGTAATCTTTGCGCCTTCAATTACCCTTGCCAGCCGCTTTGCCGCCATTACCGCCGCCTGTTCCGCCCCACTGGTAAAAATCATTGCAGCCATGTGGTATACCGGGGGATAATGCATAAGTTTCCGGTAAACCATCTCTTTTTGGTAAAAAGCTTCATAATCCTGTTCTTTTGCTGTTACAATACTGTAATGGTCCGGGTTGTAAGTCTGTACCACCACTTCACCGGGGAAATCTCCCCTGCCTGCCCTTCCCGCCGCCTGGGTCAATAACTGAAATGTCCTCTCAGAAGCACAGTAATCACTGACATACATAGACATATCCGCCGCCAAAACTCCCACCAGGGTAACTCCCGGGAAATCATGGCCTTTTACTATCATCTGTGTCCCGATTAAAATATCCGCCTCCCCTGCGGAAAATGCGGAAAGTATCTGTTCATAACTGCCTTTTTTCCTGGTGGTGTCAAAATCCATGCGCAGAGTCCTTGCCTGCGGAAAATAGGATTGTACCAGTTCTTCAATTTTCTGGGTTCCCGCCTTAAAGCCACTGATATATTTTGAGCCGCATTTGGGGCAGTTTTTCGGCGCCGCCTCCTCGTATCCACAATAATGGCAGATTAATTTGTTATTTCTGTGAAGACTTAAGGATACATCGCAGTGGGGACATTTTATCACTTCCCCGCAGGCCCGGCAGGACACAAAGCCGGATAAGCCTCTTCTGTTTAAAAACAACATGGTCTGCTGTTTTTTTTGAAGTCTGTCCTCCATTAATTCCCGAAGTTTCCTGCTGATTACAGAACGGTTCCCCGCTTTTAGTTCTTCCCTTAAATCTATGGTATAACATGTGGGCAGCGGCCTCTCTGCCACCCGCTGTTTTAGGGTGAGAAGCCTGTAAATTCCTTTCCCTGCCCTGTAAAAACTTTCTATGGAAGGGGTGGCGGAGCCTAACACTACAAAAGCCCCTGCCATCTTCCCCCGCTGTATTGCCACCTCCCTGGCATGGTATCTGGGAACAGTTTCACTCTTATAACTGCTCTCATGTTCCTCGTCTATAATAATCAGCCCTAAGTTGGCAAAAGGTGTAAACAATGCAGACCTTGGGCCTATGATAATATCTATCTCACCGTTTTTTGCCCGAAGGAACTGGTCATACCGCTCCCCGGCAGACATCCTGGAATTTAAAATGGAGACTCTCTCCCCAAACCTGCCGAGAAAACGCATCACAGTCTGATACGTAAGGGCAATCTCCGGTATCAGCACAATCGCCTGTTTTCCCCGGGAAATCACATGGGCAATAAGTTCCATGTACACTTCTGTTTTCCCGCTGCCTGTAACGCCGAAAAGCAAATATGTAAGGGCATTTCCCCGGCTTTGGTCTTCCATCACCGTATCCACCGCCCTCTGCTGGTCTTCATTTAATACAATGCGGTAATCTTTGCTTTTTAAATGTTCCACAGGATTGCGGTATACCTGCTCATGCCTTACGGACAAAATATTCTGACCTTCTAATGCCTTTATGACAGAAGAAGAAATATTTAACTTATGAATTACAATATCATAATCTATGTGATTATACTCTATTAATTCCTTTAAAAGACGCTCCCTTGCCCTGTTATGTTTTTTCTGATACAGGGCAAGCTGTTCTATTGCCTCCTCCTTTGATAAGAGAAGCTCTATGCTGCGTTTTTCCTTTAATTTCGCTTTCTGCTTAATGGGAATTACTGTTTTTAATGCCTGGTTCATAGTGCCGCCGTAATTTCTGCGCATCCATGCCGCCAAAGCAATCAACTGCCCCTCAATCACCACGGATTCCTCTGCCAGGGACAAAATATCTTTTATCTTCCCCACATCATATTCCGGCCGGTCTGTCACTTCGATAACAAATCCCCGAATGCTCCGGTTCCCGTTTCCGAAGGGTACAATTACCTGTACCCCCGGGAAAATCTTTGAAAACAGTTCCTCCGGTATTCTGTACTGAAAGGTTTTATCCAGTTTTTCATGGGATATATCAATTATAATATTGGCATAATATGTCATTTGTTTCTTCCAAGTTCCTCTAATACCTGTGCAATTAAATCCCTTTCATCCATGGGATATTTTTCCCCTTTTATTTCCTGGTAATCTTCATGTCCTTTCCCGGCTAAGACAATCACATCCCCCCTCCTGCCATGTTCAATGGCATAGCGGATGGCTTCTTTCCTGTCAGGAATCTCCACATACGCCCCGTTTGTTTTTGCCATGCCAACCTTAATATCTTCTATAATTGCCATAGGCTCTTCAAACCTGGGATTATCGGAAGTGATAATGGTTAAATCCGCCAGATTGCCGGAGACTTCCCCCATCTCGTACCTCCTCAGTTTGGAACGGTTGCCGCCGCAGCCAAAAACACACACCAGCCGCCCCGGCTCATAGTCTTTTAATGTGGAAAGCAGGCTTTTTAAACTCATGGCATTGTGGGCATAATCAATCATCAGCGAAAACTCATCCGAAACTTTCACCATCTCGATTCTTCCCCTGGTCTTAGCCTCTTTTAACGCCTTTTGCATGACCTGTGCAGGAACGCCGAAATGACGGCAGATGGCAATTGCGGTAAGGGAATTGTATACGGAAAATTTTCCGGGCACATCAATCTCCACGTCAAAATCCACAAGACCTGCGGCATGATAAGATACCCCAAGATACCCCGGCTTATGGATTAGCTGCATGTTTTCCGCCCGGATATCCGCTTCTTTGGAGAAGCCAAATGTTTCTACCTGGCAGGTGTGTCCCATGAGTACATCTTTAAAATGTTCATCATCCACGTTTAAAATCCCGATTTTGCACTGCTTAAATAAAAGTCCTTTACATGCCATGTATTCTTCAAAACTAGCATGTTCGTTGGGGCCGATATGGTCAGGCTCTATGTTGGTAAAGATTCCCATTTCAAACATAAATCCTGCCGTCCTGTGCATCATAAGCCCCTGGGAAGAAACTTCCATAACGCAGCAGTCACACCCTATGTCTGCCATTTTCCGAAAATATTTCTGAATCAGATAAGATTCCGGCGTGGTGTTGGCGGCAGGTATGGTTTCCTCTCCTATCACTGCCTCAATAGTGCCAATCAGCCCGACTTTATATCCTGCTCCCTCTAAAATGGATTTTACCATATAGGTGGTGGTGGTTTTTCCCTTTGTTCCTGTTACGCCAATGACTTTCAACTGCTCTGCCGGATAATCAAAGTATGCGGCGGACAATAATGCTAAGGCGTAACGGGTATCCTGTACTTTTATTACCGTTACATTTTCCGGCAGGGATACTTCTTCCATGACTACTATGGCTGCGGCGCCCTTTTCCGCTGCCTGTGGGACAAAACCATGGCCGTCTGCCACAGCGCCTTTTACACAGATAAACAGGGAATCTTTTGTTACTTTTCTGGAATCGTATACTAAATCTGTAATACTTATGTCCAAATCTCCCTGGAGCAGTTCATAATCTATGCGCTCCAACAACTTTTTTAATTTTATCATATCTATCATCCTTTTTAAACCTAAAAAAATACATTCGTATTATTATATGATAAATATGAAAATTTTACAAGTGTTCATGAATTGCTATTTTTATTATACGTCCCCTGTTATCCCTTTACATGATAACAATTTGCTTTGCATATAAAAAAGCGTTCATTGGTTTTTCTCCAACAAACGCTCTTCTATGTAAATTTATCACTCCTCCTGTGCCGCCGCAGCAACCTTTGAATATCCGTCCCATGCAAACAATGCTTTTTCAGCTTCATCGCCATAGACCTGCTCTACATCACATATATACAGGTAATGGTCGCCTACCTCATGGTATTCCTTTAAGCTGCACTGAATTGCCACTCTGCTGTGAACGGGAACCTTGATGTCACTTCCCTCTATCCCTGCAAGTTCAATCCCGAATTTCGATGCCTTATCTGAATTTCGCCCCGTAGTGCTTCCGCATCCCATTACTGCATCTGCTATTTCTGTGCCGGGAATCGTAAGAATCACTTTCTGATTATTCCGCACCATTTCTCCACTGTAAGAAGTTTTTGCCATTGCATAGGCAATCATATTGGGATTAAACGAAAGATATGTCCACCATGATACTGTGGCAAGGTTTGTGCCACCATCTGGCTTTAAGGTACAAACAAGAGTTACAGGATTAGGACAGGTAAGCTTTGCTGCCTGTGGTAAATTGATTTTTTGCATAATATCGTTTCCTTTCTTACAAATTATTTAATAGATGCACCAAGTTCATATGCTTTTTGAAGTTCTGCTTTTCCTTCAATATCTCCTACATCTCCGTTTCCTCCAGCGAGGACATGACCGAGGTTTTTCCACCCCAAATGCTCCATAAGATGGTCATAATAAAGCAGTACATCCTCAAAACCATTTCCTTCCGCTGCCATTAACAATGCAGAAGCCTTGCCATTTCCCCTGAGCAGATTGCCATCGCCTTCCTCAAGTGCAAATAAACGGTCAATGGCAGTTCTAATCTGACCGCTCATATTCCAATAATAGAGTGGTGTCGCAAGCACGATTACATCGCACTCTTTCACCGCAGGATAAATCTGCATCATGTCATCCTTTTGCACACAGGGACATTCCCTGCTGCTGTGACCGCCAAAACACCCCTTGCAGCCATGAATGTCCATACCATCAAGAAAGAACTCTTTAACTGTATTTCCGGCACTTTCAGCGCCTTCGGTAAATTTTTTGACCAATGCTGAAGTGTTACCGTTTCTTCGTGGGCTTCCATTCAGAACGACAATCTTCTTTCCCATCAGAAAACCTCCATTCGTAACCGCCACATTATTTATTCATTAGTTCTGCGCCACTGTGCCATGCCTGCCCCACCTTTTCCCCAACTGCATAATATCCGTTCTGCATCTGGTCAAATGCAAAAGCATTTAACTTTGCGGCATCAATTTTTCCGGCATCATTCAGAACCTTTTCGTCTGCAATCACATTGACAATCCTGCCAAGAACACGCAGTCCGTAGGGCTGGTTCTGCATCTCCACTACCTCACATTCAAGCGTAACAGGATATTCTGTAATAACCGGCGCATCAACACGCTCACTTTTTACAGCATGAAGTCCGGTACGTTCAAATTTGTCCGCCATTTTGTTGGCTGTTGCAATTCCCAAAAAATCGGATTCTTTCAGTGTATCCGTTCCCGGTACGGCAAGGGTAAAGGCTTTTCGTGTTTCAATATTGGTAACGGTTTTATGCTCCGCTTCAAGGTTGAGCGCAACCATATCTTCGGCACAGATACCGCCCCATGCCATCATCATCACATCAACCGTGTTGTTCTCATTGTAAGTTCCTATCATATAAGTCGGCATAGGAAACAGATACGGTTTTACTCCCAAATCTTTCTTCATATCAATCTCTCCTTTTCAAAATCTGCGGAATTGACTTTCTCCGCTTGTGATATTATAATCATATCAAGAATTATTCAAAAAACAAGTACGCACCTTTAAGTGCGATACTTACCCAAAGTTTATATACTTACCTAAAGGAGAGCGTACTATGAGTATTGAGTGTATCAAAGATGCTAATTTGGAGGAAACAGGATTTAATTACACCATGTCCCTGATTCAAGGCAAATATAAGATGTATATTCTGTATGCGCTAATGGGATTTGAGGTTGTGCGTTTCAATGAATTACAAAAATATATCAAAACCATTTCATACAAAACATTGAGTGCTACCTTAAAGGAATTAGTGGCAGATAATCTCGTTCATCGTGAGGAATATCCCCAAATTCCTCCAAAAGTTGAATACAGTTTAACAGAACGTGGCAAGTCGTTAATTCCTATTTTAGATCAAATGTGTGAATGGGGCGAGAAAAACCGCCTTTAATACATAAAAATTATTTATGATTTATACAAAATGCCCGTCAATTCTAATTTTGAACGGGCATTTTCATTTTTATGCTCCGCATTTTTTCGGCACGCCATACAATCCGACCTCGGCAAAAAACAACATACCAAATGATTCCTCGCCATCAAAATTATCCGGCTTTGTAACAGAATATACTTCATTCCAGGTATCCTTTCTCACGCCGCCTGCCAGCTTTCAATATCACAAGGAGTCCCTGAGCAGCTTTTCACACTCTCTCCTCCAGTATTGCGCTTTTTCATTATCCTGCGGGATGTCGGGTGTGCCGTTGACACATGCCTTTGCCAGCATCTCCATAATGTCAAAAAACTCCTCTGGGGAATTGTTTGTAAAATATGCGTTCAGGATGCCGTCCCGGTCTTTCTTTGAAACCTCTACACCGTTATCCGCCGCCCGGTCAAACCAGTACAGCGCCTGCAGGAAGTCCTGCTCTGTGCCTTTGCCCTGTGCATATAAGCTGCCAAGGTTGTACTAAGCCGTCACATTTGGCGTAAGCTCCACAATAT
>CANRJF010000163.1 GCA_947630855.1 uncultured Lachnospiraceae bacterium
CATGTGTTTTTCCCTGTCCTCAAAAAAATCGCAATTTCCTATAAAGTAAAAAAGAGCCTGGCTCTTCTGCCGCGTCCCACATCCATACGGGTAAATTTTCCTGTCCCATCTTCGCTTTCACTCCAGATTTCTATGGACCAGTCAGGGATGTTGCCTCCATAATAGCCGCAAAGAATGATTTCTTCTTTTCCATCTCCGTCCAAATCCGCCATATATGCATCTTCTGCACTCTTTAATTCCTCAAGTGACTCTGAATTTTCTAAAAGTTCTAACACATAATCCTCATTCAGTTCGCATTCTTTTGCCTGATATGATTCCAGACAGTCATCAATAGAACCTTCTTCATCCTTCTCTTCTTTTATCAGGAGATTCTGCAATGCTTCCACCAGTTCTTCCGGCAGGCCTGTTTCCTGTTCCTGGATTTTAATGTCCCTGTCCTGCCGCAGGCTTTTTATCTCCTCCCGGCTTAAATTACATGCCGTAATATCATCCACCACAACATCCCAGAGCTGTGACTGTGAAGCATATATATTTTCATCACTGTAAGCTTCACTTTCCGGCACTTCTTTTGTCTTCACATACAATCTTCGTTTTTCCAAAACCGAAACAGAATCTCCCGCCACGAGAAATGCATAAACTGTAAATGTTGTTTCCGTATTTTCTAAAAAAGCAAAACTTACCACTGAATCCTCAAACTCCCCAAACCAAAGCTGAAGAGGGATTTTCTTTTCATCATAGGATTGTGCGAAAACATCCAGCAGGTTATATTCCCCGATAATGCTTTTCCCGTCTTCGCTGACCTTATATCCGGCGGCTGTCATCCCATTTTCTACTGTACGGTAAATATATTCCTTTTTGCCATCATTATTATAATCTATTTTTCCATAGCCCATAGCCGTGGTAGTTGTCTGTCCCAGGGGACGCACCAAATCCCAGTCCTCTTTTGTCCACCCTTTCGCCTCATCCTCCCTGTACAGACAAGGCGCCATCCGATACACTGTGGGACAATCCAGCTTTATCAAAGAAAACTCACTGGCGTCCAGATAGGTGTCCAGCCAGTCTATCTGGAAAAAGGTATCATCCCTTTCTAAAATTTCACTCTCAATGCCCGTGCAAATCGTTACCATAGGTTCCGGTTCAGTTTCTGTCTCCTCTGCTTCTGCCGGCGCCTCCTCTGTTACTTCTTTTGTTTCTGATTCCGGCTGGATTTCAGTTAGCTGCTCCGCAGCCTGTCCTGTGGTTTCCTTTTCCATGCTTTTACCTCCCTGTCCACAGCCGGACAGCATCATACATGCCGCCAATAAAAATGCAGATACTCTTTTCATGCTTCTCCTTTGGTAATTAAATCAATAGCATAGGCTCCTTTAATAAAATTTATTATACCGAAAGATTTGGATATGGACAAGTACATATATTTTATTTCATAATCCCTCTTGACACCCATATATCGCAGTGCTATACTGTATATCGAAGTTCGATATATCGTAATGCTGAGTAGGGTGGAATAATGGATAGACATATAAAAAAAGTATATGTGCCAATGACTGAAACCGGTTTTTATATTTTACTGTGTCTGAGGGAAGAAGCGCATGGATACAGTATTGTTAAAAAAACAGAACAATTGACCCACGGTGAACTAAAAATCAGTCCGGGGACATTGTACGGAAGCTTATCAAAAATGGAAAAAGACGGTCTCATCAAATTTATCAGAGAAGAGGAAAACCGCAAAATTTACTGTATTACAGAGCTTGGAACACAGGTTCTTAATCTGGAAATGAAACGGATTGAGCGTTTATACAAAAGCATGAAGGAGGCAGAATGATATGAATAATACAAAAACAGAAATCAAATTTTTTTCTATTCCGGAATGGAAAAAAGAAGAAAACTATCTTCGAGGGCAGCACAAAAACGGCTGGGAATTTGTATCCGTCAGTGGTTTTTGCTTATATCGTTTTAGAAGATGTGAACCAAAAGATGTAATCTATCAGTTAGATTACAATCCAGACAGCCTTTCTAATAAAAATGAATACCTTCAAATGTTCAGCGATTGCGGATGGGAATACCTGCAAAATTATGTGGGTTACAGTTATTTTCGCAAACCCGCTTCTGAAATGAATGGAACAGAGGAAGAAATTTTCTGTGACGATGCTTCCCGGCTGGATATGATGAAACGCGTTTTCGCAGGACGTATGACTCCTCTTTTGATAATTTTCTTTTTAATAATTATTCCGCAGATTATTATACAGAGCCAGTTCAATACACTTATAAACCACTATATAATGGTGCTTTTCTGTGTTTTGTTTGTAATGTATTTGGGATTGTTTATAGCATTCGCTATTCCTTTCTGGAAATATTACAAGTCAGTCCATAAAAAATAGCAAATAATATATCCTGTTAGATTTTTTTATATAATATTTCCTTCGATAACGGCGCCTGCTTTCCCTTTTTTTCGGAAAGCAGGTTTTTCGCTTTTAGCGATGCCGCCCATTTTTGCCACCCTTCCTCTGGTTATAATGCAGATATCGCTTCACAAATTCCCGGTAATTCTGCTTTGCCATAAGCGCCTGTCCTTTTTCCAGATAAATTGTTGTGGCATCATATTTCCTGATATAATTAAAATTTACAAGATATGCCCTGTGGGGACGATAAAAATCATCTCCTGCCTTTTCCTCCAGCTCCTTCATTTTTCCATAATATTCAATGTCCTCATGGATTGTATGAAGGATTATCTTCCTGTCAAACACTTCCGCATACACAATGTCCTCCAGATTGACAGTGATATGCTCGCCCTTTGTGGTTATAACCAAACTTGGTACTTCCTTTGTATTTTCAAATTCCTTATCCTTCCTGTCCTCAAACTGTCCTGCCGCCTTTCTTAATACTTCCTCAAACTTTATATCATCAAAGGGCTTCACCAGATAATGGAATGCCCCTACGTCAAATGCCTGAAACACATAATCCCCAAAAGCCGTCACAAAAATAAGTATTGTATTTTTATGATTCCTGCGAAATTCCCTGGCTGTTTCCATTCCGTCTTTTCCTGACATCTGAATATCAAGCAGCAAAATGTCCGGCTGGCAATGTGATAAAAGCAGTGCCTCACCGGATTGAAAAAATGACAGGACAGCTTTTGGATACATCTTTTGGATTTTCTCACCCAGCATATCTCTGATTTCTTTTTCATCATCGCATATTGCTATCTCCATGATTTCACTTCCTTTGCATTTCTTATTGTAACATATTATATATCGGAACATGAACAAAACCATGATAACAGTATGATGTGAAAAGAACTTTTTCTGCCGTGAAATGTTTGCTGCAATTCATGGAATAACCGTTTGCTGTTTGAGGTGTAAGAACATGATTCAGGCGTGCAAAAATGCCATCGCGAAGCGATTTTCATGCATTTTTGCATCGTATCTGTGAAGGTACTGAACAGATACGATTGACGATAGAATATCTGATATGGATATGATAAAATGATTGTATGTTATACTAGTTACACTTAATATTTGCCGCAGGCAAATGTTTAGTGTAACTGCATATACCGCGGTGAAAAATTGGAAACGGCAATTAATTTCATTCGCGAGTATAATTAAGGGAGGCTGCTTATGGACAATAAGGAAAAAGAGCAAAAAGAACAGGAGAGGCTGAAAAAAACATATAACTTTAGAAAGTCCGGCAAAATATTTATAGCGAATGCAATGATGATAATCTTTTGTATAATGTGTTTTGTTAAGAGCATTCAATATTTGATGATGGATTCCCGTTCATTACATGACAATGAACAAATGACTATGTGTATTGTGATGTTTTTTGTCTTTATACTGATGCTTATCTTTTTCAATTTCTGGGCTCCTAAGCTGATGGCGAAGCTGCTGGATACGGCAGACCGGAAACGGGAAAATACAAATGTTAAAGCAGGAAAACAAATACATAATCTGAGCTCTGCACTGCAAAAAATGACAGGGTCACAGGGGGTTATTGTGTGGGACACAATTTGTGCAGGCTGTCTGTTTTTTGTCGTTGTGCCTTTGCTTATCAATTATATAACCAGCAAAAATGTAGTAATTTTGGGTATTATTATTTTTTTGCTTGTCCTGCTTTTTGGCGGACATAAAATTGGCACAAATATGGGAAGAATCAGACGTTACGACAAAAGGCTCTGCCAATATACCAAACCTTATATAGATATTTCCGATGAAAATACTTATATAGCAGAGGTGGACGCCAGTATTAAAAAAGGTGTTATTGCTTTTACCGGTTATTGGCTGTTAACAGATGATTATATGCTTGGAAGACTTTCGGATATAAGTTATGAGCCCATAGCTATACCAAGAGGTGCAATTGTACATAGCACTTTCTTTTTTGAAAGGTCAACCGACAATCGGGGCTTGCCCAAAGGAATCCTGCGTCTGCAATTGAATAATGGAAAACATGTGGAATTTACTCTTGGGAGAGGAAATGCCTGCAATCCGACGCTTCATGTGCTGAATGAGCAGGGAATACCATGGAGTAAGGAAGAAATGAGATATTCGGTGTGGTAAAGACGTGCAAATTACATTCTTTTACAGGTACATTACCCGCCGATGTTCCTGCAGTCACTATTCAACATCACAATCCCTTCATTCTGCTTTATCAATGCTTTTTGTGCCTTTTTTCAACTTTTTTATTGTGTTATTTTTTCTCTCATGGTATGCTTGAAAATATAAGGGAGGTGAAAAAGACATGTTGCAAGGTGAACGTGTGAAAGAAATCAGAAAGGCCCTCGGCCTCACTCCCCTTCACAAGGAAGTTTACAAGGCGGCTAGATTCGCATATAGAAATGAGCCATATGCAGAAGCATATAATTTAAAAGAATCAGTATAATAAAATTAAAAAGAGGAGGAACATCTATGTCAACTTTGGAAAAAGCAATAGGATTGTTGCGGAAAATGCCGGAAAACAAACTGGAATCAGTGTATATGTATATACGTTTTGTCGATTCACAGACAGACGGTAATGAAGTTATTCCCGCCTCGGATAAAAATATGGATTCCCCTATGGGGATAGCCCACGAATACGCCAACCCCGCATTAGTGGAAAAAGAAACGGATGCTTTTGAAAATGCGGTGGTTGAAAAATCCGCCCACAAAAGCACACTTGAAGAAAGACAACGTGGTTTTCAAAGTCTGATGTCTTTTGCCGGAACATTGCCAGAGGATTTTGATTACAAAAAAGAATTAGAGGAGGCAAGGAATGAAAAATATGCTCGTTTTATTTGACACAAACATCATACTGGACATAATGGAAAAACGCCTCCCATTTTATAATTCATCCAAATCCGTTTTAGAAACCTGCGTTTCTGGCAATGTCACGGGCTATATTGCACTACATTCCATATCGAACATTTATTATATCTTGAGAAAACGCTATTCCGCAGCAGACAGGAGGCAGCTTTTGCTTGATATACTGGATTTGTTGCAAGTAGCAAGTGCAGACCATGAGAGCGTCCGGAACGCCTTGAAAAGAAATGATTTCCCCGACTTTGAGGATTGTTTGCAGGATGAATGTGCAATACAGAATCATGCGGACTATATCATCACAAGAAACACGGATGACTTTAAAAATTCAAATGTTCCTGCCGTCACTCCGGCGGATTTTTTAAGGGAATATTGCCCATGACGGGCAGCATTCCCCCTTTTAGAAAAAGTCCAGAATTCATTCTTCACCGTTCCTCAAACGCTCAATAATACTGGCATTTTGTGTCTTTTGATATATTACCACAGGGGCAGTCATGCACAAAAGCAGCACAACGGCGAACAGAATACAATCACTTACCCAGGGAATGGAAAACGATATCCGATAAAAATTGCCTGCTTTGAAAATTGCATAGCTGACAGGAAGTCCCACTATCAGAGAAAGGATAATGGAAATTACCGCATACCCGATTCCTTCCGCCTGTAACATTTTCTTTATCTGCTTTGTTGTCATTCCAATGCTCTCCAAGGTTGCAAACTCCCTTGCCCGGTTCTCTACGCCAGCCGCCATCATATTCAGAAAATTTAACACCGCCAGCATGGCAATAATAAAACCTATACTGTTTCCCAACACTTTTACCTGGATTTCTGAGTTCTTCATCTCAGAATACCACTCCAATTTAGATTCGTATGAAATCTGCTTATCATCCTCAAAAACAGCTTTTACCTTTTGCTCCGTCTCTTTTGAAAACGCATCTTCATATTTTACGTTAATCAGCTCCGTAAACAATTCGCCCATAAGCTTTTTGGCATACTTTTCGCTGACAACCAAATCCGGCGTATGTCCTCCTGAAAAAAATGCCGGTATATTGTAAATGTCACCCACGGCCGCTATCAAAATGGTATGTTCCTTCCCCGGCTCTATACCATCCGGCAGATAAAAATCCACGGTCTTTCCTGTCATCCCGTTATCCCCTTCCGTAAAAGCCTTAACTGCCACGGCAATTTTACCGTCTTCAAAATCTTTCTGATTCAGATTCGCACCCAGGCTCTCATTTAAAATTTGAAATCCTTCTTCATCCACACTGATAAAACGGGGCGCAAAGAAATCATTCTCCGGTTCTTTCCGGTATAATGCCATGTCCTCTTCATAATTTCCGGGGCTGTATCTTGTGGCGTATAATTCTTTGTAATATGTTCCATAAACATCTTCCTGATAGGGTATTACCACTTTTGTGGAAGTCACCTTTCTTACGGATTCCACCCCTTTTATTTTTTCAATCTCTGATATCTTATCCTCTGTGATAAGCTGTTTCCTGTCATCATCAAGTGTTGTTTCATTTTTAAATTGAATATCATAAGAATAGACCTCATTTAAAATACGCCTTGCATCGTTTTCACGGATTACCACATTTACCACCAGAAATATGGAAATAGCAATGATAAAAGATGCAAGAATTATAATTGCCTGCTTTGTATCTCGGAACATGTTCTGCAAAGCCATAGAATATACGCCGCTGCTTTCCCGCTTCTTATTTTTCCTCCTGCCTGTATCCGCCAAATAGCGTACCGCCTCAATGGGAGAACAGTCCCCTGCCATTTTGGCAGGCTTCTTACAGCTTATAAAATCGGTGAAAAATGCAAAACATCCTGCCAGCAGAAATACCCATATTTTTACAGGGACAATATCACTGGCAGAAAACGCAGGATTCACAATATGCAGCAGTTGGGGAATTATCATTTTTTCAATCAAAGCTGCCGCAATTAATCCTAAAGGTATTCCTGCCACAGCATTCCAGGCTGCCTGCAGATAAACCATTCGTTTCAATTGAAGGGATGTCATGCCAATGGTTTTCAACTGGCCATAA
>CANRJF010000164.1 GCA_947630855.1 uncultured Lachnospiraceae bacterium
TTTTCCCACCTGGCTGCTGGCGCTTAATATCAAAGGCCCGCTTACGCCAAAATGAGTAAAAAGCATTTCTCCAAATCCTTCAAATAAGACTTTCTTCCCATTGTTAATTGTAACTTTAACATTCTTTAAAGACAGCCCCTGCATGGAAAAGACATATTCCTCTTTTGCTGTCATTGGAACTAAGGAAGGAACTAAGGGAGTAACCTTATGTCCCAAATTTCTGGCAAACTTATATCCGTCACCTGTTGAACCTGTACTTTGATAAGAAAATCCCCCGGTAGCAACAATCACCGCATCTGCGTTCATCTTTGTACCATTTGAAAGGAGAACTCCATTTACCCGGTTGCCTTCTGTGAGTATCTGCTCCACTTTTGTGTGAAGTTTTATTTTTACCCCTGCCTGTTTCATAGTTCCATCCAGTGCTGCAATCACATCTGAAGAATGGTCTGATACTGGAAATACCCGGTTTCCCCGCTCAATTTTTGTCTTTACCCCATGATTTTCAAAAAAATCTATGACCTGTATATTATTATAACCATAAAAGGCACTGTATAAAAATTTGGGATTGGTTACAACATTGGAAAAAAGATTGTCCATTTCCCCCGCATTGGTTATATTGCATCTGCCTTTTCCGGTAATAAACAGCTTTTTGCCCAGCTTTTCATTTTGTTCCAGCAGCACAACATCATGTCCTGTTTCTGCCGCCGCAATAGCTGCAAACATTCCTGCCGGGCCCCCTCCGGCCACAATTACTTTTTTCATGAGTTCTCTCTCTCTTTTGCATACCGCAGTTTTACAAAATCATCAATATAATCCATTTCATCACTTCCATACACCTGATATTCTCCCCAGATTTTCTCTAACATTTCCAGGGTATTTGCCACTTCACTGCGTTTTTTCATACACAACGCCACAATTAAGGAATTAATGACACTTAAGGGTGCCACCAGGGAATCCACGATAGACGCCATATCACTTCTGGCAATAAGATTACAGGAAGAATATAAATTCATAGGGGAATGTACGCTGTCTGTCAATGTAATCACTTTTGCATTCCTGTCATTGGCGAACTCCATGGCTTTTAAAGTTCTCATGGAATATCTGGGAAAACTGATGCCTATGATTACATCATGACAGTCAATCCGCGCCATCTGCTCAAACAATTCACTTGCACAGTTGGTATTTAAAAGATGCACTTTATCAAATATCATATTAAGATAAAAACTCAAAAAACTGGCCAGGGGAGCGCAGCTTCGTATCCCTACTATATAAATGTTTTCCGCATTTAAAATCATCTCTACCGCCAGTTCAAAGGCATTTTCATCAATCTCTCCCAAAGTGGAACGGATATTGTCCATATCGCTTTGCAGCACGGTGCTCAGAATCTGGGACTGGCTGATTCTGCCATAGGTAATCTCCATTCTCTCCATGGAATTTAATTTGCCCTGTACCAATTCTTCTAAGGCGCTTTGAAATTCAGGATAACCTTTATATCCCAGGTTTGAAGCAAAACGCACCACCGTGGACTCACTGACGCCCACCATTTCCCCTAATTTTGCTGCCGTTAAAAAAACTGCCTTATCATAATGGTCCGTGATATAGGCAGACAACAATTTCTGGCCTTTGCTCATGGTTTTATATCTTGCATTGATTCGATTGCTCAAATCATTTTTATTATTCATAACTTCCTCTCCTTATGTAAGAAAGAAAAGGATTGACGCCATTTCCATCAACCCTTAGCCGGCACTATACTTTAAATCTCTGCGCCTCCTCTTTCAAGCTTCCGGCAATAGCGCCATTTTCATCCATCTCACTGTTAATTACTGCAATTTCAGATACCAGTGTCTGGATACTGCCTGCCACATTGGATACGCCGTTTGCCCCTTCATCCACTGCTTTTGCAACGCCGCTGATAGACTCCGCAATCTCCGTAACCATTGTGGTAATCTCCTCAAATCGATGGGAGTACTGCACCATTTCATTATCAATATGCGCCGCATCATCACTATACTGTTCTCCGCTGGAGACAAAGTTATCATAATCCGGAAGTATCGTCCCTTCAATGTAGTCAATGATTTCATTGGAATTGGTTATCAGTTCATTGACTAACTCCAGTACCATGCTATTGATTTCCTGAATATTATTTGCCGTTTCCGTACTGGAATCCGCAAGCTGTCCGATTTCTTCCGCTACCACGGCAAATCCTCTTCCTGCTTCTCCTGCCCTTGCCGCTTCAATTGCCGCATTTAACGCCAGCAAATTAGTCTGGCTGGAAATATTTAAAATTTCCGCTGTCAGGGCATTGACCTTTTCGATGTTTTTACTGTTTTCCACCGCCTGTTTAATATTTTCAATAATGGGGGTAATCATCTTATCCGTATCATCTTTATTTTCCTTGGCGGAAGCCTCCAGATTCCCGGCACGCATCTTCATCTCATTGGCATAACTTAAAATATTACCGGTTGCCTCCTGTAAAATCTCTAATTCTTCCATAACATTGGACGCATTGTCATCCACATTGGCAATGGTACTTGCCACTTCTTCCATAGTAGCGGAAAGTTCTTCCGCCACAGCCGATACATCACATGCACTGTTATTGGAACTGTTTGCCCTCTCCATAACATTTGTAACAATGCTGTCTAAGGATGTGGAGTCATTGTTGATTTTATGCATAATCTTTTCCAGCATATCAAGAAATCTGTTTACATTCGCAGCAAAACGCCCCATCTCATCCTTATTGAGCACCATAAGACGAAGAGACAAATCCCCCTCATTCCTCTCAATAGAATCGATAATATCATCCATCTTCTTAATATGCTTGCGCAGACGCCAGGTTACCTGCCGCTCCAGAGTCCATATTGACAGCCCAAACATAAATGCAAAGAGCAGGGCACATACAATGGACACAATATTTCCCTTCCGGTAAATGGATTCCTGTTTGTCCAATATACCGTTTACATTGGAATTATTTATATCAATCATAGAAGCAATGGCATCATCAAATGATATCGCGCTGTCTGCCACCTCCGAATTGCAGTAATTAACTGCTCCTTCAATATTGCCCTCATCTACCATTCCCTTGGCATTTAACATATTCGTATACAGGTCAGAAGTATTTTCCTCCAAAGCCGTAAGATTACTCTGCTGTTCTGAAGAATCCATCAACGTCTTAACATCTTCTATGTAAAGGTCTATATTACTCTTACATTCCTCCACGCTTTTCCATATGCCCTCTCTTGCATCCTGACCGCTAATGCAGTACGCAATTCCCATTTTTTGCATTTCCTGGGCTTCCTTGCTAATCTGGTCCAATTCTATCAAAGAATTAATTCCCTCTTCTTTTAAGGATACCGTTCCCTGCTCCATGGAATACATGCTGGCAACACTGCATATATTCAATACAACCCCCGCCAGCATTAATCCAAATACAGGAAGCATTACCTTATACCGGATACTTATGTCTTTTCTGCTCATACTAAAACCTCCAAAAAACTGCCTCATCCATTTACGTGTATTAGCCTCTCCGATTTCTACCATGCATTTTTCCTACATATTTTGTCTCCGGTTCACCAAACTTAAATCCCACAGCAATATCTGACTTACATTTTGTACACAAAGTACCGCTCCGAATCAAATGCCCGCGCTGTCTGCACTCCACAAGACAATTAAGCATTCCTCTTTTAACCCAGGATTTTAATAACTTTGGAGATATATCAAACTCTTCGCTCAACTCCACCGGCCCTGCCTCCAAATGCTGGTCCGCATATCTTTGTATTTCCTGTTTCATTAACAGACAAGAAGGGCATAGTTCGCCGCTTGATAAGGGTTTCTTACATACTTCACACACTGAAAACTGCAAAACAAACTCCCCCCTTTCTCTGCTTTTTTATATTATAATATATTTTTCCATAATTATCCACATAAAAATTGATGGGATAATATGAAAGAAGACAGACTATGAAAACAACATTTTTTTCATAGCCTGCCTTAAGATGCAAAATTAAAATTTACAAATTAATAAATCTGTCTGCTTCTTCTGTCAGATTTCCGGCAATCTGCCTGTTATCATTCATAGCATCGGCAATCTCACCGATATCTTTTACTAAGTCAGACGTATTTGCAGCTACATTGGTGGCTCCGTTGGCGCTTTCATCAACAGCCGTATTAATACCATTAATGGATTCCGTAATGCTCTCCATTAACTGTTTCAAATTAATAGACATATCATTGAAACGGGTAACAATTCCATTTACATGGATAGCGTCCTCACTATACTGTTTACCACTGGAAACAAAGTTATCATAATCTGGAAGTATTGTTTCATTTATGTAATCCACTATGGAATTTGCATTCTGAATCAGTTCATTTACTGCTTCAATTACCATGTTATTAATGCTCTGAATATTATTTGCGGCTTCCCTGCTGGAGTTAGCCAACTGGCTGATTTCATCTGCTACTACCGCAAATCCCCGTCCGGCTTCTCCTGCCCTTGCAGCCTCAATGGATGCATTCAATGATAAAAGGTTTGTCTGGCTGGAAATACTTAAAATCTCATTGGTCAAATCATTGACACGGTCTACGCTCTTACTTCTCTCAATAGCCTGTTTCAGTTGACCGATAATGTCATTGACCACATTACTTGTATTCTGCTTATTCTCTACGGCTCCCTGCTCCAAATCTTCCGCACGTTTCTGCATTCCTTCCGCATAATCATACAAGCCCTGGGAGGCATCGGACAACTCAATAATGTTTTCATCCACAACTCCCACATTCTCTTTAATCGTAGTCAATGTAGAAGAAATCTCTTCCATGGAAGCAGATAACTGTTGCATAACAGATGAAATATCATAAGAATTATCATTTGCCGTTGATACTTTATCACTCACAAGATTTACAATCGTGCCAAGCTGTCCTGAACTGGAATTAATCTGTCCCATAACGCCCTGCAATGTCTGAATAAATGTATTGATACCTGATGCCAGTGTACCAATCTCGTCTGTACAGAAGCACTGTACACGTTTTGTCAAATCTCCCTGTCCGGCTTCAATGGTTGCAATTACATCTCTCAACTGTTTGTTAATATTAATCAATCGTTTTACGCACCATGTCCAGCTTACCCATACTACAAATGCGAGCACAAGGCAACCTAATATCAAAACAACGATAATCGTCCGTGTTACCTGTCCGTACACATTACTCTGATGTTCCACTGCGGTATTCATATTTTCCTTATTCATGGCGCCCATCTTGTCCAGTTCTGCAGTAAGCGCCGTACCTGCCTGTTTCAAATCCACATTGGCAAGAGCCGATGCCTCCGCCCCCTGGCCGTTGGCACTGTAATCCAAAATCTTGTCATAAATTACAAGGTAATTTGCATAATCTTCCTTGAACTGTTCAAAACTCTGCAACTCCTCCTCGGAATTTAAAAGTGCCCCAAAAGTTTCACTCACGCTGCTGATATTCGCCTTTAGTTCATTTGCCTCATCCAGCAGAACTCCCTGCAGTTCTTTATCCGTGTCCGCTACAATGTGTGCAAATGCCACACGCCGCAATGTCTGGTAAGATGCGGTGATTTCACCAAGCTGTTCAATCTTCACGGCATAATTACCGGAAACCTCTTTGCTGGCATTCATAATCTGAGTCGCGCTCTGAAGGCTGACAAATCCAAGAACCAACATTAAAACTCCTAAAATTCCCACCGGAAGAAGAATCTTAATCCTGATGCTAAGATTTTTCAAAAACATTCTCATATTAAAAACTCCACCTTTCTGTGTAATGAATATCTTGTCCACATACACAAAAAATTGACAAAATATCCTCCTATTCCTTATTATATATAATTTTCTCTTTTCTGTCCAGTGTTTTTATGCATTTTTACAACAATCGGGCAGGGAAGTTTTATCGTCCATGCCCGCTGCGCCAGAGGCTGACTTTTTGAAACGGCTCTGTATATGAAAAAGGGAGCGCATATCATGCCGACATGCACTCCTTCTCTCTTATATTTCTGCTGTCTTATACAGGATATGCTTTGTTCTGCGTATCTGCCACACTGGCATCTACTCCCTTTTGCTGTGCTTCCCGGTATTTGAAAAAGTCTGTGGCAACCTGCGGGAACAATGCATAACTTAATACATCTTCGTCCTGCTGTTTCCACTGTTTCATTTCCGCTTCAATCTTATCCAATTCCGGCTCAAGCAAATCTGCATACCTGCAGGTAATTGCATTTTTCTTATCCTCGCCTAAAACTTTATCCACAATTTCCGGATTGAAAGGCTTAACGGTCTGTCCGTATTTGCCAAGCAATACGTCTTTTGTCTCTTTGGTGGCAACCTTGTAACGCTCACCCATCAAAACATTAAACACGGCCTGCGTACCCACAATCTGGGAAGACGGCGTAACAAGAGGCGGCTCTCCCAAATCTTTACGCACTCTTGGAATCTCCTCTAACACTTCCATATACTTGTCTTCCGCATTCTGCTCCTTCAACTGGGATACCATGTTGCTTAACATGCCGCCGGGCACCTGGTATAACAGTGTCTGGATATCCACGCCTAATACCTTTGGATTTAAAAGACCGCTCTTTAATGCTTCCTCTCTCATTGGACGGAAATAATCTGCAATCTCCTTTAACAGCATCTGGTCAAATCCCGGGTCAAATTCCGTTCCCCTGAATGCCTCTGCCATAACCTCCGTAGCAGGCTGGCTTGTTCCCAGGGCAAATGGGGACATAGCCGTATCAATAATATCCACCCCTGCCTCAATCGCTTTCAGCAAAGTCATAGATGCTACGCCGGACGTATAATGGGTATGCAGCTCAATAGGAATATCAATGGTAGATTTCAATGCCTTTACCAGTTCCTCTGCCTTGTACGGAGTCAAAAGACCTGCCATATCCTTAATGCACAGGGAATTTGCTCCCATATCCTCCACGCGCTTTGCAATGTCTGTCCAGTAATCTAAGGTATAGGCATCCCCCAATGTATAAGACAATGCAACCTGGGCATGGCCTTTTTCTTTGTTACATGCCGTAACGGCTGTCTGTAAATTCCGAATATCATTTAAACAGTCAAAAATACGGATAATATCAATTCCGTTTGCAATGGATTTCTGTACAAAATACTCCACC
>CANRJF010000165.1 GCA_947630855.1 uncultured Lachnospiraceae bacterium
ATCATATCACCTTTTCTACGCTCCGCTTCGGTCGGCGCAAAACAGAGGTCCACCGGACCTCTTGCGCCCTTTCTGCACATTTTCATACTTCTGTGCAATTTCTTTAATGACATCTCCAGATAAATCTATAATCGTCCGCTTGTCAAACGCCCCTATAACTTCCTGCTGTTCCAATTCATCAAGCCTATCTAAAATAACCTGATACTCTGCTTTTAATTCTTCCAGCTTTTTCTCATTACTATTATACTCCGAAAAACTTTTCTCATGTGCAAAAATATAAAATGGAATCAGCATCAGCAGGCGTTTTTCAAAAATATCGTCAAGCGAATATCTCTGCACTTTCATAACCGGCACATCATACTGTACCATACCGCCCGGCGTAACTATTACATATTTCATTTTGTCTGGTGTCTTTTTATACGCCCTAAGATACAGAACCGCTGTATTGGGAAATGTTACCGTCAAAGTTTCTTCTGTAACTTCGCCCTCATCAAGAGCTATCTGCGCATCATACTCAAACAGCCTTATGGTGATTCTCCCATCCGGTAAGCTGCTTTCACACTCCATATGGTATTTTTTCTGCGTCTTTCCGTAAACCGTAAAATTTGTGTCTGTTATGCGTTCTCTGTCCGCTTCATCCTGCCGGTCTATAAAATGCTCATTTGGAAAAAATTGTATTTCTTCTTCCCCTGTATACGTTTCCCCGAAAATCTCATTGATTACAGGGATAACCAGTTTCCGGCAGTCATTTAAGATTGTTCGAAATGCACCATCATATATATTACCCATGTTTTAACCCTTTCATTTAGTGATTTCATCATACTATCTTTTTGCTGCAAATGCAAGAACCACACAACATCTTATACTATTTGTCCCATAACAACAACCCCCTTCCTGTTTTTTTAAATTCTGTAAAATACCCTGCATATCCGGCACAGGAGTGCGTCTCGCCACAATTGGCAAAAGTAATCTTAAAAATATTTTTTCTTCTAACAAACGCTCTCCTGCCTTAATGCCGGAAATGCCATAATTTCACTCACTACAAACGAACATCTACGTGTGTATAAGTATTCGTCTCTGCATCTTTTGTATTCTCTGATGCATTGCCTGTCTCCTGTCCGTTCTTCTCTGTTTTGCCCGTTTTATTGTCAATCTTGCCATCTTCTTTACTGCCCTGTTCCACTTCTGCAGCCTCTTCGATTGTCTGATTTGCACTTGCAAGTGTATTCATTTGAGAAGCAGAGGCATTCATCATTTTCTGTTCTACTTCCGCAAGTTCAGCCTTCTTGGATTCTACTTCTCCGCCGTCCTGATTTATCTCTGCTTTCAAAACTGCTGCCCTGCTTTTCATTGCCAAAGCCACATTTCCCTGCACCTGTGCCTGCTTCATAGAAGAATCCGCCGAAATCATGGCCTGCATATTTGCCTGTGACAAACCGCTTCCCTTGCTTCCTGATTTTTTGCTTCCTGCTCCAGGCTTTACGCCAAGCATATCGTCCATAGACATACCTTTAGACTGCTGTTCTTTCCTCTGTTCAATCTGACGCTGTCTTAACTGCTGATTCAAATTGGTAATTTCCTGTTGGATTTCCTGTCTTTTTTTCATTTTTTCTTCCAGCGTCATATCCTCATTGGAAGAAACCTCCTGCAACTGCTTCTGCGCATTTGCTATCTGGTTCTGAATATTTTTGCTGACAGAATCCACCTGCATATTCATGCCGGAACGACCTGTCTGCATACTGTTATCTGCTCCTGTTACGCTGCCGATTTTCATCATTGTTTTGGTCTCCTTTCCACTTCATTACATCCTTGTTCTGCTTTTTATCAGGCATATACTTTGCCGTCCTCATTTATTGTTTCGGGACTTTAATATGCAAACTGAACCTATATGCAGTGAAACGGCCTTTTTCTGTTGTAAACCATAAAATTTATCAATTGCAATCGGATAAATTTCTTTCAAATCTCCAGCAAATCTTCACAATTACAGTGCAATGCCTTCCCCAGCTTAAAAAGCGTGAACGCCTGCGCCTTATTAATATCCCTTTGCTTTTCCTCTAAAAGCTGTATCTGCCTGAGTGCAACACCGGATAACTGTGCCAGTTCCCTCTGGGACAGTCCCATGGAAGTACGCAGCCTTTTTAAATTCGTATCCGTATAATAATCCTGCATTTTCTCATCCATAACCGCTACAAATTTCATGATATCCGCTTCGTGCAGCATCGGATACATATTCAGAATTGTTCCCATAGAAACTGCCTTGTGAATCCTTGCGCCATCTCACATCCCGTTCTTCCTGCCACATAAGAAGGATTTCCATTCCCAAACTGAAGTGCCAGACCGGATATAATAAACATGGAAAAAAAGGTATCCCCGTCATATTCCAAAGTGTTCATGGAAAAATCCATCATATCTCCACAGAGATATAATTGCAAGAATTATCTTTGACAGTCATAACTGATTCTTCTCTGCTAAAACTTATTGAATATATTTTTTGAACAAATAGCAATCATTAAAGCGACAACACCCGCAAATAAAATCACCGCAAATTCATAACCCCTGCAAACTTCAAACAAAATACCATAAAAGGCATTACCCATGGGCTGTGCACACATAGAAACAGTAAGAATCACAGCTATCACTTTTCAAATTAAATTCCGGGGTGTTTCTGCCTGAACAAAGGACATAATCTGTACAGTAAAAACCGTTGAAAATACCATAACGATAAAGCAGCATACAGTCATAACAATATAGTTCACTAAGCCAGAGGAAAAAAGCATCAATGAAAATCCTATGGGAAAAACACATACGGCACAGGCTATAATCAGATTCCCCGATTTTTGTATGGTCAGCCTGTTTGCAAAAACACCTGCACCGATACCGCCTGCCAGCCCTCCCGCTGCCAATGCCCCCTCCGCAAAACCATAAAGCCTGTTTGCCAGGGCAGCATCTAAATCCAAAACTTCCGTTACCAAATACGGCAGGCTGACAATAATCATAGATGCCAAAAATAAATTGATTCCACAGACTACAAGCAGCCCTTTCCAATAACAGGCTTTTCTTTTCTGATAAATCTGATACTTTCCCCAAAATCTTTTTTTACTGTTTTCCACACACCGTCATTAGATTCCTGCCTGACAAAAGGTATTTTGATAAAAAGCTCCATAACGGCAGACATCAGGAAACATATGATGCAGACCCACAGCACAGGCATTAATCCATATGCACTGTATAAGAGCCCTCCAAGAACAGGCCCCAGCAAAGAAGCGAAAGAGCTTATTGTGTTAATAACAGAATTTGCCGCCATAAAATTATCCTGACATACAAGCACAGGCACACTTGCCTGCACAGAAGGCTGATATGCACCGGCAATGCCATATAAAAGCATCAAAGTAATCGTCAGCAGAATGACAAGATTCATTCTCCCCATAAGCAATGCAAAAAGAAAAATCACTGCCGCTGTAAAAAAGTCCAACGCAGCCATAATATTTCGCTTATTCACTCTGTCTGCAACGATTCCGCCAACAGGAGAAAGCAGGATTGCAGGGATAAATGCACAAGCTGTAACTGTTCCGTAAAGTGCGGAAGAACCCGTCTGGTTTAACAGGTACAATGGCAGGGCAAACCGAATTGCGGCATTGCCAAACAATGAAATAATCTGGCCGATTACAACCAGCGTAAAATCTTTAGAAAATAATTTTTGATTCATTCCTTAAACCTCCCTTTCTGAAATTCCATTTAAATCCTTGTAATCCAGATACCATCAGCATACTTTTCCCCCTTAATACCGCACGACGGTATGTATTTGGTTTTAAATATATCTGCCCCTTTTGCAGGGCAGATGATTAACGATTCTTCTGATAAATAAATGCCAGTTCCTGTAACCTGTCTAACAATTCTTCATCCACAATGTCCAAACCAAATCCTTCCATCATCTGACGGAACACCATAAACTTCCGATAAGATTCCTCCACAGTGTCATCAAATATCATTGGATTCATCCAGATGTTTGCAGCCAGCATAACCAACTCCGTCAATTCCTCCGGATAATCCGTCTGGATAGAGCCATCGGAAATTCCCTGCCTGATAATGGGCAGAATATAATCCGGGGCGGCTTCGTCCATGGTTTCACGAAAAATACAAAACAGCAGCCTTGGACTGTTGCTGAAATTGGGCGCTACTGTAAATATGTCTTCCTGAACAGGTCTGAGAATGGATTCTTTGAAAATCGCCTTTAACTTCTCCTTTCCTGTCAGGTCATCTCGGTCACGGACTTTGGCAAGCATTTGATTGGACTCCTCCGTCATCCTGTCAATAACTGCAGCTATAATATCCTCTTTTGACTTAAAATGATGATAGATAGCCCCCTTACTAAGCCCGCCCAAATGATTAATAATATCCTGGATAGATGTATGTTCATACCCTTTTTCCATAAATAACTGAAAAGCCACATCTAATATTAAATTCACCGTTTCTTCTGGATGTTTATTCCTTGCCACTGTTTTTCACCTTCCGACATACCGATGGTATGTTTAATATATATCATACCATCGGTATGTTTGTCAAGAACTAAAAAATCATTTTTTGTCAAAGCGAATGGTTACTGTCGTTCCCTTCCCCTCCGTACTCTCAAGGCTGATTGCTGCATTATGGTAGATGGCGCCGTGTTTTACGATTGCCAGTCCAAGCCCCGTTCCGCCAACCTGTTTAGAATGGCTCTTATCTACCCTGTAAAACCGTTCAAACACCCTGCTTAAATGCTGGGCGGGAATACCAATTCCCGTATCCCGTACCATCACAGCCACGCTGCTTTCTGTCTCATTTATAATAAGGTCAACGGTTCCGTTTTCTTTATTGTACTTGATTGCATTATCACAAAGATTATAAATCATTTCATCAAGAATCTTGCGCACACCGGTAATTTCTGTTTTGCTGCCAATCAGATGAAAGACAATATTTCTTTTTTCTGCATGGTCGTTAAGGCGGTTAATGATTTCCTCCGACAATTCATATAAATCAACGGTTTCACTTTCAAAGGAAATGCTTTTCCCGTCCAGCTCCGATATTTTTATAATGTCATTTACAAGTGTGATTAATCTCTGGGCCTCCTCATAAATGGATTCTGAAAAATCCACCACCGTATCCTGGGAAACATCTCCTTCTTTCATCAGCTCCGCAAAACCGGAAATGGAAGTGAGGGGAGTTTTTAATTCGTGGGAAACATTGGCGGTAAATTCACGGCGGAGCGTTTCTCTCTTTTCCCTCTCGGTAATATCAAGAATAATTATGACGGCGCCTATCACTTCCTTATCCTCAAAAACAGGATTTGCAATTATACTGTAACAGCACTCATCCCGCATCATGGTATTTTCCCATTTTTCTCCTGAAAGAGCCTTAGATACCGTATCACGGAAATCTTTTGCCCGGCAGAAGGCAAGCACACTGCCTTCGGCAGGCGGAGTAATGCCAAACAGCGCCATCGCAGCGGAATTATATGTCAAAAGGATAGCATCCTGGTCAATGACCAGAAAACCCTCGCTCATGTTTTCCGTAATCAGCTTAAATTCAACCTGTTTTTTATGGGCCTCCGCCAACTGCTCCTCTATGGTGCGGTTCTGCTCCGCAAGTTTCCGCAAAAGCGGCGTCAGCTCCTCATATGTTTCGTTTTGTTCCGGATGCTTCAAATCAAGTGTGTTAATGGGGTCTATAATTGCCTTTGACACCCTTGAAGAGAGAACGCCCGTCAAAATCAGCGCGGCAAACAGAACTATCAAAACCGGCTGGAGCATTCCAAGAAGAACCGAAATAACCGTATACTGTGTTGTTGAAACACGCAGTATGGCGCCGTCTGAAAGCCTTACGGCATAATTTACCGTCTTTTCCGTTAAAGTCTTGGAATAACGGGTACTCTTTCCTTCCCCTGTTTTCATTGCCTCTTTGATTTCTTCCCTGTCTGCATGGTTGTCAAGATTTTCGGCATCTGTGTCACTGTCAAACAATACTTTTCCGTTGGAATTAATAAAAGTAATCCTGTTATTCTGCTTTTTAAATTCATCAAAAAAATGTATGCCTTCCTTTTCAACAGCCAGTAAAAGATAATTTGCCTCATTCTCAAGTTCCTTTTGTATCTGCTTTTCAAAAAAATGAAATAAAATGCCCATAATCAGGGCAATCGTTGCAATCAGGACAAGAAAAACCGTAAGAAAGGAAGAACGAAATATTTTTTTATTCATTGTCTGTGTCTCCCATCTTATAACCGATGCCTTTTACCGTCTGAATCATCCTGCCCGCATCACCCAGTTTCACCCGCAGCTTGCGGATATGGACATCCAGCGTTCTTGATTCGTTATAATATTCCCCCCACACCCTGGCAAGCAGGGCATCGCGCTCTACCACATTTCCCTCTGCTTCGAGAAGAACCATTAACAGCAGATATTCTTTATAGGAAAGCTGTATTTCCTTACCCGACACAGAGATAATATGCTTTGCAGGCTCTACATACAATTCTCCCATTTGAAATACCTTCTTTGCCCGGGTTTTGTCATAACGGCGGATAACCGCCCGTACCCTTGAAATAAGCTCCATTGTCCCGAAAGGCTTTGCCACATAATCGTCCGCTCCCATGTCAAGACCCGTTACTTTATCAAATTCACTGTTTTTTGCGGTGAGCATAATCACGGGAATATGCTCTGTCCTGGCATTCTCTTTTATTTTTTTCAAAATAGATAACCCGTCTTCCTCAGGAAGCATAATATCCAGTAAAACAAGTTCCGGCAGTGCAGTATGCATATTTTCCCAAAATTCCTTTGGGGAAGCAAATCCTGTCACCTCAAACCCCTCCTTTGTCAGGGCATACTTTACAAGTTTTCTGATATTATCATCATCTTCCACCAGATAAATCATGCGCTTTCCTCCTAGTATAATAATGGTGTAGTCAAGAACGACTACTAAGTTAATAGTTACAAAGTCCAATCTAACAAATC
>CANRJF010000166.1 GCA_947630855.1 uncultured Lachnospiraceae bacterium
AGGAAATCATATAAAATAACAAAAAAATATTCCTATATGAGTTGTTATACGGATATATAGGGATATTATACAAGACAAGGGGGGAAGTAATTAATTGAAAGGAAAAGCATATGGCATAGCATTTATTTTAGGTATGGCTGTACTTATATTTGGCGTGGCAGTAAATGAAAACCATGAAACCCTGTATCCAGAGAAGACGGCAGAGAATTTTGCAAATGAGGACAGCAAAGAAAATAAAAAGCATTTATGTGATACAGAGGAAGCATCTGATATACAGGATATTGATAAAGTGGAAAATATAATGAATACAAGATTTTTAGAGTGGGGAGTGGACGATGAAAAAAATATATAATGTGATTTTCCTTTTCGTAATTTTTTTGATTTTTTTAATAAATGCAATAGGAGAGGAAAATTTTGGGACATATGATAAAGAACAAATATCATTTATAAATGGATGGGCTGGCAATAAACAAATATCATTTATAAATGAATGGGACGGCAAAGAAAAAATAAGTTCTCGCTTTGGCACTTACAGGGTGACAGAACATTTTACTCCTTATAGAGGAATATATTGGTTTATGTTCCCACAGGAAGCAGATATGTTGGTAGGAAGAGTCATTGAAATCACAGAGGATCGTTTGATAACTTATGATTCCGGTCAAGATGCTTTTTTAAATTTTTTTATGAAGAGATTTACAGTGGACAATCCTAAATATGAATGGGAAGAAACGGCATATGGTCTTGGGGAGTCTGCATATGACAATAAAGTGGAAGGAATCATCAAAGTGTATATAGATGAATTAGGATTAGGCGCAAGCCATTCATATTATGCTCTGTCAGATAAGGATGCAATGATTTTACGTTCCAATGTAACGGGTGAAGAATTTTTGTTAGAACGGTGTGAAGAAGAGGCAAAAGAAGATTTGCCGGAATGGACAAAAGAGGACAGTCAGAGTTTTATGGAGAAAATTTATGGAGATTATCAGGTTGTGGAATTCATTCCCACGAAGTTTTATCCTGCATTAGACAGCAGTGGGAACAAAACGCTGCCCCAGGAGGAGGTGGAGATGATGATTGGGAAAACAATTACCGTATCTAAGGATATGTTTGTTACCTACGATAATTACCGTCTGCTAAATTCAGAAGAGACAGGCAGGTATAAGGATGACTTCTGGCTCAAAGAAGTTGTAACGGAAAATCCGGCTTATAAGTTAAAAAATATGCGGTCAGAGGAAATATTTGGGATTCGGGATGGCATTTTGCCAGATTCCATGGTCCGGCAGGAATATGTGGAAATCGATGTGTATCCATGGTATACAATAGCAGAAGGTTATAGATTTATGCCTCAAATGTATGTTGTGGCTTATGACAAGATCGTTATGTTTTCCATGGGAGAGTATTTTTTGTTAGAAAAAACAGAAGGATTGGAGCGGCAGGGCAATGATGAACGGCGAGGGAACAGTTTTTCTGTATGGGAGGGAAGCTATGTTTTTTCAAAAGAAGCCATAGACACTGCAAGGCCGGAAAATGAATCTGAAAATTTTAGATGGTTTCGCACTTCTGAGTTTCCAGATGAGTTCAGAGAATACAGGATTAAAGTTGAAGGAAGCGAAAAAGGAGAATACTGTGGAAATATTGTAATAGATATAGACGGGATAAAAACAGAAATTTTGTCAGATATTCGTTTCAATGAGTCTGTGCTATTTTTTGAATTCAGACAATTCGTGTCGGGGGACAAAAAGTGGGAGTTAGAGCCAGGGGAGCTGCTGTTGTTTTTTAGAGTAGATGAAGATGGTGTTGTTTATACAATGTGGGAGGCATTGGACGTGGAAAATGATTTTGAGAATTGGGGCGTTTATTTTATCAAGGAATGACAATGGAGGGAAAACAAATGGATTATTACAAAGCATTAGAAATTTCCAGGGAAGCAGGGGAAGCAATGAATTAAATTTATTTTTCAGCGGTCGCTATAAATATTATCACTCTGAAGATGAAGTGAAGAAATTGGGAATAGACTACATTAAAAATGAGGGAGGCATTAGTGTGAAAAACAGAGTATTCTATGCAGTGATATCATTTATATTGATGGGTGGCATCATTGCACAGCAGGCAGAATTGCCAGCTAAAAGCAACAGCCAGAAGTGGGACAGTGGAACAAGCCGGGAGATTTTGTCTGAGTATGAGACCAAATACCAGTGCAGCTTTGAAGCTGCAGACAAAGAAGTGGAGGAAAAGCTTTACGGCATATGGCAGGTAAAAGAATTGGTGGGTTGGACAAGTTCAAATGAGATTTCCTTTGATGGAGGCATCGGAGGAATTGTCATATTTTGTGAGGAAGCCTGGATTGATGATGGAACTCCCTGGTTCAAGCCAGTATATTACTGCCACAGGGCAGATGTTGAGGAACTGTCAGGGGAGGATTTTTTAAATATATCCTGGTCGGATGACAGATACAGTGGACAGGAAGGAATTTATATCATTGCCACATATTCTGAGGAAAACAGGGTTATGGAAGACAAATATCTTAAACCACGCCTTCGGCTGATTATTTTTGGGGATACACTGGTAATGGAAATGAATGAGTCCTATTTTGAATTGGAAAAGATAGCGGACATACATATGAACGATAAATTTACAAACGTTGAGAAGCCTGAAAATTAAGGAGCTTGTAGAGGCAGGAAGCAGAGGAGGATTACAGGAATGAAGAAAAGGTTATTCAGAGGGGGTGTGCTGGTTGTGTTTCTTTTTATGGCTGCGGCGTCTGCGTATGCCCTTTCGGAAAAAGAGGACAGTACAATCTGCCAGGATATCATCTCACAGTATTCTAAGGCGTACCATTTAGAATTCGACATTGCCACAAAAGATATAGAAGACAAGATTTATGGAGTATGGCAGGGAAAGGATGTTGTCGGGTGGGACAGATTGAGTGGATGTTATGGATCAGGCGTGGGAGACATTTATATTTTTTCACAGGCGGGATGGATAGATGGGGCTTGGCCGATGTTTCAGGCGGTGTATTATTACCACACTGCCAGGATTGAGGAATTGTCGTCTGAGGATATTTTGAATGCTGCCTGGGCAGATAAAAACTATGCAAAACAGGAGGCGGTTTTTATTATAGGAGTTGATATCAGGGGAACAGAGAAGAGAAGTCCTGTGGATAATGAATACAGCCATGTCGTAAAAATGCTTCTTGTAGGTGATAAGCTTGTTTTGCAAAACTATTATGGTGATTATCTTGAAATGGAAAAAGTGGCAGATGTGGAAATTCCCGAGGGAATGATTGATTTTTATTAACAAATTTTATATAACAGATGGGAGCATGTTGCATATGTACGTCTGTGGTATAGAGCACTTACAAAGCCAACATATCTGGTGAGGGGAGAATAGAATGTGGGAAAAGATATATAAGGTGGTATTCATTGCGGGGTTTACGGCATTATTTCTTTACGTGGCATTTGGAAAGGAATATTCCAGAAAGAAACAAGCAGAAGAGCTTCCGGAAATCGTTATGGATGCCAATAGTGAAAAGGAAATGGAAGAATCTGAAATCAGTTTATCCACTCATCAGGAATGCACAGACAAGGAGATGGAAACAAGCGTCATGGAAACCGGATATTCCAGCGAACTGTCAGATCCTTCCAAGGATCCCGTAGGGAAGGAGTATTGGTCGGATTGCATTAGAATGGAAGTGGCAGATGGCAGTGAGAGTTTTAATGAAAATGTTGTGGGATATACGTTATGGAACTACACTATGGGAAATCTATCAAACTATTATCTGGATCCTGACTGGGTTCTGCCGGAAGAGCTGGCGGGCAGGGGAGTGTATGTTTCTGAACATATGTGTGAAGTGGAGGCATTTTTAGGGGGGAAGCTGGCGGCGCTCCTTACAGACAGGGGGGCAGTCCGGGAGGAAGACAGGCAGTATTATACAGAGTGGGCGACGCAGCAGTTAAGCACCGCGGATTGGAGCGCATTGGATAAAGGCTGGGAAGTGGATCCTTTTGCATATGGGAGAGAGTACTGCCCCGCATCTTTAGCGGGGACAGACTTTTATAGTTTCCAATATCATTTTTACCCTAAGCAGGAATGCATTGTGGGTGATTACACACAGACAGTATCCCTGACGCTTTTGGTGGATGGAAACGGACAGGTTTGCGGCATAACCCCGCGCATTCATGCCAAAGAAGTGACTGGATGGGCGCGAAATGGCGAGTCCGATGTAGGATTATGCAATGAGCATTTTAGGGAATCCATCATTGGCGGGGAAAGTTCAAAAGGGAAAAATATGGTGCTGGATTTTTCCAGTTCCTACCGGGGCTGGCGCGAAGCCTATGAGCCAAAGGGGGATACAGACACGCTAAAACAGGCAGAAAAGATGGCCGGTATATGCATAGATATGCTGGAGAGCCGGGGGGAGCATGCGGCGCGGTACACAGATGTATTTGCTTATGAGTCTGAGTATGAAGAATTTGCAGACTTGCCCTGGAGCCGGACAGAGGAAAACTGGACGGCAGACGAAGAGTATAATTGTGAGTATGTGGATCATATATATGAAAACTGCGGAATTGGTTTTCGCTATTGCTTTTTTCCAAATTATGAAAAAATGGAAACGGACAGGGCGCAGGCGTTTTTTGCCACATGTGACTTTTGGGAAGATGATAAGGGAATCATATGCTACAAGGTTGATTGTGTGGCGTTTCAACTGTCCAGGGAGAAGTATCTGTCCAGAGAGAAAACAACAAAAGTGCAGGTGGTAAAAGACGGGAAAGTCTGTAATGCGGCGGAAAACATATCTCTGCCCGTCCCCCAGACAGCACATCCCCATGTATTATTAAGGTATAAAACTTTTGACAAAGGAGAGGAAGCCGGCATACGGCACGAAGAAGCCAGAATATGGGGATGCCAGAATGTGGCTGAATTTGCCGGATGCCTTGGGGACAGGATAAAGGAGGATATGAAAAAGGACATTAAGGCCGGGTATGCGTCGCGTGACATAACTTCAACACCGAAATTATTATGGAACAGTTTTTTAGAATGCACAGGTGAAGGGATGGACGAGTGGGAAGTATATGGATATAAAATAGATGGATTCCGGACAAATTTGAAAGAGAAAGGAGACGCTTCCGGCTGGAATCCCGGAAACGATTATGACTGTTTTTATGTGAAGGAGAATGAACGCGCAGGCTGCATACATTTACGGTATTACTTTTATCCCCAGAAGCCAGAGGCGGGAAACGAAAACAAAAGGGAATGGGTGCTGGTATTGGACGCTTATGTATCGGAAAGGGGAGTGGAGGATTTGGGGGTTAATTCTTTTGTGAGACAAGCAGAATAACTGGCAGTTTTGTTTTTCTACTGCGCATCAAAACAGGGTATGGGTGCAGGGGAAATAGAATTGACAGAGGAACAGATGGCGGAGTTAAGCACACATTACGGTACATATCGTATTACAGAATTCTGTGATACGAAATATACAACATAGACAATCCATCTTTTGAATACAGCATAATGCATGAGGGGGACTGGCTGCAGGAACAATTTATGGCAGAGGCAGGGTTAGGGGAATTGAGTGAGCAGCTTGATGGAATGATTACTACGCCACAGTTAAGTGAACCTTATGGGAAGCAGACAGGATTTGTTTTGTGAAAGAATAACAGGAGGATACACCATGGAGCAGATAAACGACCGAAGGGACGCTTTGCGCTCCGCCATTGAAGAATGTATGGGGTGATGTTTGAAAATGAATAGAAAAAGAATTATAAATATATGTATTATTTTAGTTATGCTGTTTGTATTTTTGAGCGTAGGAAAAACAGGCAGCATGGCACCAGGAAATGACGATTATAAAATATCTGAAGAACACAGTTCCAAAGAAAAACAAGAAAGTTTTATAGAAGAGAGTTCTCAAGAGGAGGATATTTTTTCAAAAGAGGATTTACAGACAGAGAGCATTTTAAAATATGAGCAAGAAAATATTGAAACTATAAGAAAGCAGATGAGGAGTATCGAGGATGGTCTTTCCTCATTTGCAGCAGATGAAGAATTTATGGAAAATATCGTGGGGTATACCTTATATAGAAACAGGAAAGGTGATTTGTGGTTTGGCATGGACCCGGATTATCTTGTGGCAGAAGAAATGCTGGGTAAAGGAGTGTATGTGTCGGAACATATGGGTGAGATAGAGATTTTCCTGGGAAATGTGTTAAAGGAAGTTTTAAAAGAACGGGGGAAAATATCCAGTGAAAATAGCAGGTATTTTACAGACTGGGCAGTCAGACAGTTAGAGGAAATGGACTGGGATTTTTTGGATGACGGATGGGAGCCAGAAATGGGCGGATACTATCGTTCCTATGAACAAAATAAATTATCCGGCAAAAAAGGATATCTTTTCAGATACTATTTCGACCAGAAGAAGGATAGTATAAGAGGGGAAAGTGCCAATTATGTAAGATTTGACCTGGCTGTGGATAAGAACGGCATGATCTGCGAAATTAGTATGAAGATTGCTGAGGGTGCAGGTGTTGTAACAAACTTTGTCAATTTAACTGGTTTATATGAGGATGAATACAGCGAAACCATAATTCGGGACGGAATAACAGGGGAGGGAAAAGTCCTGCTGGATTTTTCAAAATACTATTATAGATTTCATGAGGAATATAACCCTGGAGAGCTTCCTGATGGGGGATTAAGTGCATCAGCCATAGCAGAAATGCTGACAGATATGTTAGAGAGCAGGGGAGGGCGTGGAACATTGTACAAGGATAATTTTATTTATGACACGAATTATGAAGAGTTTTTAAACCTGCCATGGGAACAGGTGGAAGAAAACTGGAAGGCAGACGAAAAGTATGACTGTGAATACAGAGACAGGACAGAAATAGGATTTACAGGGTTTCGTTTTTATATTTACCCGGATTATGAAAAAATGGAAACAGACCAGGCAAAAG
>CANRJF010000167.1 GCA_947630855.1 uncultured Lachnospiraceae bacterium
AAGAGATAATCAAGATTTGCCACCTCTATCAGGTGGCAATACTTTTTCGGGCAGGCGAGTTATTTGCCTGATACGAAGTGATAGATTATATTAACAAATTAATAGATAAGAATGCAATAGATAGTATCGTGGGAATGTGTAAACAAATGCAAGTAGGGGAACTGCAAAAAGTCATAAATGATTTAATACAGGAACTACGTAATACAAATGAAAAAAATCATAGAAATACAATAGCATTGGTTTTATCCGATTTGCAATGCGATGAAGCAATTGATACTTTGGTGGATTTGATAAATGATCCTAAAAATAAAATGTGCAGGGGAACATTAATATATGCGTTACAAGAATTAAACTGCGAGAAAGTAATAAAAAATATAATACATGTGTTGTTTGATGGTAACTTGGAGGTTAAAAGTAATATGTATGAGTTACTTTCAAAAAAATTTAGTGGGATGAGTGAAGATGAAAAGTTAGAATGTATAAATATTATAGCAGGAGAAAAAGAGAGATTAGAAGAGGAATGGGAATTGTTGGAGGATGTAGAAAGTAATATTTTTGGGAAAGGGAATAGTGCAGTTTTGTAAGGCTAATCTACCTTATCGTAAAAGAATATTGTGAAAGGAAGTGAGAAGTCGAGATAAAGTCTGCTCGATGGCGTATGTATAAATATCGAATTTCAAAATATGATCCTCAATACCGTGATGATAATGGAATCTATTTAAAAGAAGATTGGATTTCTTACGCTGATATTGGAAAAGTTTATAATGGAAGGGAATTTAATAAAAATGATTATATTAATACAGAAAAAAAGTATTATAATACTATTTTAAAAATTTTACGAATAAATCATGTAAATGAAATGATTATCGATAATGTGGAATTAAATTTTTCCATAAAAGAGATAAAGCAGATGCTTCAGGGTAGTGGATTAGATTTATCGCTTCAAGATGAAACACTTATCAAATCTTTAAAAAGCGGTATGAAAATCAGTATACAATATTTACCAATGTACATAAAGTTAATTTTAAGAGAGTGTTTTTGGGGAATATTCAGAAATTGCTCATCGACAATTTACATAGAGTTTGGTTATGATTATTATATGTATTTAAAATGTGGAGATTTTCTTTCAAAGGAATTTATTGCCAATTGTAAACAAGAGGGTATATTTATAGAAGAAATGTAGGCAGCTTGGCTATTTTGGACAAGATATTTCTGTTTGTGAAAGTGAAAATGCCAATTTCTATAAGGTGGATTTAGATTTCTATAATATAGATATCCTTTCCATATCCCTGCATATGGGTGTTATTTTATGAAGGCATATGCAGCGGGGCACATGCCTTTTCATCGGCTAGAAGTCTAGTAAATCAGCAATATCAGAAAAATTAATATACAGGTCATCATAAATATTGACCTTGATTGTGGAATAAAAAGGATACTGAACACTTACGATATTACCCTGAAAGTAGTTCACAGTAAAGGTCTTTCTCTTAGGGTCTACAATCCAACACTCACGGACTCCGGAATTTTTGTAGTAGTAAAGTTTACGGATATAATCATCTGCCGGATTCCCCGGAGAAACAATTTCAATGATGAAATCCGGGGCACCGTTACAACGGTTCCCGTCCAGTTTGTCTTTATCGCACACGATCATGATGTCGGGTTGTACGATTGTGAGGGGCTGGTTATATCATAGACAATGCCATCGAAGATTTCTACCCTTTTTTCCTCTGGAAGGGCTTCGTACTGTTCCAGAGTAATTATTTCCGCTAGCAACGAGCCAAGTGACTGCTTGCAGTGGTGTCTTTGATTTGCATCTAAGCGAAGAAAGTTACCATTCATGGACTAGCTCTAAACTGTGCTTGTGTCTTAATTTCGGTTGTGATACCATATTTATAGTGTATTGTTTATTTATGCATGAATCTGAAAGGAGAAGAGATGAAAAAGCGGTTTCAGGCAGGGATTGTAAGCATCTTCTTATTGTGAGGAGAGCATTGTCCGGTGGAATGAAGAGGAAACAGCCGCAAGAATATACCGGTATAAAGCTCAAGCGAATCAGTTTCCCTACAAGGATGTTTTTGTTTTCGAACTAGAAAAAAGTATTGTAGTGTCAAATATAAAAGGAGGGTGACAGAAGCTACAAGTTTGGAAATTGTGCTGAGCCGAAAGCAGCCAGTGCTGCACACAAGAATCCAAGTAAGGCTGTTGGTATGGATACCAGATTTTATACAAGTAATAGTGATAATAAGCATTTGATAATAGGGACAAACCAGATGAATCCGTGTGAGGTATGTGAAGATTATATGGAGGAATATATTTGTTATGCAAATAGTAAATCAACTAAATGAGTATATCAGCAACTTTGACCCGGAATGGATAAATCGGCTGAAACCTGCGAGTAAGGAGGATTTGAAATTATTAAAAAAATATACATTTATGGAAAGGGAAGGATTAGAATTTCCAGAAGATTTTGTGGAATATGCGTTATGTGCAGGAGAAGATGATGGAGGTGTGCTAACCACAGAAGAGTGGGGTGGGATTTTCTCTATAAAGTCTTTGGTAGAGTACTATAAAGATCGTTATGAGGAATGCCCGGAAGGAATTAACCCATTTGAAATTGAAATTCTTTTAGATGATTTGGGATTTAGCTATTACATTCTTTTGGATAAAAAAAATGTAATTTATTATTATGAAATGGAAGAACCCATAGAGTATCAAAAGGAGGGTGTTTGTAGTTATTCGTTTAAGCATTTTCTCTTTCAGTGTGCTGTCCGTAAATATGAAGACCAGCGTTTTAACTATAAAGAACGCATTGGTTTTGAATTGGATGTTCCTATTACCCTGGAAGAGGTGTATGAAAAAGAGGATAATATATTGGCAGCGTTAGCACAGGAGTTAGTGGATAAATATGAATTGGAGTGTCCAGGGTTTAATGACGGACATTTCTTCTGTGCATATAATGAAGATTTTTCAATAATTTTAGAAAAGCATTGGACAATTTGGGGTAGAATTATGGGCAAAAACCGTCAGAAAATAAGGGAAATTATCAAGCCTTTTTTGGCAAAGTATGGCTCAGAATATACGAAAGAGGCATGGGGGTTATGATTTCTAATTTTAAATAAAATGAAAAAGTCTGTTAGGTATTACATTGAGACAGGAGAAGCGCATGAATTATATATACAGATAAAGAGTCTATTGAAGACGGAGAGTAATTGTCACTTTACAGGAGGCGCTGAGTATGTGTTTTTATATTCAAGCAAGTAATCCAAAATCACAAGATAAAGTAGAAATAGGCGCTGGAAGTTTAGCAGATGCAATTGAGAATACATTTTTGATGAATACGGAAAACGCCATTTTAATGTGGAATTATATTAGTATCCCATTATCATATAAATATGATATAAGTTATATGATAGAGGATATTGTTAGTTTACTATCAGAGATGCAAAATAAGGAATCAGGAGAAATGATAATACATTGGCTTCCAGATACATTTAGATCTGATTGGGTGATTAATTGGAATGAGGGTCAGGTGGAAATCCAATCACAATGGGAATGTACAGTTGGGCATTTAGAAAAAATTTTGAATGAAAATCCTGGCGTGATGGTTTCTATAAATTCTTTTATGAGCGAATGGAAAGAAGTTTTGTATAATGTAATAAAGGGATTAAAAAAATGTGGTTATAATGAAATTAGAGCACAAAATATACAAAAATTATGGAAAGTATATGAAAATATTAAGGAATCAGGTTTTTTTTATAGTTAAAAATAACACACATTTTATAACCCAAATTCCCCATATTATAAAGCGAAAATCAGGGACAGCTTGGGTATTGGGGCGGAAGCTGATTATGCGGGATTATGAGTATGTCCATATGGGAACATTGTCGCTGCTTGCAGGAATCGACCTGCTGACAGGGGGAAGCCATAAGTATGAATGAGGTGTAAACAATGAATATAGCAAAAGCAGATTACGCAACAATTATTAGATTTGGAACGATACATGATTTGAACATGAAACTGCAAATGGAAGGCAAAAATCTTATTGAAGTGTCTAATATTACAGACAAAGAAGGGATAAGTCTTCTTGAAAAAAGCCTGATTGCAAGAAAATTTGATATAGCAAAAGAATTGCTGGCAAATAATGCAAAGGTAAATAATGTTTCAAATGCTGGGTGCAACGAATTTCATTACTTGGCTAGTAACATTAACTGTGATGGAGCTTTAGATATTGCAAGGATTTTATTAGCCAAAGGAACATCGTTGATGGAAAAAGAGAAAAAATACGGTAATTCAGCATTTTTCACTTTATGCCAAGAAGTGTTTAAGGTACGTTCTGCCGAAGGGTTGGCTTTTATAGAGGAATGTTTTGATAAGGTACAGGACTACGATGATTGTAATAAGATGGGATACAGTATCAGAATGCTTATGAACGAAAGAGGAACAGATAAACTAAAACAAATGATGGAGTACACAAAATGAAACAAAGTATGAATATGGGAGGCGTAATTGTCTCAAAAAATATTTTAGAAAAAAAGGGAGAATTAAATGGTGTTTTCGAGAGGAAAGCGTGAATGCAATCGATAATGGATGGAGGTTTTTATCTGAAATAGATACAGACGATTATCTACAAGATGCCTCCAATATGGTAGTATGTGATTGGGGAACCATTTTTGAGATTGAGCCGGCAATTGCCCCTATATTTAATATGCCAATTGGAACGGATTTGACTTTAATGTATGAGAATCAACGCAAGTATTTTGTTTTTACAGAAACTGGAGAGAAATGTGTATTGTAGATATGATTTACATATGATTATCTCAAGATTTGTAACAAAATATTTTTCTTGACGATTCCAAATCAACCATGTTACATTGGCGCTTACTGCCACGGAACGTCCCCGATTTTTCTGTTATATGGTGAAACTGATAAAGCTGTCCAAAAGCATAACAAATTTCTGAACAGCAGAGAAAGTTATGCCATGCCCAGATTCTTTCCAACGGCTCTTTTAGTGTTCGAGGTAGAGATTTTGATGGCAGTATTGGAAGCCATTGGTGGGAAGCAAAATCCGGCAATTATTGGATTAAAGGAGATATGTGAATGGAAGCATCTATAACATTAAATTGTAGCAATTATTCAGAGAATATAGTAGATATTTTAAAATTGTTTTAACAAATCGGATGGGATATATATAATTTACAGGGGAAGGTCGAATATTTGCCAATTGGTGATGATGATGAATATGATTGGCAGTGTGAAGAGATATCAGAAAATAAGTTATATGATATTATTTCTGAAAAAAAGGCTAAAAAAGAACAGGTAGGAGTAAATTTGTTTTATAATAATGGTGTTGAGGGGATTTCTTTAATAGCATATACTACTGACCAAATTATGTTAAGTATAGTAATAAATCGAAAGATTGTAAAAGAAAACTATACAGATATGGTTTGGTATTTGGAAAACATTATATACAAGTTTTTAAATATTGGTGTGAGATTATTATCCTATAAACTGGAGGAATACGAAGACTGACAAGAAGGAGACTGCGATTTTCAATAAAAATAATAGTTTCATCAAATAACTATAAAATGCAATAAACATAACAAATTTTAGGGAAGATGTATAATTTCATTTGAAGAACATGTAAGTATAGAGAAAGAACTGCAAGCAAATTTCATTGATATAAAATCTATCGAAGATATATGCATGGAAAAGTTATTGACCTTGCCAAACGTGCTGTCAAATATAGATGATTTTTATATGTATAATATGTTATATGTTGATGCGGCCAGTGCAGAGGATGAAATAGAAAAAATGCTGGACATATTAAGTGGGAACAGACCCGTACACATTCTGATAAAATATATAAAAGGTGAGTGTATGATTATTTTATGATGGGAAATTTCGACACGAATAACTTGACGGAGGAATTGCAACCCAGATGTTTTTGGCTGCAATTAGTAAAGGATGGTGCTTATTGTTGTGATGGAAATAAAGAACATAGAATTGCTAAATAATGATGTGTATTTTATGGAAATTGTAAATAATTTGATAGTAGTAAATGATAATTACAAAGGATTAATTATTTTTGACAGTGAACTTAGGCAAATTGAAAAAATAGAATTAATGGAGGAATTGGTCATATATACTTCGTTCCAACATGGCAATGAGATTTTATTGTTTTGTCCTGATAATGGTTGTTTCATTTATATTAATATAAAGTTACACAGGAAAAAAATAATTCCATTAACAGAATTTGATAATTATTTATTTTCTACGATATATGATTGGAACCATGAGAATTTGATTTTATTAGATTATCATGGTCATTTTTTTAAAGTGGATTTGAATAAAGGAGTTCTTGCTAAAATGGATTCAAATGATATGGAGTGTCAGAGTATAAAAGAAGATTATGATAAATTAAGTGGGGTAAGAATTTACAAGGCATGTGCTTTGGAAAAAGAGGCATTCATACAATTATCGGATTCGAATTACAGTTTAGTTGATTACAAGCAAAATATAAATATCCTTCACGATTTTAAAAAAGAGCAGTATCACGATTTTGAAGCAATAAATGGCTATTTAGCAAAAATTGGTGAAAAAAGAGTAGAAATTTTATTTAATAACAATATAGAAGTA
>CANRJF010000168.1 GCA_947630855.1 uncultured Lachnospiraceae bacterium
GCAGCCTTTCTAAATCTCCAAGATTTTCAAAATCACTCTCTACAAACAGTTTCATCTGTGGTATAATCTTCATAAGGGAAGCCCCTTTCTTTAATGTTTTGTTGACACTTACATTATACTCCTTTTGAGGAGTGAAAGGTGGCTTTTCTTCTTTATTTCATGCGGTTTTTGAGGCTTTTGGAGAGGTTAGTCGCATTTTTCAGATTTCTCTGGTCGCAGGTCTGAAAAACATTGAATTTCCGTTCATTCTGCTGGCGATTTATTTTTATCCCTGTCTGGCAGCCTTTTATTTTCAGGGTTTTCCAACATCGAAATTAATTCTATAAACTCTTTTTTCGCTTTGAATGGAAATTTTCTTTCCATGTATGGTATTCTATTAAAATAAATATCAGAAAAGAGTGAAAATGGGATGAAATCTTACATTCTTGTTAGAATTTTGTAAGAAAATTTGATACAAAGAAATCAACCTGTCATCTATAATGTTCTTGGAGGTGGACAGACAGATGTATGTTAAATTGGTTTTGAGAAATGCAAAACGTTCTGTAAAGGATTATTTGGTATATATTGTCACCATGACAATTTGTGTCATGCTGTTTTATGCGTTCCTGTCTATTACAAGCAAATATTATAATCCCGACGTTGGGACAGAGTATGAGTTTACTTTAGTAAGCGACGGATTGAAAATGGCGGTTTGTGCAGTAACCCTGTTGCTATTGTTCCTTATACGCTATGTGAACAACTATATGCTGCGGAGGAAGCAAAAGGAGTTTGCCATTCAATCTGTCATGGGAATGGAACAAAAGACCGTTGCGTGGATATTCTTCGCAGAAACCTTTTTAATGGGAGCAGTATCAATCATTGTTGGCATTTTTTTGGGTATGTTCTGCTCGCAATTTATAACGGGTATGTTGTTATCTGCCTATGGGCAAGATTACAAATTATCCTGGACGCTGTTTCCGGATACGGTTATTCTGACAATATGCTTTTTCTCATTAAGTCTTTTGGCTGTGGGGTTATTTAATGTCCGTACAATACGGAGAATAAAAATCATTGATATGCTGTATGCTGACAAGCAGAATGACCCGCATATCAAAAAAAGCCGCTATATGCCTGTAATCTCAATTTTATATACTGTTTTTCTCATATTTGCGGCAGCTACGGGAATATCGCAAATGTACTTTTATTCTGACCCCCGTTTTCCTGTCCCCGTACATATCATGTTTTGGGGAAATATCATTGCTCCGGCAGCATCTTTTCTGTTAGGTCTTGTATGGTGTGTTGTGCATAAGAAATGGAGTTTCAACCGATATGTTCTTGCTGCCGCCATACTTTCACTTATAAATATCGGCTTTGCTGCAAGTGTCCCTGTCATTCAAAAAAAATATATGCTTGCAAGCGGCGCAGGTACACTTAACAGCTATTTGCTGTTCTTGCTTGTTTATGTAAGCTTTTGGATTTGCTGTACCATTTATCTAGTAAGTAATTTGCTTTCTGAATGGAAGGAAAAATCTCCCAAATGTAAATATCGGGAAACCAATCTGTTTTTCTTCGGACAGATTATTTCAAAGCTGAATACCACTTCTAAAACCATGACGTTGATTTGCCTGACATTGGTGTTAGCTGCATTTCTGTTTGTGTCGGCTCCGGCGTTGACAGGGTGGGCTTCGGGGTATTTAGATGCACGTTCCATGTATGATGTCCAGATCAGCACACGCTACAATGATGTGTACGAGACAGAGGACTTGCCAAAAGACAATTATGAGCTCGTCACTTCTTTTCTCGACGAAAAGAATATTGCGGTGGCTTATGATTGCACTTTCAACTTATACCTGCCTAATCAGGAGGACTTTCATAAACGGATTAAATGGGATTTTCCCATTGTGGCAATATCGCTTTCTGACTATAACACTTTGCGGGAAATGCTTGGATATGGGCAGATTTCCTTAAATGAGGGAGAATTTACAATGCAGTGGCAGACAGTAGCAGCCGAGGAGGAACGAACTGAATTTTTAAGCAATCATACTGTTATTCCAACGGATATGGGTACTCTAAGCCTTGCAGAAAATGCTTATCACTTAGAAGCGATTGGTGAAACTGTTTATAATTCCTATACTGATGTGATATATGTTTTCCCGGACAGCATTTGCAGCAATCTCCTTTCAGTTATGCGAAACCGATATGTGAAAACAGAAACGGCAATACCGTATAATGAAGCAGTCTCCCTTGAAAATGTGTTTGTCCAAAAATATCCTGAAATGCCGGACAATGGAAATGGAGTGCAATACTACATCAGAACGAGTACGCAGCAAATCAATAGTTCAATTGCAGGGAACTTTATTTTACAGGCGACTTTTGATTATAGCGCGGTTGTTTTAATGGTTATCTGTCTTACCATTCTTTCTTTGCAGCAGCTTTTAGACGCAGCTCATTATAAATACCGCTTTGGCGTACTTCGCAAGCTGGGTGTAGACCGGCATGAAACAGAACACCTGATTTTGAAGCAATTAGCTGTATGGTTTGGTTTGCCGATTACTATTGCAGCGTTCGTGTCAATCATCGTCACTGCATACTTTTTTGAAACAATATCGGCGCAGATTTCTGCCTATATAGAGGCAGGAGTTTTGTTGACACAGGTAGGAGTGACGGTTTGTATTCTTGTCTTATTACTAATATGCTATTTTATCAGCACATGGATACTGTTCCAGGAAGCGGTAACCGAATAATAATTATGGTAAACGCATTTACTTAATGGGTTTCCTATATCTGCCGCACGGCGGCAAAAGAAAAGTGGGATGTATAAAAAATCTCTATGTGTATATGCTATTCCTATGAAAAAACATCATTTGGAAAAAAATTTTGCCATCTGCGGTCTGACAGGATGGTGCATGGAAATTATATATACGTCTCTGGGTTCTTTTCGCAAAAAGGATTTAAAGCTTATGGGAAATACTTCCGTGTGGATGTTTCCTATCTACGGCCTTGCCGCAGTGATAGGAGAAGTGTATCCCGTATTAAAAAAATGCCCTACGCTGCTGCGCAGCAGCATATACGGCATTGGAATTTTGTCTGTGGAATATGTAAGCGGCAGCCTGCTGAAACGCCACAATCTCTGCCCCTGGGATTACAGTAAGGCGAAACTGAATGTGAACGGCTTAATCCGCTTAGATTATCTGCCCCTTTGGATGGGGGCAGGGCTTATCTTTGAAAAGATTTTGTGTAAAAAAGAGGCAGCATGATTTTTGCTGCCTCTTTTTTACTTTCATTAGAACGATAAGAAATGTGGGGTGTGGTGGTTACTATCTTTTTAAATATTGTAATTGCATTTGGCGAGAAAATTTACTAAAATAGAAAAAAAGAAGGTTGGAGGGGATGAGTGATGAGAAAAAGTGCGATTTTCCTGGCAGTCTGCCTGGCACTGCAAACACCATCTTTGGCGATGACGCAGGAAGTGTGGGAAACGGAGGCTTTACTTGAGGAATATGATAAAGAAAATACTGCATCTGTGACATATCCAGAGTCATCAGAGAAAACGAGTTACGAAGATATTTGGGCGGAGGATGTAGAAGAGATATTATTTGAGGATGCCACGGAGAAGGCGCAGACATCGGAGGATACGTTGCAGCTTCTTATGGCGCTTGATAAGCCGGAGAGCGAATTGCGGTGCAATGTTCCCGTCACTTTCACCATGACGCCGGTAAACGGCAGCGGAGCCATGGGAGATGTGGTGGAATTTAACGGGCAGCAAAAGCCCCGGTATATGTTTCTGGTCAACACGGTTATGATGAAGGATGAAACTACAGGAGGATATACATCACTTGTAGATCCGACCAAATGCAAATATGTGGAAAGTAATCAGTTTTCCTTTACTTTTGTATCCCCTGGAGATTATTACATCAAGGGATATGTAATGGATTTTGGCACGATGCCTCTGAAAACGGCTGACAGTGAAGGGTTTTATTTTACCATTTCAGATGAAACAACGCTGTCACTGGATGAGGTGGCAGATGGCATTGTGAAGGAGTGTCTGGCAGCCGGATGCAGTACAGATTATGAGAAGGCACTCTATTTCCATGACTGGATCATCAACCATTCAGAATATGACAATAGCGGAATCTACATGGGTGCGGATGGAGTTCTCCTCCGGGGAAAAGGTACCTGTGAGAGCTATTATCGTGCGTTGGCCCTTCTGCTTGGAAAGGTGGGAATCCCCAGCGAACGTGCGGAGGGAAACGGACACGTATGGAGCTGTGTGCGGCTGGACGGGGAGTGGACGCAGATCGACGCCACATGGAACGGCGGCAGATATTCTCAAAGTATGGACTATATGAATCATTTGTATTTCGGTGTGACGGACGAGATGATCAAGAAGGTTCATTCGGATCATGAGCCGGTGAAGAGCCGTCCGTGTACCAGCTATGAGAGAAATTATTTTATTCGCTCCGGGGAGATTTCCCGGTGGACAGATCCACTGGAGGAAACGCTTCGGGAAAAACTGGCCGCTGGAGAGACAGCTTTCACGATAGAGGCCGAATATAATGCGTATCCCAGTGTGTATCATATTATTTATCCGATGGCTGCGTATGCGCTGGATCAGAAACTGTACGGTGAGAGACTGTGCAGGGTGGCATATGACAGCGAAAACAAACGTTTCACGATCAGCCCCTTCACTGAAGAAGGAGGCGGAAGTACCGGCGACAGTACAGGAACCGGAAGTGGAAGTACCGGTGACAATAACGGCACGGGAAACGGAAACACTGGCGGTAGTAGTACGGAAACGGGAAGTACCAGTACCGGTAGCACATCCGGGTGCTCCCTGGGACATTCGTTTACGGAGGGTTGGAAGCAGACAGTGGCTCCTACCTGCACGAAAGAGGGAAAAATGAGAAGAACCTGCAGTGTCTGCGGTGCAGCGGAGGAGAAGAGTGTCCCCATGACCAGTCATTGCACCACACAGAAACTGGCCAATGGGAAGAAACAGGTGATATGTACTGTGTGCAAACAAGTGCTGTCAGAGCAGTGGGTGAAGGTAAAGCTGAATGTGGCCACACTTCCGCTTCAGGTAAAGAAGTCAACGAAGGTTTTGAAGGTGGCTTCGAGGGATAAGGAAGATAAGGTGGCGTACTGGAGCTCATCGAATCAGAAGGTCGTTCGGGTGGATAAGAAAAGCGGAAAAATCACTGCAAAGAAAGTCGGAAGGGCATATGTGACAGTCACCATGAAGAGCGGCGCATCAGCTCGATGTCTGATTAAAGTACAGAATAAGAAGGTCGCCGTATCAAAATTAAAGGTATCGCCCACAAAGGTTTCTCTGAAAAAGGGCCAAAAGCTGACGATTAAAACTTCCATAATTCCGTTGACTGCCACGGATAAGGTAAGCTACAACTCGTCCAATAAAAAAGTGGCTTCCGTGAGTGCAAAGGGCGTGATTACCGCAAAAAAAAGGGGAAAGGCGAAAATTACAGTGTGTGCGGGAAACAAAAAAGCGACCATAACGGTGACAACGCAGTAAAGAACAATTGACCGGGCAATGGAAATTAAGTCTGCGAGGGATATTATCAAAAGAGAAATAAGGAAATACAATTTCTTTTTGAAAACGGATATTCCATAGAAGCACTGTCGAAGCAATACGGGCTGGCACATAGCACACAAAAAAAATAATATACGGATAACATCAAAGGACGCTTGCGTAAGCAGGCGTCTTTTTGCGGTAACATTGATTATAACTATCAAGAAACTTTAGAGTTTTATGTGATTTTATGGATAAATCTTTAGTACATCGCTGGAAACTTTGGGAGGATAATGAACGTATAGTAGGTCTTGTCTTTTATGAAAATCCTGTAAATGATGTATATTTCAGTCTGCGTCCGGGCTATGAGAAGTTGGCAGATGAGATGGTTACGTATGCAGTTTCATTTATGCCATGTGTAGATGGCCATCTCAGATTTGTGATTTTTGATGGGCAAAATGCAGTTAAAAAAGCAGCAGCAAAAATCGGTTTCCAACAATCTTCTGGCTATATAGAGAAAGTTTTCATAACTTGATGAACAACGCCTTCTTCTAAAAAGTCATCAGAAGTTGTAATAAATCCAAATTTTTCATAAAAGCCAACTGCATGTTTTTGAGCATATAAAGTTATTTTTTAAGAAAATCGCTAAATTCTTTCAATTCCTTTTTCTTATTTTCTGACAGGCTGTTAAATTCTATACCTTGAATTGCACCCTCTAACGTATATAAATGCACCAGACACACATTCGGGTATTTCTGCTTTAGCCTAAGAAATGCGTCTTTTGCACCTATCTCAATAAGTTTCTCGGAAGATTCAATACCAACAGATGTTAGCTTTTTCTCCATTTCTTTACCAATATTCATCATTGACGTTAATTTTGACATATTTATCTCCGATTTTCTACAATTTGCTCATATTTATTCATTGCTTCACCGCCATATTCAACAATAGTGTAGATATTGTATCATTTATCTACACTATTGTAAACTTTTTTTGTACCCCCTTGCATAATCGTGTTCCGCTGAAATCATTCTATACAGGTTACAATTCACGGCCTAACCAAATAGCAAAAACCTCGTAGACTGCCCTACGAGGTTTTTGCATCACAAGTAAAAGG
>CANRJF010000169.1 GCA_947630855.1 uncultured Lachnospiraceae bacterium
TTTTTACTTCAACTGCTTGAAAAAAACTTTTTTAACATTTTTCATTTTACCTATTGACATTTCTTAGCTGGACTTTTAAAAGGATCAGGTTATCTGGGCTGATATCACGGTGAATCAGCCCTTCTTTGTGAACCTCCTCCAGGGAGCTGATGACCGGGTGCATCATGTTCAACACTTCATTAACAGGCAGCTTCCCCCCATTGCCCTTCATATGCTCTTTTAGGGTCTGCCCCTCTAAATACTCCATAATAATGTATGCCGTATTATTTTCCTGAAAATAATCTTTTACCCCCACGATTCCTGGAAGATGGGAACATTTTGCCAGGCTTCTGGCCTCTTTCACAAAATTATCCCTCCACTTATATACAGCCTCTAGGTTCTGCCCTGTATAGGCGGTAAGTTCGCTGGTATTCTGGGACTCCCTGGTGGCAAAACCATTGGGGTAAAACTCCTTGATTGCCACCCTGATTTCCAGATTCAAATCGAGCCCTATATAGGTAATTCCAAAACCGCCCTCTCCAAGCACATCTCCAACCAGATATTTTCCCTCCAGAATGGTAAATGGTTTTAGCTGGTGGGTAATCTCCCTTGGGTTATCATAATTATATCCACAGTGAGGGCATATCTTCTCTTCCCCCTCTGGCATCTCCCTCATACAGTGAAGGCATAAGCGTTCGATTTTCATAACTATATTCCTCCATTTGTACCGTTTTGTGGTTTAATCTCGTTTTATCATCTAAATATTCAAATCTGTATCTCCTGAAATGCCCTCTACCCTTCCCTCATGGTATATTGCCAGAATGAAAAATCATAGGCTCAAATCCTGTCTCAAGGATTTTCTCACAAAATACTTTTTTATTTTTTGTAAGACTCTAACTGTATAATTAAATCACGGTTACTTATTTCATATTCATTCAGCATTGTTTCGGGCACTTCCGCAACAGACGGTACGTACCAGCTGCGGCTTATAAAATGCTTGTACAATTCTCCATCTTGGAAAATGTATCCATGTCTGGCATAGATTTCATTACGTGCGTAGCTTAACTGCTCAGGCGTAAGCATATGCAAATCATTTTCCGTCCAATATATGCTATCTGAAAATGGAAGTTCTTCATTTGAATAACGCTTTGCTAAATCTTCTTTAAAATGCCAAATTGTTTCTGCTTCTTTTGCGTAGGAATCACCCATCCCTGAAAGAACAGATTGGAAATAAAAATCACCCTCTGCACTACCTCTGTAAACGCGACACTGGCAAAATTCTCCATTGCCATCAGAATATCTGTTGTTTATCATAATATCCGCTGCACCGTCATGGTTGTAATCATCAAAGAAAACTTCTTCCACATCTACAAAATAGATTCCTTCCGGCAACATATTATTCTCATAGTAAGCTGACAAAATATACTTTGTTTCTCCGTTTTTCTGAAGTTCAAAACTTACATCAACGCCAGGATTTTCTGGAGCATAAGAAACAAAAGACACTTCCCCCCATTTGAGAAATTCAACATCAAAACTTTGGTCAGCAATTATACGTTCTTCTCTAGTCAGGCTTGCTCCGTCCACATTCTCCGACTGAGGTGCATACGCTGTCGGCTCTTCTTCCGCTGCATTTAAATTTTCCATCTGTGGCTCTTCTGCATCATTCTCCCCTTCTCTATTTTGCTCTCTAGCCATTGCTGCATCCGCTATGGCATCTGCATTTTCTATTTCTGTGCCATTTTCAGGCGCACTGCCGAAACTTTTCCATGATGCCAAAATACAAACAACCAATATTGCTGCCACAGCTATGCCCATTAGCTTTTTCTTCTCTTTGACTGCCAATGCAATTTCCATTAGCAAATTACTGCCTTTTACATTTTCTTCTTTTTTATCATCTAACGAAGAAAAAGATTCTGGGCCTACCGTCGGTACTCCACTCTTTTCCACTGCAGGATGCTGAATGTCTTCACAATAGATTCCGCAACAGAAATCTTCCATATTCTGATAACGGTTTTCCGCATAAATTTCCATTGCCTTTAACAGAGCAGTTTCCAAACTGTTTTCAATGATAATCCCCATATCACTTGGTTTTACCAGTTCATCCTTCCTCATACGCTCCATGGCTTCCGGCGGTGTCACCCCTGTGATACACTTATAGACAGTCGCGGCTAATGCATATATATCTGACCAGGGCCCTTGCTGTCCCTTAGAGCGATACTGCTCCTCCGGGGCATACCCGGGTTTTAGCATAACGGAAAGACTTTTTTCTCCTGCCGCTGTATAATCCCTAGCTGCTCCAAAATCCAAAAGTTTCATCTGCCCGCCTTTTAGCAGCATAATATTATCCGGACTGATATCCCGGTGGATAAGACCTTCTTTATGTACTTCCCCAAGAGATACCATTACCGGTTTTAAAGCAGTAAGAAGCTGATCTGGTGAAATTTTCCCTCCTAAGGATTTTGCGTATTCTTTTAATGTCATACCTTCCAAGTATTCCATTACAATATATGCTGTATTATTTTCCTGAAAAAAATCTTTTACTCCTACAATGCCAGACAAATGGGAGCATTTAGCCAGGCTTCTTGCCTCTTTAACAAAATTATCACGCCATTTATACACATCATCCATGCCCTGCCCTGTATAGACAGTCAATTCGTTTGTTACCTGGGATTCTCTTGTAGCAAACCCATTGGGATAAAATTCTTTAATGGCAATGGGAATCTCCAAATTAATGTCCAATCCTATATATGTGATTCCAAAACCTCCCTCTCCCAATACATCCCCTATAAGATATTTACCTGCCAGAATGGTAAAAGGCTTTAATTGATGTTGTATCTCCTTAGGACTGTTCATATTATAGCCACAAAAAGGACAGATATTTTGATTTTCATTCCTTTCTTTCATACAATGAGGACATAATTTATTGATATCCATTTTTTCCACTCCATTTCAAATTGATATTCATTTTACTTCCAGGTTATCTTATATTCATATGAACCCATTAGAAGTATGTCATCTTGCTCCAATTTGATTTCTCCTACAATGTGAACTCCATTTACATACGTGCCGTTAGTAGAATCTTCATCTCTCACAAACATTTCGCCATTTTTAGCCACTATAACACAATGGAGTTCTGACAGCATTGCATCTTCTTTTATGCAAAGCTGACATTTGCTATTTCGCCCGATTTTGATTCCATCCCTCATTTTTACCTGATAAGTAATTCCTTCATCTCCTAAACGTGATAAAATCACCTCTAATTTTCTATCTTCTTTCGTCACTTTAAAATTGCCGGTTTTTCTTTTCATCGTAAAAATAAGAATCCCGGCAAAAAACACAATCCCGGCCCCAATCAAAATATACCCATTATTATTATTTTTCTCTGGAAGAACCGTAGCTTCCTCAGTAGTTATTTGCTCTGTTTCAGCTTCTAAAACTTGCAACGGCATATTCTCTGCTGTAATATTTTTTTGTTCTGTCACGCTTATCTTTCCATTTGAAATAGTCACCTCCAAAGGTACCGTATCTTTCTTTGATTCTAAAACAGGCACTTCTGTTTTTATTACAAGACTATTGTTTATACTTTCTGTTATCTCTTTAATAACAGTAGATACTTCCTCTGTCCCGGATGTATAATGCTCTCCTCCATTAGAATAACGTGCAAAACTTCCCAATATCTTTGCGCTTTCTAACTGTGCCTCCGTAGGTTCATCCGGCATCATGGCAACGGTAAAAATTGGAATATCACTATTTTTTATAACATCTTCCGCTTCTCCTCTGGTGATTCCCTGTGCCTGATCATCCGCTCCGTCAGAAAAAATCAAAAAACATTTTTTCCCTTGGGATAAAGATTCCTTTTTTATATAATCCATTTCTTTGCATATTCCATAATATAGATTAGTATCTTCCGAAGTCAACTGAATCCCGTCAATAAAATTAACAATTTCCTCCGTATTGGTCATCAATCCAGACTGGGTCAATTCATTTCCCAATTTTGCAATTTCTATAATATCCTGCTCTCGTTTTTCAGAAACCAACTGTTTTAATGCTTCTTTAATGGAAATAATCCATTCTTCTTTCATAGAACCGGATACATCTACCATACATAAATATGTAACCGGTTCTGTTGATTCTTTTAATGTTTGAATATCAGTTATGGCCAATGACTTTCCGTCCACTATAACTTTTGAGTTTTCTTTATCTACCGCAAAATCATTTTCGCCATTCTTTCCTACAAAAATTACAAATTCATTTTCTTTACATATTGTGTCTTCTAAATATATTTCTGAAAAAACCATACTTTTCTGATTAATATCACCCATTTAATCCTCCTGTAAACACTGCAATAGCAGAATTATTATCATATTCTGGCTGTACTTTTTTATTCAACCTTACCCGCATACGCTCTATCCATTCTTTTGGCGTTGCCGAACTGTTCAAATCCTGCTCCATTTCTTCTTCTGTGACATACTCCCAAAAGCCATCTGAACACAACAAAAAAGTGTGACGCAATGTATTGTCTAAAATCAATTTTTCTGTTTCTGCTTTTGTCCCATCCTGTTGGCCGATTGCTTTTAACAGTTTGTTTCTATCTGGGTGAAACCGTATCTCATCCAGAGTAATTTCCCCTGCCAATACAGCCATTCTTGATACGCTGTGGTCAAAAGTACACGTCACGAATTTTCCATTTATAAAATGATAAATTCGACTGTCTCCTATATGTGCTAAAATTACCGTATGCCTAACCTCATCTATATACAAAACTGCCAGAGTCGTCTTCATTTGACATTCTTTCGTCTGTAATTTTACTACCCTGTCATTGGCACTAACAAACCATTGCCGAACTTCCTGCTCTGTCAGTTCCGCAAAAACCTCCCTTTCTTCAACACATTCCTTTACTGCAGAAACTGCAGCCAATGATGCCTCTTTTCCGCCCCCATGTCCGCCAAGGCCATCTGCAAGTACGGCACAAACGCCTTGGTGGTGTTCTATTAGAAGACATGAATCTTCATTGTATTTTCTTCCTCCCTGATTACTGTACCCCCATGCTAACATGCTTAAATCACCTCTGCCATTATTGCTGTATAGTTATCCTGCCCCCGCTTTTGTTTCCGTTCAATCTGCATTTCAATATGAATTGCAGATTTTTCAATGGTATATCTCATAGCAGAACAAATTTCTTCTGAGGTCAGCGTTCCGAAAACACCATCTGAAAACAATAAAACCCTATCCCCTTTTCTTAAAACAGTTCCCTCTGCCTGAATATCTATCTGCTCTAACTCTTCCAATCCAATATAACTGGTTAATGCTTTCCTTTGAGGATGTCCGTCTGCCTCTTCCTTAGAAATCTCACCATTTTTTACCATCTCCTCCAATTCCATTCCATAATTATGATCATGGCTTAACTGTGTGAGCTTTCCATTACGGTAAAGATAGATTCGACTGTCTCCTACTGATGCAAAATACAATCTATTATCTTTTATGTATGCTTCAATCAATGTAGCTCCACCTGCTCCTGCCTCACATTGCAAAATCTCACATACCTGCTGATTAACATAGAAAACACTATCTTCCAATGCTTCCCCCATGTTTTCAAAACTATGGTTCTCAAAATAATTCAGGCAGCTAACCACTGCCTGGGCACTGGCCTTTTCTCCGTTTTTCAGTTCACCCATCCCATCGGAAAGTACCAGCAAAATTCCTTTTCCTTTTACTGCATCAAATTCCACAGAAGAACATCCAAAGGCATCCTGTTGTTCTTCCCTGCAGCCAATTCCATGTAATTTCCCTATCTGTATTCCGCATCTTGTATCTATCTCTATACAATAATTTTTTCCAAGTCCCAAATCAATTGTTTTTTCTACTCTGCATCCCATTCAAATCTCTCCCCACACAATGGCAGAAATAACAATTCAGTTTTTCCCAGCGTCACTTTATCATATGCCTGTAATTTTGTGGTTTGAAATATTGCCTGTCCATTAATACGGACAATGCTTCTTCCTTCTGCCGGAGAAAAATAAAAAGACTTATCACTGGCATCATAAATAATTATCGCCTGGTTTTCCCTGGATATTGTCTCATCACCTTTTATGCATATATCCATTTTATCGCTTCTTCCAATATAATTATTGTCAGAATGAATCTGATAATCCTTTCCCTTTTCTTTTCCGTCTAAGCATACAAGCCATCCTACCACAGGGTCAATTCCCTGTTGCATCTTTATCATAGCAACTGTTTTTCCATCATCTGATGCACCACTTGGCCTTTGTTCACCCGGCATTCTCATAAAAGTTCCACCGTCCATTGATGCTGCCATGCCCATAGGCATCGTCCGTTCATCATCCCACTGTTCCATGCCCATACCCACAGGCATTGTTTTATCTACTCCAGAATTCATGCTCAAAGCCGACGCGTTGACATTTAAAGGCACTGTCATATCCAGTGCATTACTTCGATTACAATATGGGCAATCCTGGTGGGTAGAGGCATCGTAATAATGACCTCTCGAACATTTTTTCATCTCCATATACTATCCTCCTAGTATAATAATGGTGTAGTCAAGAACGACTACTAAGTTAATAGTTACAAAGTCCAATCTAACAAATCT
>CANRJF010000170.1 GCA_947630855.1 uncultured Lachnospiraceae bacterium
ATAAACGTCATCATCCGGGCCGTATAATTTTCCATCACCTATATATTCCTGTTTAAACGTCTTGAAACTTAGCATGGGGACTAACCTTATCAGCCGGTTCTTCACATCTTCCCCATATGTTTTAAGCACATAGGCAATCATAAGGGGCTCTGAATTTTCACAGGCTTTTATTAATTCTTCATCCGTTGCTGCCGTCAGGTCATCATAAGATAAAAGGTTTTTGGGGGAATCTTTTTCTACTTCGTTTTCCTCTTTATGGGAATCCTCCTGCATAAAACTTAATGCAGCTAATCCCCTGCCGTAATAGATATCCTTTCCTTCATCCCCTAAATCAATGGCATACTCATCTAAAACAGACATGTCTGTCCCTTTGGACAACGCGTCTGCAAGAATCCCCGCCACATTTGCCGCTGCGTAGGATGTTCCTGTTTTTTCCCCGTATGTGCCATAGGAGCAGTAATCTACCGTATCACCGAAATTGGAATAGCCTGCAAACGCATTTTCCTGGTCCACCGCGCTTACAACAACCGCCGATTCTATATTGCCCGGGGAAATGTCTTTTGTGTTGGCGCTGTTGTTCCCGGCAGAAACAATGACATAAATTCCCTTTCCTGCCGCTTCTTCTATTGCGCCTGCTAAAAGCGCGGATTTTTCAGTGTTATAAGCATTCATGGAAATATTGATGATGCCTGCCCCGCATTCCATAGCTTTCTTCATGCCCAGGTACATATTTAACACAGTTGCCCTTCCCTGGGAATCTGCCACCTTTACAGGCATTATTTTAACATATTCATTGCTGTTTGTGGCAATAATTGATGCCATTTCCGTTCCATGTCCGTTATCATCTTCTGTGGAGCCCTCCCCGCCGGAAGATGACAGGTTTATGCACGGGTCAATGATTCTTCCTTCAAATAAAGGGTCATCCCCCTTTATTCCTGTGTCTAAAACTGCCGCTTTAACTTCAAAAGAAGGAACAAGGGCATCCAGATGCTTTTTAAGTTCTGTATCTTCCGGGGCTTTTTTCTGCCCGCCGGCTGCTTTTGCAGCTTCATTTTCCTCTGTTTCCATGACAGAATCTATTTCCACTGACAAAATGGCAGTTTCTTCCAAAAGATGTTTATAAGCATTTTTACATTCTTTTTTTGTTTCATAAGAAAGAACGTACAGGTTCCCGTATGAAACAGCCTCTGCCCCGTATGTCTCAAACTCAGCCGTATCGGAAAGCACAATCAGCCTTTTGGTGGCATACGCGCTGTCAGAATCCAATTCATCATCCCCGCTTAATGCTGCAAGTTCATCCAGCGACCCCAGTTTTGTAATGCCTTCTTCCGCTTCATCCTCTTTTAGGACATCCCCCTGCTCTAAGATTTTCGTTTCCCTTTGTTTCATTTCCCTGGCAGGTTCTGCATTATTTTCGGCTGCCTCTTCTTCTGCCGGTTCCTCCTCTGTGGCGGTGGGAACGTCTAAAACCATATTTTCCGGCGCTGCCGTATCAGACGCAGCGTCCTGGGGCATCTGCCCGTTATTTTCTTCACCTGCTGTTTTGTCCGGCCCGCCTGCAGATTCTGTTTCCTTCTCTGCCGCAGATTCCGTTTCTCTTTCTGCTGTAATGGATGTTTCCGCATCCATCTCGGCTGCCCTGGCCAATGTTCCTGCAGGGACGCTGCTAAACAGCATGGATGCACACAATATGACTGCCGCTGCCTGCTTAAATTTCCTATACATACATTTCCTCCTTTTTCCCTGTTATTTGGCATACAGATGTGCCTGTTTTTTCTTATCTGCGGTGCCTCGGCCTTGCCTCCTCCATCTGCAGTTCCTGTAAAGATGTATCTGCCAGGGAGAGCTTATGCGTATCTTTGTCATAATGGTATACATGGTCAGACAACTGTTTTTCTTCCTCCACTGCATTCCTGTTTATTTTCTGTACCATCTGCGCCAGTTCCTTAGGGTCCGCCCTGCCCGCCGGCATGGCAATGACCTCGTCTATGCTGGACGGCAGTATGTAAAGATTGTCTCCAAACTTTTCGGATAGACCAGAAAGCACGGATTCATCGTAAAATATGGCTGCTGCCCCGCCGGATGATGCGTCATTGGTGATTACATGCATACCCCCTTCTTCCTGTAAATCATCTGCCGGTATTCCTGCTTCAGACATGAAGTCTTTTAATATCTGCACTAATGGCTGGACATTTGCCGGCATCAGTCTTTTTGAATTTTTCATTGCAAGTTCATTTAACTGCTGATTGTCAATTCCCCACTTCCTCATAAGGTGGTTGCTGATTGTCGCCGTCCCCATTCCAATGGAGTTCCCGCCGGTCAGGACTTTATAAATGACAGCCAGGTCTTCCTTCATGATATGCGGAATTTCCCTAAGCATCTCCTCATTCTTTTGTGCATTTACCACGGACATGACAACATAGTCCTGCACATATCCCAGATTTTTTAAATTCTTTGCAATGTTTTCTATGTCATCTTTTGAAATGGAAAGCGCCCCTTCCGCCACGTCTGCAATATCTTTCATGATTTCATCAAGCCGCTGCCCATTTACATAAGATTTATAATAATCCTCCAGATAAATATGGGGTGCGGCATTGGCATTTTCCAGCCATATTGAAATCCCGCGGCGTATGTTCCCGTTATTTTTTGGTGTCTTTATAAAACTGACCTCTGCGTTTTTATATTTATCAGGCATCATATCCTTGATATGTTCTTTTACATATGTCTGAAACTGCCGAAAATCAAGCATTTTTTCTTTCCTCCTTTTCTTTTTCAATTAATCTGCCGCCCAGACGCTGGTAATCTGCCAAAACCCTGGACTTATTCTTATTATCCGGTTTATGGGCTTCAATAATTAAATCTCCTGCAGCATAATCCTGTGTCATCTTTACATCCTCCTTATCTGTAACTATTGTGCATATTCTGCATAAAATGCATACCCGCCGGCATCCTGCCCTTCTTCAACAAGCAGGCCTTCAGGGCCGATTGCATGGCCTCCTGCATCCACCCATTGAATAAAATGAAACTTCAATGCATTTGCAGGGTGTTCTGGGGCATCCGGGGCAAAAACTGTCTCTCCGGGGACGGCCTTAAGCACTTTATAAGGCTCTGCCCCTCCCTCCATATCTGCTTTTGTCCTGTAAAATGAAACTGTGGCAGGCTCTTCATTTTTTATGAATTCTTTATCATATATTACTGTTTTATAAGCTTCCACCACTCCCTCATTTCCATTTGGATGTGTGTATTTTTCCGTAACCTTAATAGAAAGCATCCCTTTTTCATAATCTGCCTGCTCTACTTCTACGGACAATTCTGAATCACTGCCAAGCTGAAGGGAAAGCTCCCTTAAAAAATCTGCAACAAATTTCTCATTGTCCAAAATTCCGTACTGCTCATTTCCGGAAAACAACGCTGTCATTGTAGATTCCACTGCTTCCGAAAGGCTTTCTTCTGCCTCATCATCCCTTACGGCCCTGCCTTGGACGCTTGAGCCGATAAAAACAAAAAGAAAGAAAATAATTCCTAATACTACTCCATATATAGCATATTTCAAGTTATCCCTCCTCTATTTTTTTACAACTATCTCCAGTTTAGCCCGGCTGCTGCATCCCTTTTGATATTCTGCTGTGACTGTAAGCATATAAACGCCTCTTTTGGGAAATACTGCGCTTTCATCGCCTTCTGTAAAACCCGGCAGTAAATTGCCTTCGCTGTCTGTAATATCATGCACCTTCATATGTCTGTCAAAAGACAGTATTTCTATGTTTTCCCCGTCCCCGTCAGCATCTTCCGTGGCAGTAATAATGTCAGACAGTAAAACCGTTGTTCCATGGGTGATTCCGCTCTCAACCGCCGCCTCATTGCATGTTACAACTGGTTTATAAGTGGAAAGCGCCTTGTCTGATGCCTGGAAATCTGCATCCTGCCCGTATTCTCTTGTATCGCTTGTGACTTTTGAAGCAAAAATGTCATTTAATCCGGTATTCCCGTCAGAATCCCGCACTCCCGAGAGGATGGCAATTATAAGACCGAAAACAACCGCACATACAATGCCGTATGCAAAATTCTTTATTGTTAAACTCATACATCAACCTCCTGCACAGGCATCAAGCACGCCCAATAGAAACTTGGAAATCATACCTCCGTCTTTTATTCCGGTTATTATAATTCCAAATATAACCACTATGACTATGGTGCCGCATACTATTTCCCCATATTCTTTTATAATCTCTTCTAATGTCATACACGAACCACTCCTTTTATACGCTGACAATATTTAACACAAAGGCTAAAACGGCTATTATGCCGGTTCCAAAAATCCCATATGCAATTGCCATTCCAAATTCTTCAAATATTCTCTGCATACATCCACCATCCTTTACTTTGCCGTGCCCTGCACAGACTTTTCAAATTTTTTTCCGAAAAAATCAACATCATATTTTAAAAATACCCGGGCTTTTACGGCATCTGCAGCATGGCCTGGTGCAGCCGCTGCTGAATCAAGGGTAACGGAGCCTCCGCTTGAATCGTATAATATAATCTCCATCCGGTAGTTATTGTCTTCGGCTCCAGTAAAACATGCATTTATCACATCTGCATTGTAATCGCTGTTTTCTATGCTGGCCACTACCGTATCCTTATAGCTTCTTGCTTCTGAAACCTGCATCTGCATGGTGACAACCGATACGCCGGTAATTACAACTAAGAAAGCAAAAAATATTCCAAGAAATGATTTAATAACCTGTCCCATCTGAATCCTCCTTCCCCGTTAAAAACTGGTTGTCTGGAAAAACATGATAAAAAATAAGACCAGGTCGCAAACCAGCTTGATTATGCCTGTGATTACTACGATATACTGCAAAGAAGAAAAAGACGCCAGCCGGTCCTCATTCTTAATCTGTTCCGCTTTATCCATTAATTTATCGTTTCTTGACAAAAGCTCCGTTATCTGCTCATCTGCATCCCCTCCGTTTCCGTTTGAAATGGAATAAAACATTTTCATGGCAGAGTGGATTTCCGGCACATTAAATTCGTACAGGAACTTATGGTATGGTTCCATTCCATCAGGATTTTTTTCTACATCTGCGATAAATTCCTTTAACGCAGGCTTTAATATTCCCGGACAGCTTTCCATGCTGCCCATAATGGCCCGGTGGATATTATCTGACTGGCTTCTTAAAGAAACTTCCATAAGCCAGGCAGGAAACTTTTTTTCAAGCGCTTTTGTTACGGACCTGACATCCAGCCTGTATCCTATGCTGTGCTGGTTAAGGCATACAAAAAATGCACCGGCAAAACCGGCCAGAAGGAACAGGCACGCTGTTTTTAACGTCCCTGTAAACAGGCAGTACAAAATCGTGACAAGCAGGCATAAAAACGGCACTTGTGCATAACGGAAACTTTTTTTCTTTGCCTCGGCCGCATTATAGTTTTTTACCCTGTCATACCGTTTTAACAGCCCATCCTCATCTTCGCTTTCATCTTCCTCCGACAGCCAGCTTATTCCCATTTTTTTATCAATCTTCGCATAAATAAAAATAGATGCAATGAATAAAAGCATTGTGGAAATCTGGTAAAGCGTATAACTTACGATGGTCATGTCTTTTGGAAATGCAAATAATACAAATGCGCATACTAAAATGTTTAAAACAATTACCATGATAAGGTCGCGCCTTTGTTTTGCCACTGACTTCATCTGCAGTCCGGTTCTCTCCGTCCACTGCCTGTCAGCTTCCAAAAGCAGCATAATGGATGAATCATAATTTCCCCCCAGGTTTTCAATTTTCAGCATAAATTTGTGGACCTGGATGAGCCTTTCGTTGCCATAATCTTTTTCGATTTCGAAAAGTCCGTCCTCCTTAAAGGTTTTGGTAAAACTGGATTCTATGATATTGATTGCTTTTACGATATCCTGGTGCATCATGCTTTTTTCATCCGGAAAAACTTCCAGCGTATCCTTTAATGCATATAATATTTTTGGGTTCTTTTTAAATGAATACAGCATCTGCTCTAAATACACGGTCAAATCTGAAAATCTCTGCTGCTCATACATTTTCTTATATGTATGGTATATGACTGACGGTATGATGATAATGCCCGCGGCACAGACAGCCAGGGAATATGCAGGTTCAAGCTGAAACAAAATGCTTATGCCTGCTATCCCAAGCAAAAACGCCAGGTATATTCCAAGCGTTCTGCTTACTGTGTATTCATATCCATATTTTTTAATTTCTGATGCCAGGTTTGCAGGTTTCATGTAATACATGAAACCTGCTTTCTGGACTTTGGCTTTCTTACTTTGTTTTAACTTTTCCAACTGATGTCCTCCTATGGAATTATTGCTGCAGGGAAAATGGGTCTTCTATGCCGGCATCCTGAAATTTTTTCAAAATGTAATACGGCAGTTTTACATCCGGCAGGATTTCCCCGTCAGACACTAAAAGCACGCATGCATTTTCTTTTTTTTCCCTGGTAAAGAAACAGAGCTGGTCAATGACACGGCGGACTATGCCGTCATCACACTC
>CANRJF010000171.1 GCA_947630855.1 uncultured Lachnospiraceae bacterium
CAGTTATCGGCAGAGAGTCAGAAATCCGAAACGTAGTGCGCATCCTTTCCCGGAAAACAAAAAACAATCCGGTATTAATCGGAGAGCCAGGCGTGGGAAAAACAGCGGTAGTGGAAGGATTGGCACAAAGAATTGTAAGAGGGGATGTGCCGGAAGGTTTAAAAGATAAAAAATTATTTGCATTGGATATGGGAGCCCTGGTGGCAGGAGCCAAGTACAGAGGGGAGTTTGAAGAGCGTCTAAAGGCAGTTTTAGACGAAGTAAAAAAATCCGACGGTCAGATTATCCTCTTTATTGACGAACTCCACACCATCGTAGGAGCAGGAAAAACAGAAGGGGCCATGGATGCGGGAAATATGTTAAAACCCATGCTGGCCAGAGGAGAACTGCACTGCATCGGCGCTACCACTTTAGACGAATACCGCCAGTATATCGAAAAAGACGCAGCCTTAGAGCGCCGGTTCCAGCCGGTTATGGTGGACGAACCCACGGTGGAAGATACCATCTCCATCCTTCGCGGGTTAAAGGAGCGATATGAGGTATTCCATGGGGTAAAAATCGCAGACGCGGCTTTAGTGTCGGCGGCAGTATTGTCAAACCGCTATATTTCCGACCGTTTTCTGCCGGATAAGGCTATTGACTTAGTAGATGAGGCCTGTGCCCTGATTAAGACGGAATTAGATTCTATGCCTAGTGAATTAGACGAGTTAAACCGCCGGGTTATGCAGTTAGAAATTGAGGAGACTGCCTTAAAGAAAGAGGAAGATAATTTAAGCCGGGAGCGTTTAGCCGCCCTGCAAAAAGAATTAGCGGAACTTAAGGACGAATTTTCCAGTAAAAAAGCCCAGTGGGACAACGAGAAAAATTCCGTGGAGCATGTGCAGAAATTAAGGGGAGATTTGGAAAATGTAAAAAATGAAATCAAACAGGCACAGCAGAATTATGATTTGGAAAAGGCGGCGGAATTACAGTATGGCAAACTTCCCCAACTGCAAAAGGAATTAGAGGCAGAGGAGGCAAAAGTAAAGACAGAGGAATATTCTTTAGTCCATGAAAATGTCAGCGAAGAAGAAATCGCCCGCATCATATCCCGGTGGACAGGGATTCCCGTGACAAAGCTTACGGAAAGCGAGCGGAACAAAACACTGCATTTAGATGAAGAACTGCACAAAAGGGTTATTGGCCAGGATGACGGTGTCACCAAAGTGACAGAGGCAATTATCCGTTCCAAAGCAGGCATCAAAGATCCGGGCAAACCCATTGGCTCCTTCCTGTTTCTAGGGCCTACCGGCGTGGGAAAAACAGAACTGGCAAAGGCATTGGCGGCAAATCTTTTCGATGATGAAAGTAACATGGTAAGGCTTGATATGTCAGAGTATATGGAGAAATATTCCGTATCCCGCCTGATTGGGGCGCCTCCCGGATATGTAGGGTATGACGAGGGGGGCCAGCTTACCGAGGCAGTCAGAAGAAAGCCGTATTCTGTTGTGCTTTTTGATGAGGTGGAAAAAGCCCATCCTGACGTGTTTAATGTGTTGCTTCAGGTGCTGGATGACGGACGGATTACCGATTCCCAGGGCCGCACCGTAGATTTTAAAAATACCATTATAATTATGACTTCCAACTTAGGTTCCGCCCATCTCCTTGAGGGCATGGAGGAGGACGGCAGTATCCGTCCCCAGGCACAGGAAGCAGTTATGCAGGAATTGCGGAGCAGTTTCCGCCCGGAATTTTTAAACCGCCTGGATGAGATTATCATGTTTAAGGCGCTGACAAAAGACAATATCGGAAACATTATCCATCTTCTTATGGAAGAGTTAAACCAGAGGCTTAGGGAGCGGGAAATCAAGGTGGAACTAAGTCCAAAAGCAGAAGATTATATTGTGGAAAAGGGATATGACCCGGTATATGGCGCAAGACCCTTAAAACGTTTCCTGCAAAAACATGTGGAAACTTTATCCGCTAAGATTATTCTGGCAGACCAGGTAAAAGGCGGAGATACCATTTATATTGACGAGGAGAACGGGGAGCTTAGGGCGTCTGTGAAAAGAGCGTAAAATATATAAAACATGGCAGGAATTTAAAAATTTCTGTCATGTTTTTTTAAACACTTTTTTCTTCGTCGGAGGCGAAGCATAATTTCTTAGAGGGTAAACCACTTCTGAAAGCACACAAAATTCCACAAAATTCCTGCAATGCCGGAATTGGCATCCGGGTCGTCATAATATTTTTTCAGCAGGAAATATACCCCTGCCGGATTAAAGTATCCATGCTTTTTTACGGCATGGGCAGATAAGGTATCCAGCACATAATCTTTTAGTTCCTTTTGTAACCAGTCATTGATTGGCATTACAAAGCCTTCCTTTTTTCTCTGCAGAAAAGATTCCGGCAGATATTTGGAGGCCGCCCGGCGAAGGAGGTATTTAGTCTGGCCCTGGTATAGCTTATACCGCCCGGAAATCCCTGCCATATATTCTGCAAGGCGGTAATCTAAAAAGGGGCTTCTCACCTCAAGGGAATGGGCCATGGATAACCTGTCGGTGTATTTTAATACCTGGCTGGGCAGAAGTACCAGACTGTCATACTCTAAGTTCCTGTTTAGGACATCTCTTCCCCCAAGCTTTATCCGGTCATTCTTTACCTGCTGTAAAGTCAGGTGGTTTGCTGCAAATTCATATAACCGTTCTCCAAGAAAAAGCTGTTTTTCTTCATCTGTCATTAAAAGCATACGATAGGAAAGCAAATCTTCATTTCCCTGGGAAAACTGATACATGGCATTTAAGTAAGGCAGGTCGTTTTCCATAGGACAAAGGTTTTGCAAATCATTGTCCGATATGGAGAAATTTCCGGAATGTGCATTTTTTATCTTGCAATAATATTCCATGGGAAATGAGAGCATGTGGGGAAGATATCCTCCGAAAATCTCGTCTGCTCCGTCGCCGGATAATACGGTTTTAACCTTTTTTGAGGCAGTTTCCGCCAGCATATAAGTGGAAATTGGGCCGGAAAAAGGTTCATCAAAGCAGAAGAGAATCCGTTCCAATTTTTGAATCACATCCGCCGGACGGAGTGTTAAAAGTTCCTGCTTCAATCCCAATAACTCAGAAAGTTTATCGGCATGTGCCACATCTGCGGCTTTGTCATAATTTTTTTTAATGATGCTGTGGTGGCCCAGGGTAAAACAGGTCATTCCCGCCTGTTCCTTAGCCGCCATGGCACAGACAAGGGAGGAATCCAGTCCCCCGCTTAAAAAGGCTCCCACTTCCACATCAGCTTTAAGGCGCAGCTTTACCGCATCAAAAAGAAGGGATTCTAAATGTTCCGTAATTTCATTTATCTGACGGGGGGCATTTTCTTTTTCAAAAGGGATTGTCTCTTTTTCGTAGAACCAGTTTAAATTCCAGTAAGTATGGAAAGTAAGGGAGCCATTGCAGAATACTGCATATTGGCCGGGGATGATTTCAAAAATATTTTTGTAAGCAGTTTTCGGCATAAGGCAGTTTTTATAGGAAAAATATTGGTAAATGGATTCATCATTTAATTCCTTTTTGCATAGTGGGTGGGCAAAAAGGGCTTTGATTTCCGAGGCAAAAATCAGCAGAGATTCTCCCTGGGTTTCTATCAGGGTGTAATAGAGAGGTTTTACTCCCAGCCTGTCCCGGTAAAGGAAAAGTGTTTTCTTTTGTTTATCCCAAAGGGCAATGGCAAACATGCCGTTTAATTTTTCCACAAAGTTTTCTCTGTACTCCAGGTACATATGCAGTAAAACTTCTGTGTCGCAATGGCTTGTTTTGAAATGATGGCCTGCTTCTTCCAAAGTTTCTTTAAGTTCCTGCCAGTTATAAATTTCTCCATTCCATACAATGCACACCTGCTCATTGCTGTCCCACATAGGTTGTTTTCCTTCTTTTAATCCTATGATGTTTAAACGCCTTGAGCCAAGATTCATATGCTGTCCTGTCAGGATACCGCCTTCATCCGGCCCCCGGTGCCGCAGCATATCCGTCATGTTTTGGAGGATTTTCTCATTTCCTGCTCCTGAGTAACCACAGATACCGCACATATAAATTCCTTTCCGTAAGGCAGACCTTACAATCCATAATCACTTTTGACATCTTAGGAACTGCCAATTAATAACTTGAGCAATTTGCTCAAGTTATTTTCTGACAGTTCCTTAACTAATTTTATCAGGTATAAAGAAAAAATCAATATTTTTCGTAAGGAACAGAAGGGCTTTTGCAGTCATTCCACGTCAATCAGAAAGCATTCCACGGCAGACAGGTTAAATGCTGGTAAATAAATGACGAATAACAAATAGAAGCAGAAATAAAAAAGTTATCGTATCTGTGAGGGCACTGAACAGATACAGGCTATTAAAGAAAAGGAGGACGGCTTTATGTCAATGGAAGTAAGCGGTAATTATAAGGATTACAAAAATGATTATTTGGAAAGGCTGCAGGAAGGCAGGGATAAGGCACAGGAGGTAAAAAAAGAGCAGGGTGCAGCAAATAAAAGTGAAAGCATCCCGGCTTTAAAGGACGAGTATATCAGCAGTGAAAAATCCGGCAGCAGGCCAAGCGGGCTGTATCGCATGGGACGGGATGAAGACGGCAATCCCAAAGTGCTGTATGATGAACCGAAAAAATCCGGCGGTGCAGACGGAAAGGAACAGCCCCAAATTGGAGAAGACAGCCCGAAGAAAGATGAGGAGGAATGCACAGCAAATACCGATAAAGTTGACAGGGAAATCAGAAAGCTGAAAGAACAAAAACAGCAGTTGGAACAACAGATAAAAGCAGCTTTTGGGGATGAAAAAAAGGTAAGGGCGCTGGAAAAGAAATTATCCCGGATAGAGAGCGAATTAAATCAGAAGGATAATGATACATACAGGCGGCAGAATGCAGTGATTTACTCCCGCGAGTAACGAGCCAAGTGACTGCTTGCTAGAATAAAAGGGGGTCCGCTCGTGACTCCCTTTACTTGATTACAATAAATTCTCCAGCACTCGTCGGGAGAAAATTGTAATAATATTTTATGTTGTAGAGAAAATATTATGCATATATAATAACAAAGGAAACTCACTCGTAGTTTCCTTATTTGAAATACTATATTAGTGTCCCACTCGTGAACACTTTTCTTGTATCTTTATATTAGCACGAAAATCCCAACTTGTCTACTTTTCCTTTAGAGATTTTTCTAAAAAATCTGCTAAATTTTGAATATCAGAAAAATGGTAGATGTCAAGCGATAACGAAATAGCTTTATCAACAGCTTTCATTTCCTCAGCAGAGAGGTCGGTAATAAAATCGCCAAGTCGCGCTTTGCTAATACAGGTAATGTTTCCAAGAAGAACATTTCCGTCAAGTATCAGTTTGCCGGAAGAATCTTTTTTCTCGGCAATAGGTACAACAACAGGAAGTGTGGAGGAGGTATGCGTGATAGGCGCAACAAGTGTGTTAGGAGATGTTCGGTTAGCAGAATTATACTGGAGAATAACGCAAGGGCGTTCTTTACATTCTTCGCTTCCAATACCAAGACCTAAGTTACAACGGTATACTTGTCCTCTATACATAATTCGATTTTTAGCAGAAGGCGAAATGGCGTTTAGGTATAATTTGTTTTTGAGCCATTCTAGGTACTGTTGGGTTTTCGTGAGGTCAATATTCATGCAAGTCTCCTTTGTGTTTTCAATAAAATATCTAATCAAAATAAGTATAAGCCAATCAGATGTATTCGTTAATCGGCACGTTAATTAATTTCAAAGTATTTTCCAACTACGTATTATGTTCTTCTTTATTCTATCATAGGAAAGCAATCAGGATTTCTTAATTTTCTGTTAAATTCCTTTTTATCTGGTTAAACTGAAAGAAAAAAGGAACACCCTGCGGGTATACCTGTATGCCCAAAAAGGCAGGGCAGATAAGGAGGAAATCAAATGAACAATTTAAAACAGTACCGGGAGTACCTTTACATGCAGGAACTGGCGGAATCCACCATCTATCTGTATCTTAGGATTGCTCGTAAATTTCTGGATTTTGCGGGGGAAAAGGCAGTGGATAAATCAGATGCCCTCGCCTACAAAAAACATTTGGAGCAGTCAGGCCTGGCGGTGGCAACCATAAACCAGCAGATTATTGCCGTAAACCGCTACCTGCGCTTTTGCGGAAGCGGAAGGTGCGCGGTAAAAACAGAACGCATTCAAAGGCATGGCAGCATAGAAAATGTAATCAGTGAGGGCGATTACCTTCAGATGCTTATTTACACAAGAAAACACGGGGATGATAAATATTATTCCATTATGAAGACACTTGCATTAACAGGAATCCGCATCAGCGAACTGAAATATTTTAAAGCGGAAAATATTGGAACGGGCCATATCACAGTAAACAACAAGGGAAAAATCAGGGAAATTTACCTGCCGGACAGCTTAATCACTCTTTTAAAAGGGTACTGCGAAAGACACGGCATAACAGAGGGAAGCATATTTTT
>CANRJF010000172.1 GCA_947630855.1 uncultured Lachnospiraceae bacterium
TGCTTAAAATATCGTGCCCTTTTAGCAAGCGTTTCATAGTTCATATCGTCGGGGTTAGTGCATGAAAAATCGTGCATTAGCTTACCAACTTCATCATTGCCCCTATATTTCCCATTAACATATATGATATGCGAACCATCACCAAACAATTCATTTCCCTCGTTGGTTTCCACATACCGTTGTATATGATATATGGCTTGGTTTTTTCCCATAACATCATTCTCTGTAATAAAAATTACATAGCTGTCGGGAATATCCTCCGTATCATCTCCGGGTTTTAATATATGCGCGTCTAATAAGCTGCTGTTGTGTCTTGCCCTTTTTGCGCCTGCTCCTGCATCTTTCCTTTGAATTTCAACAAAACTCTTTCTTGGTGCTGTCAACTGCATGAACGTCTAAAATAGCAGAACGCCCTTGTAAGTTCTTCATTGGTTCCTGTGTGCGAATGGATTTAACTATTATATCCTCTCGTCCCAAAACAATCCGAAGTATCAGTTCCACACCCTCAAAATTATCTGCAAGGCAGACAGTCATAAAATCATCGTCCATATATCGGAGTGATTTCAGACGCTCTAAATCCTGTTGATGTGTCTGCTCTGTTGTACCCAAAAAACCACCTTCTTTCATTGCTTTCATTATACATTAGACAATGCCTTTTGAAAACTAAATTATATAAAGTTTTTCCTGACTTTCTATACGCTCTGACGCTGTGCTACTTATTTAGCTGTGATTGTGGCAATGATTGTTTAGACAAATTGGGACTTACTTGATAGCTTTTATACTAGCAGTAGCACCCCATTCAGCAAGTATCTTGACAGAAGAAAATCCTGCTTCCTCCAAAACCTCTAACTCGTGCGTCTTTGTTAATGGCGTATCATAATGATAAAATTCATCGTCACAAACTCCCTGCTCTAATTTTAACCGCATCAGTTCTTGTCTGTAAAAACATTCCAGCTCGTCTGTTTCTGCAAAATAATCGGTTAAAATTAAATAACCGTTGTGTTTCAATGCTTGATATGTTTTTTTGTAAAGAAAAGACTTTTGCTCTTTGGTAAAATGGTGTAAGGACTCAACAGATACGATTGCGTCATAACATTCTTTCCCAAAAGGAATATCAAAATATGAACCGCAAATGGCAGTAAGTTCTTTATCTGAAAATTTATTTTTTAATATTTTGAGCATATCCTCCGCAAGGTCTATCCCTGTTATTTTTGCGGTGGGATTACGCTTGAAATAAAAATCAAGCTCCAAACCTGTTCCGCACCCTAAATCCAACACTTCTGTACTGTCCCATATGGGCAAACACGAAGCAGTATAAGGATAAAATTCTTGTGCGCCTTCTATCACATAAAGTTGATGTTCTTCATACCCGCCAATTCGTTTGTTAAAAAACTCATTCATTTTTTCAAGCATATATATTCTCTCCGTAAACTTCCAATTTTGTTATTTTACTTTCCTAGCAACAATTTTGTTTGATGCGTGCAAGTGTTTCGGCACATTTGGATGTTCATCTTCAAACACATATGATTTAAACTGCAATATTTCCCAATCAGCATACAACTCTTTAAGTTCCCCGTCTTTTGCTAGACCAATTGCAAATGGTGCAATATCCTCAGATGCTGGTACAATATCTGTAAATATTTGAATTATATGAATGCCACCTATATTTGTATGTTCTTTTGCGTTATTTATAAATTTTTTCCACCCATTCTTAGATACAAAATGCAATGTTCCAAAACAAATAATCATGTCATAATACTGTACAAATTGATATGTAGTTAAATCTGCTACAAATGCGTTTACTTGTACATTGGATAATTCACAAAAATGTTTTAACTTTGCAATTCCATGTTCAGACAAATCAAACGCATCAACATGATGTCCCTGCCTGGCTAAATATATGGCATTTTGACCCTCGCCGCATCCTGCCTCCAATACCTTTGACGGATTGTTGATTAAGTGCTCAAATTCAGTAATAGTTGAATTAGGTTTGTTGGAAAATGTAATAGTATCATATTCTTGATATGATTTTTCCCAAAACGGAACTAAATTATCGCTCATATTTTCCTCCCTCAAATTGCCCATTCATTGAATTGTTAAATATCGTTATCTTACCACAAATACTTTCACAAGTCCATTAAATTTTGCTTAATCTCCCTTTGCCTTATTTTGTTCAATCAACATATGCCTTGCCCGCTCCTTCTGCTCTGCGCTGACTGTTCTCGGCTTGCGGTAACTGACATATGATTTTGGAAAGGAATAAGTTTTAGATACTTCGTCCTGCCCCATAAGGCTGTATGTATCGGGAAAATTTCATAGTCCACATTCCTGCGATTGCATAATATTCAATATTTCTGCAAAATCTGTGATATGATAATCAGCCTCTGCATATTTTTCCCATTCATGCATGGACAGGTTCACTATCTCAAACTCATTATTTTCTTTGTCATAAGCAGGAATAATTAATGTAAAAAACAAATCAAAAAATATAGCTTTTATCATTTTTTTCTCCAAAATACTATTCTTATCATGTGTTACTATTCTGTTTTGATTGTGGTAGCGATTGGTTAAACAAAATTATTTTTGTATATTTCTATATTTGTTCGCAAAAAGACAATATTTCATTTTCTCTATGCTTTACTGCCGCTTTAAATTCTACTGAACATAACGCAAGTTTTCCAGAACATTCAATCTCTAAATGGCCATAAAAATACCTCCCGACTAAAATCTATATTTGTACAGAATACCACAATCACACTCACATTTCTACCAAAGCCAAAACATTATTACAAACATCCGTTACATTCTTACCTATGTATACATTACTACAACTTCCGAATTCTGTGCTTGAAGTTGTTCCGGTCAATACGGCCGCAAATTTAACTTTAGCGTTTTCAGCAGTCTTTGCATCAACAATGCTATCTCCTATATAAAGCACATCCGTTTTTTCTACTCCCAAATAATTAATAGCCCAAAGCAATCCTTCGGGATTAGGTTTCTCAACTTTAACATCTTCCGCTCCCACAATAACATCTATCAATTTATACGCATTGTATTTATTTAATATCTGTTCAATTCTATAATGAAATTTTGTTGTAACAATTGCAATTTTATATCCGTTTTCTCTCAGTTTTGATAATGTCTCTTTTACTCCTGCATATAATATGGTATTTTTAACCATAACATCATCGGCTTTATCCTTAAAAAACTTTACAAACTGTTCCGTTTCTTTTAAATCATTGCTTCCTGTCAACGAAAAATAGGTTTCTTTTAGTGATAATCCTATTGTCTTTTTTATTTCATCAATATTTTTAGTAGTATGACCAAGTTGTTCTAACGCATAATTTATGCTCAATGCAATACCATTTGTAGAATCTCCCAATGTATAATCAAAATCAAACACAACTACTTTAAACATATACAACACCTCACCAAATTAGTTTTTACCTACGACAGTGACAATAAAATTTTGTTATTTTATTGCGAAAAGTTTTTATTCTTTACCGCTGCTCTCGCTTCATTCGACATTTTCTTAATCCTAATCCAATAAAAAATACTAACACCGTCGGCACTATTCCAGATATTGGGTCTAGTATAACAGAATATCTTTCCTCAATCTGAAATACATTAGCTGTTACAAACAACATAGTAGGTATTGCATCTTCCATTGAATGCAGGATAACACAAGGCCATACAGAATTCGTTAGTCTGCGTATTTCTACAAACATTGGTGTCCAGAAAATCATTAATATAATTCCTACTATCACCATCATTGGTCTGCTAATCTCTGTAAAATATCCGTCCGGCAGGAAAAACATATAGTATGTAATATGCCACATTCCCCAGATTAAACCATTAGTCAAATACAAATGCCAATCATTCATTCCTGTTTTTTCTAGGTATATAAACAAACATCCCCTCCATGCAAATTCTTCAAATATATTCTTTATAAAATTTGCAAAAAATGTGGTAAGAATCAATGCCAATAATACATTTAACTCAATCTCGCTTACAATTAATCCTCCACTAACTTTTGCCAAAATCACACTAACCAACGTTATGCAGGGAAAGATGAGAACTGCAATTGCATACCATTTCAAATTACTTTTAAAATTTGGCCGAATGCCGATTCTATTTAAATCCTTGTTGATAATTTGCAGTACAATACCTGTGAAAAAAGGAAGTATTAACCATAATCCCATTCCCAGCGAATTGCCTTCTGGTTGTTCTGTAAGTACTTGATCCAACAAACATCCGAAAATTCCTGCCGTGATTGTCACAAATATAAATACCGCTAGCGTAATTTTTTCTCGATTACTTACCTTTTCATTCATTTTCACTTACCTCCTTTACTCTCTATTTTCATTCCTTAACACAGCTAAGAACCATTCCTTTTCCGGCAATTTCAAATTATCCCTGGCAACTAAGGTCTCCGCAAATCCCTGAATACTACTATAAAATAATACCGAAAGCGTCAAAGGATCCCCTTGTCTGATTTCTCCTAACTCCTGCCCTTTTACTATATATGGAACACTCATTGCCTCAACATCATGCTCTTTTATTATTTGAGCTGCCCGCTCAGAAACATCCTTTGCATTTATGGCTGCCAGTCCCATAAAAACAAACATCCTTGATGAAAAATTATTTTGTGTTGCCACAGATAAAAACCATTCAACCTGTTTTTCGAAAAACATCATCGGCGACTCGCCTTCGCCATTATCAATTGTCATTTTTTCGCATCCAATTTCTACTAATGCTTCATAAAGCGCCAGTTTATTTGGAAAATAGTGAAACATCAGACCTGAACTTATTCCCGCTTCTTCTGCAATTTTCCTAGTGGATGTTCCATAAAATCCATACCGGATAAAATGATTTAATGCAATATCCAAAATCTGCCATTTACGTAGTTTGTGCTGTTCTTCCTTTTTTGTCATCCTTACCTCCGTTTCTTAAAATATACTTTGTATTTTAATATCTTACGCTTATATATTAAGCATTTGCTCAACTTTTGTCAAGCACTAATATAAGCCACATTAAATACCTTTATGATTCACGCAGAATAATTTTTCAGACTGCAAGGCGGAGGAATGAGTCGTAGCGGTGGCTACGACGATTGACGACAACGCAGCAGATGGAAATTTAGGCAAGTGAATCGTATGGTTATTTAATTTGGCTTATACTAATATCTTATGTATTTTTCCTATTTCCTCTTAAGCAGCGAAACTTATACATATACACGAAAAATATAACGAATCTTTTATACAAGACGGTATCTCCCATAAAACAAAAAAATGCATAGATTGTAAATAATACTTTCCATGCACTTTTCAGTTACTATTAAATTGTTTTTAGAGCAGCCTCAAAAGCTGCACAAGCTCATGCGGCTCTGTCGTACTGCCCACCGTTTGACGGGTATCAAACTGTGAAAAACGGTTTTCACGGTAAAATGATAACAGCTTTTCCTCATTTTCTGCTTCCAGAAATGTTACCATGCCACCACCCATGTACTGCATTTCCTCAATAACCATCCACGCCAGTTCAATAAGGTCCTTTCCAGTAATTTTACTATTCCTGCCATCCGTATAATTCTTGCCAAGCTGTGCAATCAGATACGCAGACATGGTATAGGTATCGGACTTCTTATCTAACTCGCTGACACGCAAAAGTTTTCTTTTGATTGTATTACTTACTGTTTCACCCCTGACAGTCAGCGGTTTCAATGCAATTGTAAAATAACCAAGCAATTTAAAATCTTCCGTAGAGAAAACAAGATATGTAACTGACTGGTTCTTTTTTGTAAACTCTATGGAATTTTGTTTTAAAAACCGTTCAACATCCGGATTCTTTGGACAAGAAAAATTGGAGAGGATTTGAATAAGCCTTTCCTCTCCAATCCTCGGATTTTGATTTCCCAAATACTCACGAATGTTAGTAACTTGATACTTATCCGTTATTGACATTCGACTTCTCCCATTGTTCCATAAATTTCAGCATTTCCGCCTCTCCCCTTATAAACTTTGCAGCTATGGGAGTACGCTCAGGACGGTTTTGGGCAGATTCTTCAATCGCATTGACAAACATCTCCACCTGTTCCTTGCCGGAAATGACAAAATTTTTCGTAATGCTTGAAGTTGCCATAATAAACACCTCCTTTGTTAGTACATGACTATAATCTGCCTGCAGATTATAGTATGGTTTTTCTTTAACAATACATACTTTCCTGTTTACATTTTATTATCTTATTGCCGCTAATGCAACAAAATTTTTATTAACTTTTTTATCTATAACCTGAATCCATGAACCTAACTTCGTCCATTTTTGCAAATAGTCTTGATATTTTTACCTATAAACCAGATTCCGTCCTACTTTTGAGGCATAACCCGTTGGGTTAAACAAAATATCTCTTTTATGCTGTTTTTCAAC
>CANRJF010000173.1 GCA_947630855.1 uncultured Lachnospiraceae bacterium
CCCTGCGGGTATACCTGTATGCCCAAAGAGCAGGGCAAAAGGAGGAAACACCCTGCGGGTATACCTGTATGCCCAAAAAGCAGGGCAAAAGGAGGAAAAAATTATGGCGATGGAAATTACAAACAATTATAGCAACTATACGGCACAGAGCATGGCAGACAATACGAAAAAGAAGGAAACAGAGAAAACACAGGAGACAGCAGAGAGCAGTAAATCCAGAAGTACAACAGAGTATGCGAATGAACTGGCCAAACTTGTTCCAAGCGTAGATTTTAAGATTGGAAACGGCTGCTCATCAGCGAAAAGCGGTAAAACCCTGACCATTAATCCTAAACTTCTGGAAAAAATGCAGAATGATCCGGAGCAGGCAAAGGAAACGAAGGAACTGATCAGAGGCGTTGAATCGGCAATGAATCTGATAGACAGCATCAATAAAGCCAGCGGTTGGACTGTCGTATACAAGCATAGCTACATAGATGAAAACGGAAAATATCATTCCGTTGGATATTATAGAAATGATTTTATGCTGAACATGAGCGACAAACTCCGGGAAGAAAGGAAGAAAAATTCTGAGAAACTGCTTGAAAAGACAAAAGAAAGGGCAGCAGAAAAGGAAGAAAAATTAAAGGAAACATTAGAAGAAAAGAAAGCGGAAAAGGCAGAGGCAGAAACTACGAAAAAGGCAGAGGGTGGCTCAGCCTATAACAAGGCCGAACAGCTCATAAATGAAAAAATGGCTGCTTCCAAAGATGGCACGATTTATCTGAATGACACAGATATGAAAACAATCATCGAAGCTGCCCAGGAAGAAGATGCGGGCAAAACCACTGTGAAAGATCAGCCACAGGTTGGCGCGAATCTGGATTTGAAAATATAATTTTTACCACAGAGGTGCATAAGAGGGTGTTCCTTTATAAGCAGGCCAAGGCTGGCACAAAAATATTTTTATCAAGGAGGATGATATTATGCCGAATATTGCTAATTACGGTTTTTTATTTCAAAGTATGTTTGGGGGAACAAAGACATCATGGGGAAGGAGTTCAACCTTACCAGGTATGTTTCAGTTTTCACAATTAAACAGCAGTTCCATACAGTCACAGTTGAAAGCGGCGGGGATTGATACGAGCAGTAAACGATATAAAGCGGTTATTGAGCAGATGAAAAAGAGCGGCTGCACGGGCAATATGTTTACAAATGTGCAGGCAATTAAGAATTTAATGAAAAATTACAATTCAAGGGGAGAATTTGTCGATTCAGATGGATTGACCGGTCTTTGTGTAACGGATGAAACAGGTGACAGCTATAAAAAGATTATTGATATTCCCGAAAGCAGCAAGGATAAAATGTTTGAAGCTGTGAGAAATAATTTTTTGTACCGTAATGGAATGGGGGACGGAAAGGGAAAGACAGAAATTTATATGGATATGTATAGGCAGATGAAGTCAGACGACAGGCTGTCAGCAGGTTATACATTGCAGCAGTATCATTCGGCATATGCGCAGGCATTTGCATCAGCGATTAAGGCAGTTGATCCAACATGGGAATACGGTAACACAGTACCTTCCGGAGCATTGGACGGTATCACAAGAGAGGCCGTAGAAAGCCAGCTTGTCAAAAGTGGCAATACATTTGTGAAAAAATCATCTTCGGGCAGCACATTAGATATACAAATATAATCTTTACACCCTATTCCGCAGAGATGCATAACCTTTGCTTCTGCGGACTGCCCGGACTTATAGCGAGGGGGCATGGGCGGTTCCGAATGACAGAGGGCGTACTGCGTTTCATTAAAATATGCGATTGCAGGACTTCAAACAGTATAGGACAGAATAAAGATTTTATAGTATGGCTATAATGCAGGGAAATAACTGATTGTTCAGACTTATTTCTCTGCTTTTTTGCGGCATTTTAACAGTAACCTGTGGATATGGCAGAATCAATAAGTCCGTATCCTTGAACAACGTCAGGGAGATTAACGGAAACCTGTCAAAAATTTTTTGTAGAAATCGAAAAAGATTTGAATAAACTTGAAAGTTATTACAATGTATAAGTGAAGGGCAAAAAAGCTGCCATCTTGATAAGACGTCTTAGAGGGAGAGAACTAAATGACAAAACAAGATATTACTTGCTTATGTGGGTAAAGTATGATATTGTAAAAACGATAACACTGTCGTTTTTGCAAGCTCAGGAATAGGAGAGGAATGTTATGCCAAAAGTTAAAGACGAATATCTGGAAAATAAAAGAAGCCAGATTTTAGATGCCGCATTTGCAGTATGTAAGCGAAAGCCGGCTTATGATATTACAATGACAGACATTGTAACAGAAACGGGCATGAGTCAGGGGGGAGTATATAAATATTTTAATAATATTGATTTAGTGCTTGCGGCACTCATTGATAAAGCAAATTTACAGGGAAACTACATTGAGCAGATAGATGAAATTATGAAATCCGGCAATTCTCCAGATGTTATTCTCCACAATTTGTTTTTGATTTCTGAACAGTATTTTTCCAGGATGCTGATAAGTTATAATAAATTGCTTTTTGAACTTAGTACATTTTTTGCGTATAACCCGGAGAGAAGAGAACGAATTAACAAAAATGTGACTACTTCATCAACTTTTGGGTATTTAACACAATGTGCATCAGAAACTATTAGAACAGGGACAGAGAATGGATATTTTAAGCCTGTTATGCCGATAGAAGATGTCATGGCTTTTATCATAGCTTCCTTTGATGGCATTATACGGGATGTAACTCTTTCTAAATGCTATTTGGGAAAGAGTATGTCACAATTAGGTGTGGATTTTAATGAGAAAACCTTAATTCACAGCTTATATATTAGCATCATGTCTTTGTTGGAAAAAAATGATGAAATGAGGTAGCTTATGAAAAAAATAGTCATGGTATTTGTAATAATTGTATGGGGAATATGGATGGGTATCTTAGTTCATGGCGCACAGGCAACGGAGAAGATGGCTGATAGTTATGATGTAAATGGATATTCCATTGCTTACTATGAAAACAATAAAATTGTATTTTTGAATTATGGCAATGGAATAAACGAAAAGTCTGTATTTGAACTTGCTTCCAATGGAAAGGTCATCAGTGCCTATATCGCTTTAAAGTTAGTGGACGAGGGAAAAATTAATCTCGAGGACAAAATCGCCTCTTTCTTAGATACCGATCTGCTTACCGATGATGAAAGAATATATGACATAACTTTGAAACAATTATTATGCCATACAGCAGGTTTTTCCCCTTCTTTTGAATTGGGTGTTGACAAGAAAATATATTCAGACCCCGGTGAAAAATTTTGTTATTCCGGGGTTGGATATATTTATTTACAAAATGTAATTGAAAACGTCAGCGGTATGACGATAGAACAGGCAGCGCAATATTATGTCTTTGAGCCTTTGGGAATGCATAACAGCACTTTTGAACATATGAAAACAGTTACTCCTTATATGAAGCTATCCTCGGTTGTAATATATATATTTACTGCTTTTATTATCGTACTTATTGTACTTCTGTTGCTTTCTTTCATTATAGGGAAGATAACAAAATTCAGATTTTTTACTTATAGAAGCAGCCTGCCTGTTTGTTTCGTTATAGCAGGCATTGTGAACACATTGTTTCTTTTGTTCGTTTTTGTATCGAAAGTAGTGGTTATTTTTTTGGTATGCTTTGCATTTATGGGAGTATTCTTATTACTTACCCGAAAGAACACTAGACTTTTTTATGCAGGCATACCAACAGTAATAATTTTCATTATGATTTTAGGTTTTACAATTCCAGTCAGCATACCGGTTACAAATGATATAGTGGCAAAAGAACCAAATTGTGCATACACTTTAAAATCTACAAGTGAAGATATGGCTGCGTTTTGCCAGCAATTAATGAAGCAATATTATAGTGGTGATGGAACTGTCAAAGATATGTTTTCTGCTGCTGTCAATATTGATACCATTAATAGCTGGGGGCTTGGTATTGCCATAGAATATGAGAGCAAAGGAGAAACTTATTGGCATTCCGGCATCAATCCCGGTTTCCAAAGCCTTTTTGTGTTATATCCTTTGCAGGATAAATATGTATTGGTTCTTACGAATAGCGATAACGGGCTGTCATTTGCTAAAGAAACAGCAAAAGATTTTTTGGAAATAGACGGATATTGGGATATTAAAAGGTAAATTCAGGCGTGCAAAAATACCCTCTTGAAACGATTTTCATGCATTTTGGCATCATATCTGTAAGGGTACGGATCAGATATGATGCTTCAAATAATGCAGGGCACGAGCACCTTCTTCCTCATTATACCCGTATCCAAGCCGTTCTCCTACATACCGTGCCACATTCATAAATAAATCGCACATTATAAAAACTGCTTTCCATGCATTATTTATATCACAGTCAAAATATGTTGACAGAAACATTTGCCATTCTTCTTTAGAAAGCCACTTATATAAATACTTGGAAGATTTTCCCGTGCTTACTGACCAATTTGTTATAAGCCCGACTTTCCAGTTCAGCATTTTGATAAGCTCAGTTCTGACACAGTAATTTGTCATATCCTGCACATAGGGCATTTCTTCCCTCCACAAACCTTTTGCGAGATTGTTCGTACACCACCAAAATTCATTGCAGGCAGCTAAAAACTGTTCCTTTGTAGGTTTTGTAACCCAATAATCGCAGTCTGTTGCCGGTTCTATTTGAGGCAGTATATTTTCCTTATCAAGTAAAATCCTGCACAGTTTATCATTTTTTATAGAATGTAATGCATAATTTACAGATTGTACAGTCAAATCAATTCTGACCCCGTCTGCAAATTGCATCAGCCATGCATAAGAATTATCTTTGTTACTGGGAAAATAAGGATTTTCATCTGGATACTGCATATAAAGGATTTCCCCGAAACGGTTAATCCAATCTTTGTCTTCAATAAAATCCTTTGTTTTTTCCACTACGTAGACAATATCATAATCCTGAAACATATCTTTCGGAACATTTTTGTTTGTTCGTGAACCGTTCATATAAACGGCTTTAATTCTATGGTCATTTTGGGCAATATCTAAAATAAGTTTGTATATTTCATTTTCTGTCCGCATCTTTCTACCTCCCATATGGCAAATTTCATTTTAGCATATGGGGCAGCGAATGTATATCTTATTTTTTTCCCATCCTGTAAACAGTTTGTGATACAATAAAAATGTCTGTTTGTATAGAAAGGCAGTATCTGCAAAGGCATTGAACAGATACGAAAGGTAATGATTTTTATGGCAAATCTGAAATATATTTTATATGACAGAAAAGAATTGTGGGGGGATGGAAAAATGCCTCCCGATATCTGCAGTCTGTTCCGCAGCGCAATGGAACATGACCTTGTGGAGATAGATATATCTTTGATGGAAAAAGATTCCCTTTGGGAAAACTTAAAAGAACGTGGAATAGTGCCGGAGGATTCCCTGTTAATCACATCTTCCGATGATGTTTTGGAAGAAGTAAAACATCTGCCCCTTGCTGTGGTGGCATACAGAAATCCGCAAAATGAACAGGATTTGTTTGAGGCGGATTTTCTGGTGGAGGGTTTTGAAGAAGTGGATTTTTACTTTTTAGAGCGGGTGTACCAGCGAAAACACGGCATACCCTGGCGTGTCATTGACACCAGACGGTGTTATCTTCGGGAGATGACCATGGAAGATTTGCCTGCCCTGTTCCGGCTTTATGAGGGAAAGGGGATTACGGATTATATCTCCCCCCTCTATGACTGGGAGGATGAAGCAGCATACACCAAAGCCTACATTGAGAATATATATCCATATTTCGGGTACGGCATGTGGCTTGTGATGGACAGCAAAACCCATGAATTAATTGGCAGGGCAGGAATCCACCCAAATGTGGCGGAGGACGAATATCTGTTGGAAATGGGTTATATGATTGATGTGAAATATCAGGGCAGGGGATATGCAACGGAGGTTTGTAAAGCGATTTTGGACTATGCAAAAGGGGCGGATACAGGATTTGAGAGGGTATACTGTTTTGTGCAGAAGGGCAATGAGGCTTCCTTAAGGCTGCTTCGCAATCTGGGATTTACCTTTGAGCGGGAAGAAATCAGGGAGGGGAAAGAGATGCTGCGGTTTTACATGGAATTGGCATAGGAGTTGACTTTGCCATCTACCATTGATAGAATGATGTTAAGGTCAAAACTTGATACCAGATTGTTCCGCGCTTCGCGCTTCCACAATCTGCCCCATATTCGCATTCTCGTGGCGCTTACGCACCACTTCATGCTCATATTGGGGCGGGTCATAAAGCCTTGCCTCCACCGGAATGCAA
>CANRJF010000174.1 GCA_947630855.1 uncultured Lachnospiraceae bacterium
AAGTTCGCCTTATAAAAAGTGTCTTATTTGTGGCAAGATGTTCAAACCTGAAAACTGGCATAGCAAATACTGTTCTGATGAATGCAGAAAGAAAGCTGTTAGACAACAGCAAATTAATCATTACTGGCGGTCAAAAGGAATATCCGAAATACTGGTAGAAATGGATGCTCCCAACATAGCCACCAACTCAGGACGGCATTCCGGGTCCACACTCATGACCATATTATTTAGTGTTACGTCATTCCTGTAATCCTTGGGGAACAGGGGACGCATGGGACGGTCAATCACCCTTGCCGTAAGAACGGCGTTTTCCGAGGCTTTCCCTTCTCTTTTGTTAAATCCTCCGGGAATTTTGCCCACGGAATATAATTTTTCTTCAAACTCCACACTTAACGGGAAAAAATCGATTCCCTCCCTGGGTTTGTCAGATGCAGTTGCCGTGGACAACACGGTTGTCTCGCCATAGTGCATAAATGCACAGCCATTTGCCTGCTTTGCTACCCTGTCTACATCTACGGTAAGGGTTCTGCCGGCAAGTTCCATTGAAAAACTTTTGTACATATTTTTTCTCCTTCTATGCTTACTGTGGCAAAAGCTACCGAAACTACTTCTACACCCACCCAAAAGATGTGCATAGAAGTGGTCTCGGGCGTTTCTTTTGCCAATTGATACTATAATAAGGAAGGAATTGCCCTCCTTCCCTGCATAACAGCCAACAACCCCGCTGCGGGCAACGAGGTTGTTGAAATATCATTACTTTCTGAGGCCCAAACGCTCAATTAAAGAACGATATCTTTCAATATCGCATTTCTTTAAATATGCTAACAATCCACGTCTCTGGCCTACCATCTTAAGAAGTCCCCTTCTGGAATGATGATCCTTGGGGTTGACTTTTAAATGCTCTGTCAGTTCCTGGATTCTTGCCGTAAGAATTGCGATTTGAACTTCCGGTGAACCTGTGTCTCCCGGGGTTCTTCCATACTCTGCAATAATTGCCTGTTTCTTTTCTTTTGCTATCATGATAATCCTCCTAATTATTTCATCGCCCCAATGGTGTTATACTCAGAGGAAGGTCGGAGCGTCCATCCACCGAATATGGGCTAAATTTAACACTCAACTATTCTAACATAGAATTGGAGAGTTGTAAACTGTTTATTAAAACAACATTTTTGCATATAAAAAAAGGATATAATGGAGTGTGGCAATTTGCCCCTGATTCTGTTATACTATATATATCAATTAAGTTAGCAGGTGTATATTTATGAATAAACTTGTTCTGACAGATATGGCAGGAACTTGTATTGAGCATTCCGATGTTATAACGGCATTTACATCTATTGTATATAATCAACTAAAAGGAAATATCTGCAAAGTATATCCTGATAATGTTCAATATAAATGGATAGTTGACGGTGAAGAAAAAACAGTTATTCCGGATGCAACTATAAATTGCAGGGTACATGCAAAAAAGGGAAACTCATTTTTTGATGTTCCACGTTTTGTAATGGAGGTTGTTTCAAAATTTACTGAAAAATATGACCGTGGTGAAAAAATGGAAATCTATCGTAAAATGGAGATAGACGAATATTGGATTGTAAATTGGGAGAAAAGGGAGGTAGAAATTTATAATCTTGACTATGATGAAAACCAGGAACCACAATACCATCTTTTTAAAACTATTACAGAAAATAATAAAAATGAGCTGCGGATAGTTCATTTCCCCAATATCAAAATTGATTTTGATGAATTATTCAATATATAGGATGGCGGTATCTGTTTCGTACCCTCTCGAATACAATGCTAAAATTAATTTTCCCCCTATTCTATATTAGAATAGGGGGATTGTAAACTGTTTATTTAAATTTGTAAAAAATGGAAATATTGAAAATTAACAATTCACTGAAATTATTTGCCTAATCTGGTGATGTCAAAAGATACTCTTGTATAATAATCTTTATATCCATATGAGGATGCATAAGCAGTATCTTTGTAATATACGCGAACAGTAGTAGCATTCTTTGCAAATGTCTTTCTCCAGTAAGAATACAGATACTTTTTAGACTTATTACCATCAGCATCAGGTACTCCTGTATACCAATAGTCTTCTTTATTCGTTCCTGCTGCTAATTTGTCACTGCTGTCATTATCACCCTGCGTATTTAATACTACTGGTAAAGATATTTTTTTGTTATTTTTTACCTGCTGCCAGATATTTACTGTATAAGGATCACCATATTCATCTACTCTTTGTTCCTGTCCAATAAGATACTCAATTCTCTTTAATTTGTATCCTTTGTTCATCTTAACATTAATTTTACCTTTTTTCTTTGTGGTAAAAATCCCATCATCAGATGTAGTATTAGAAACATTTAATTTCTTTCCGGCAAAGCTGATTGATGCAACTGCTTTCTTATCATCAGCAACTACTGTGATCTTCTGGGTATATCTCTTCTTCCCGTCAGCACCTACTACATCAAAAGATACTGTATAAGTACCGGCTTTCTTTACCCACATATCCAATTCAGCATAACTGTTTGTCCGTGATGGCGTATTGATAAACAAATATGTCTTGGTAAGTTCATCATAAAACTGACCCTCACTGTTATACTGGCTACCATCAGGATATGTAGTTGTATAAGGAACATATTGCATAAGCTCGCTTACATCTTTCTGATAAGTCTGCTTTACAACTAAATCCTTACTGCTGGACTTTAAGCTTTTAGCTTTGATAGTATCACCTGCATTTTTGTAATAATACGTTATACCAGTCCATAACTCTGATTCCGCATTAAGAGTCACATGCATCTTCATTGTCTCGGTTTTAGATTTCTTCTTACTCTTTGCCTCTACTGAATCAGATGGTACAATAAATACGCCAAGTGCTAAAGTAAGTGCAAGAACAATACATGTTAGCCTTTTCATAATCTTCATTTTAATTTTTCCTCCTTGTTTTTCCCATTGAGTATTGGCTAAATAAACAATTTACTCTAACAGTGTATCATATTATTTTTATTTTGCAAGAGGTTTTTTAAAGATTTTGAAATTTTTGTGAAAAAAGACTGAAATATTTTAGAAATAGATGGGAATGATTTCCAGTTTATCCAAATGGTAACAGTATTTTTGTGATATTTGACAGAATTACATGAAAAATATGTGCATTGATACAATATTGATTGTCACCTGCTTTTTAACTGGAATATTTCTTCCCGCAGACGCTTTATTTCTTCCTCTGCTCTTTCTGCCCGCTGCGTCTGTTGTTCCGCCCGCTGTCTCTGCTCTTCTTCCCCTTTTTCTGCCTTCTCTGCACGTTGCGTCTGCTGTTCTGCTATTTGCGTCTGCTGTTCCGCCCGCTGTCTCTGCTCTTTGGCCTCTTTTTCTGCCTTCTCTGCCCTCTTTCTCTGCTTTTCTTCTCCTTTTACTTCCCCTTCCTCAAAGGCTATTCTGCGCTCATTTTTGATATGAAGTTCTTCATTATACTCATACAGGCTCATCTCTATTGCCTCCGCTCTGTTCTTTCTCAAGAAATCTGACAGGATTCCTTCGTTGATGCATTCCGTTACTGCCCTTTCCACTGCCTCTTCAATCGGCATTATTTTGGCATATTTCCTGATTTTGCTTACATATATGGCGTATTCCTCCAGCGTCCGGCAGGCTTCCATCAGTTTCTTGTTCTTTCCGTAATTCACGTTGTACGCCTTTACCGTCAGCTCCAGCATGGAAGGCACTTCTTCCCTTCCGGCGGGCTTCTTATAAGCATCCGAAAGTTTCAGTTCCCACTGCTCCGGCTGTTTATCTACTCCGTTATAGAATAACGCAAACTGGGGCATGGGAATATATATCTGCCTGGAACTGTGCAAATCTTCATCCTTCGTCAGATTCTGCAGCGTCTTTGATAAATAAAATAAATCCCTTAGCGGCATGTTGGGGTTTACCGTAGACTGGTGTTCGTACAGGTTCAGTGAAAAATCCAGAACAAATGATATATCGTTTTTCATGTTCATGTACACTGCATTTTCCAGCGTGGTAATCTCCAGTTCCTCGGGTTCGTTGTAGTGTGTCCCGTTTACTGCATTGTACAATGTCAGCAACTTGTCCTTTTCCCTAAATATCATGCGGAACACGGTATCCTTATAGTTTTTTTGTATTTCTGCCATCCATTTTCCTCCTGTATGGTTTGTTTGTGCAGGAGGTTTTCAGAATCTCCTGCTTTCTTTGGGGTTCAAGCATAGATTTTCTGAATATCAATGAATGTTCTTTGAATAAATAGATTCGGAAAGGCTGGCTTTCCTTGTAGAAAATATGCTTTTTTGCATTATAGCATGTGTTCTTTTATTTGGCAAGTATATTTTTTTAATCTTTTTGTAGCAAAGTATAAAATTAAAAGGTGTAAAGCCTTAATGAATCAAAAGACTTTACACTCTTAGTTACCGTTATTTAGTTTATTTCTTTATTGTTTGCAAGAATATTTCTTTTTCGTATTTTAAATTTCTCTTTTTCACTTTCATCCTTTTCTCTGTCAATCAGTTCATCAAGGAAGTTTAAAAGCGCATTATAAACCTCAAATTGCTCATCGCTCATACCCATACCCATACAATCACCTGCTTTCTACGTTGTAGTTTGGTTTCTTATTGCTGGCTTCTTTTAACTTTAAGTTTTCTTCCCGCAGACGCTTTAATTCTTCCTTTAACATTTCTGCCTCTTTTTCTGCTTTCTCTATCCGTTGCTTGTATTTTTCTGCCCCACTTTTTTCCCCTTCCTCAAAAGCGATTCTGCGCTCATTTCTGATATGTTTTTCTTCATCATATTCATACAAACACTTACACATCTTCTCTTCCTCCTGTTATACTCCAGAGCATACACATTTGCCAAATGATTTGCTGTTTTTTTGGGAAACAGAGAATACCTGTTGGCAAATCATTTGGCTCACGGGTATAATTTTGCTGTGCATCTTATGCCTTTGCACTTTTTGTATAGATTTGTTTTTCTATATTGTAACATATATAACTTATTTGTCAAGTATATTTATATTTCTTTATTTAATAATTCTTTGTAAAACTATAATCTCTTTTACGGCAAAGCAGAAGAAAAAAGAAACACACCACCCCGAAAGCAGACATCCGCTTCCCTGCCAAAAACCCCGGTGCATGGTAAACTATACGGATTTCATGCCTGCCCCTGTCTATTTTCATCCCCAAAAAAGCGGTGTTCACCTTCTCATATGGTACCTTTTTTCCGTCTTGTTCCACTTCAAAATTATCCTCATAGGGAATGGAAGTTATCAGATACCCCTTTTTTTCCACATTCACACTTCCCACAATTTCATTTCCCTTTGTTTTATTTTTATCAATATCCACTTTGGCCTGGCATAATTTTTCCGGCCTGTCACGAAATTTTCCCAGGAAACACTTTATATTACATATTTCATAATCTCCTGGCCCCAGTCCCAAAAGAATCTCCTTTTTGTCATGTTCCAGGTTAAGTGCATAGGTAAACTTCCTGTTTTCATTAAAGTAAATATGCGCAGCCGAAGACAGCTTATTTTCCACATTCTCCACCCATATGGAAACATCTTTTGATTTTTTGTTATTTTTCACATCAAATTGTAAAAACAAAATATCCCCTTCCCCGGGCTTTAAAATATCAAGAAAAACATCCCTTCTCTTATCTGTCTGAATGTGGTATCCATCCTTTGTCTTTTCCATTGTATCTTCTGCATCAAAACACTTAAGAATTTCCGGTTCCAAAGATATCAGTTCCTGCCGCAGCTTATCCTTCATATCTGCCCGCTCTTCTCCTGTCCTGGCAACGGCATAGTCCCAAAGCACCTGCTGGTTACAGGGAAATTCCAACTGCTCAAATGTGGATTCCCCAATTACCCTGTCTGTCACATAAGCAACAGGAAGCACATCCTTCCTCTTATAAATAGGAATGTTCTCTGATGTTTTACATTTTTCGTATCCCAAAATATCCTCTCTGGAAACAATATATTTTACGCCCATAAGCCTTTGAAAAACAGGATTTTCCGAAACAGGCTGCATTAAAATATTCCGGTTGGGCTGCTCTAACATAAATGTCTCCTTCCTGAAATTCCTGTAACTGGCATGAAAAGAGGAAGAATACAAAGAAGAACTGTACTGTCCCATATCCCATATTCGATTGATATCTGCCAGATTTTCACTGCCCGTCCCCCTTTGCTCTATCCTGTAAAACCCTGTTTCTTTTTCTGCAATTTCCCTGATTTCTTTTTCTGCTGCC
>CANRJF010000175.1 GCA_947630855.1 uncultured Lachnospiraceae bacterium
TCCTAAATAATATTGATACAACCATTATACTATATATTGCTTATTTGTACAAGGATTTTAAGGACGTACTACTAGTGCCCTGAACGCCTCTAAAGAGGGGATACACCAAATGCATCCCTTCATAGTCAGATCATCTTAAAATGTTTCAAGGCTGCTTCAATGGCGGTTCTCTTATCTGACGGACATTGGGGCACTCTGGCATTCTCCAACTTTCGCTTATTGTAGCATTCTCTTTCAATGATCCCATATTTTTGCTTGATCTGAGCCACATACAGGGAAGATACCTTCATACCGTTATAATTATCGTATACCCATTGTTTAATCTCTCGATAAGTTGCTGTAGCTGGCATCTTATCTAAGTAATCACCATTCTGTGGCTCATAATCGACATGAAAATACTCGGTAGACTTTTGGTGGTACAACTGGACAACAGTCTCAATATTCCCTGTAAAAGGAAACATATCCACCCCGCTCATCCGCTTCACCTCGTATCCGGCAGCCTGCAAAACCTCCAAATCCCGCACCAGGCTTGTAGGCTTACAGGAAATGTAAACCATATTTTCCACCCCGTAACGGATAATCTTATGAAGGGCTTTAGGATGAATCCCGTCCCTGGGCGGGTCTAACACAATAAAATCCGGCTTTCCTTCAATGTCATCCAACACGGCCAGCACATCCCCGGCAATAAACTCACAGTTATGCAAACCGTTAATCCCGGCATTCTCCCTGGCAGCCGCCACAGCCTCCTTTACAATCTCCACCCCGATAACATGTCCTGCCGCCGGGGCAAATATCTGGGCAATAGTGCCCGTCCCGCTGTACAAATCAAAAACCCTGCTCTCCTTCCCTGCCTTATCGCCTATAAAATCCCTTGCCGTCTCATAAAGCACTTCCGCCCCCAGAGAATTTGTCTGAAAAAAAGAAAAAGGAGTAATCTTAAATTTCAATCCCAGCAATTCCTCATAAAAAAAATCTTCTCCAAAAAGAATCTTTGTCCCCTCATTTTTTACAACATCCGCCAGACTGTCATTTTTCGTATGAAGAATCCCGGCTAACTTTCCGCAAAAAGGCACTGCCTTTAACATATCCGCAAATTCACCCAGCAGTGCCTCCTCGTCAAATCCTTCCCTCTGGGTAGTAGTAACCAAATCAATAAGAATTTCCCCTGTTTTTGCTGCTTTCCTTACCAGTAGATGACGCAGATAGCCCTCATGCCTTAACCTGTGGTAAAAAGGAATCTCCCTCTCTGCAAAAAATTCCCTCACCGTCTTTAAAATTTTCCGGTAATCCGCATCCACAATCTTACAGTTTTCCACATTTACAATATCATAAAAACTTCCCCTTTTATGCATACCCAATGCCAGAGGGCCGTCTTTAAAAGAATCCCCAAAGGTAAACTCCATTTTATTCCGATATCCACAGGAAATGGGACTTGGCTTTATTCCCTCGTACACATCCTCAAACTTTTTTCCTTCCGCCGCTAACACCGGGGCAAAAAGTTCATGCATCTGTCCCTCCTTTAATTCTAACTGATGCTCATAGGAAAGATTCTGATAAATACATCCTCCGCACATTCCAAAATGAGGACAGGCAGGTTTTTCCAGCTCATTTTTCCCCTTTTTTAAAACCTCAAGCAGCCTGCCCTCATTTTTTCCCTTCCTTATCTTGTTCACAACAAAAGAAACCTGCTGTCCGGGTATGGTATTCTTCACAACCGCCCGCTCCCCGTCAGCAGTTACCGCAATTCCCTTATTTGGAAAAACTACTTTTTCAATAATGCCCTGGTATTCCTGTTTTTTCTTCATATCTTCTTTTCCCCTGTTTACTTTCTGTCTTTCCCATGATAATTGAGCAGGGGAATTGCCCCTGCCCGCCGCGCCGTCCGTCAGCCTTGGCTGACACTTTTCCTTAGGACGCCCGTGCGCAAAAAACACAAGGGAAACAACTTCTTTTACGAAGTGTCTCCCTTGAACAGTTACAAATTCTTTTACATAAGCTCTCACGATAAAAAGATTTACTCTTCCTCGTCGTCTTCGTCCTCATCCTCATCATCAAAGAAATCGTCTTCAAACTCATCCTCGAAATCATCCTCAAAATCTTCCAGGTAATCCGGTGTGAAGAAACGGTATATTCCGTAAACTGCTGCTGCAACAGCTACCACGATACCGATAATAGCGAAAATCCATACAACTTTAGAGTCTTTCTTTTTTTCTTCTTCCTTCTTGTTTAAGAAATCATTCAGCTTGGTCATTGTTAAAAAATCATCCACTTTATTCATCGCGCACTCTCCTTTTCTTGCTTCCAAGATTGATATAAGCATTATAACATATCTTTCCCTGTTGGAAAATAAAAAATTACGATTCTTTGTAAATTTTCTTAATTTTTTATAATTTTTTTAGTTTTGCAAAGGAAGCAAGCATCTTTTTTGTGCCTGCCGTGTCAAAATCCACAGTCACTTCGTAATCTCTCCCCCCCTCCACAATGTGTATTACCGTGCCTTCCCCGAATTTCATATGGCGGACTCTGTCCCCCTCTTTATAATCCAATGCCTTTTTCTCGGCAGTGCCGAAATTTTTTGCTGCCTGAAGACCGCTCACCGCCACAGGCTTTTTCTTAAAAGCATCCTTTGCATGACGGTATCCGCCATTTTCCGGCTTATCTTTTGCTTTTGGCTTTTCCCCTGCTCCCTCTTTAGCAAATAACTGGGACGGGATTTCTTTTACAAACCGGGAAATCCTGTTGTACTGAATTTCTCCCCGTATCATCCTCTGCCTTGCGCTTGTGATAATTAGGTGTTCCTTCGCCCGTGTGATTCCCACATAGGCAAGCCTCCTTTCCTCCTCCAAATCTTCCGGGGAAGACTCGGAATTAATGGACATATAACTGGGGAACAATCCGTCCTCCATGCCTGCCATATATACATTGGGAAATTCCAGCCCTTTTGCACTATGTAACGTCATAAGCACCACATAATTGCTGCCCGATTCCAGGCTGTCAATATCCGCAACCAGTGCCACTTCTTCCAGAAATCCGCTTAGGGAAGGCTCCTCTGCTTCCTCTTCATAAGAAGTAATCTTAGTGATTAACTCATCAATATTTTCAATCCTTGCCGCTGCCTCATCCGTGCCTTCCGCCTCTAACTCTGCCACATACCCGGTAGTTTCAATAATCTCATTCAACAAATCCGCAAGGCTTATAAGCCCCAGCTTGCTGCGCATAGCCTGTATAAAAGTAGTAAAAGGCTTGATTTTGGCTGCCGCCCTTCCTAAAGTGGGAATATCCTCCGCCACCTTCAACGCATTGTAAAAACTCATGTCATGGCTGTCTGCATACACCTGCACTTTATTTAAAGTTGTGGCGCCGATTCCTCTCTTTGGCACATTGATAATCCTGCGCACCGCCAGGTCATCCCTGGCATTGTCCACCGTCTTTAAGTAAGCCAGAAGGTCTTTTATCTCTTTCCTGGCATAAAAGTTTACGCCTCCCACAATTTTATAAGGAATATTGTTTACCACAAATTTTTCCTCAAAAAGCCTGGACTGGGCATTGGTACGGTAGAGAATGGCACAATCCTTGTATTCATACTTTTGCTTGTACACTTTCTCCGTAATATCCCTGGCGGCAAACTCCGCCTCCTCATAAGCTGTTTCAAACTGCTTTAGGCATATCTTATCTCCCTCACCCTGTGCCGTCCAAAGATGTTTCTCCTTCCTGCCTCTGTTGTTGGAAATCACACTGTTCGCCGCATCTAAAATATTCTGGGTACTGCGGTAGTTCTGCTCCAGCTTAATTACCTGGGCCTCCGGAAAATATTTTTCAAAGTTTAATATATTATAAATATTGGCCCCCCGGAATTTGTAGATTGACTGGTCATCATCTCCCACCACACAGAGATTCTTATATTTCCCTGCCAGCAGATGGATAAGCTGGAACTGGGCCGTGTTGGTATCCTGATATTCATCCACCATAATATATTTGAACCGCTCCTGATAATATTCCAGCACTTCCTTGTCATGTTTAAACAATTCCACCGTGAAAAAAATCAAATCATCAAAATCCAGGGCATTATTTTTCTTCAATGCATTCTGGTATTCCCGGTAAACCAACACCTTTTTCTGCATGGCAAAATCATTTCCCACATTACGGGCATATTCCTCCACGCCAATCATTTCGTCTTTGGCGGAAGAAATTGCCTCCAGAAACATTTTTTCCTTATACAGCTTTGTGTCAATTTCCAGGCGTTTGCAGATATCCTTCATCAGAGATTTCTGGTCATCCCCGTCGTAAATGGTAAAATTTGTCTCAAATCCAATCCTGTTGATAAAGCGCCTTAAAATCCGCACGCAGGTAGAATGAAAGGTCATAACCCACACACTCTCCGCCCCGTATCCTACCATGGCATCAATACGCTCCCGCATCTCCCCTGCCGCTTTATTTGTAAAAGTAATTGCCATAATATTGTAAGGGCTTACACCTTTTTCTTCTATTAAATATGCCGTCCTGTGGGTTAAAACCCTGGTTTTCCCCGAGCCCGCCCCCGCAAGAATTAAAACCGGGCCCTCCGTCTTTAAAACCGCCTGTTTCTGGGGCTCATTTAATGTATCATAAACACTCATAACAGTACTCCTTTTTCCTCCGTTAAAAACATATAGTCTTATTATAAAAGGAATGTTTAAAATCCGCAACATCAATTTCCAAAATATTCACCCCTTGTCATCTGGTTTTAAATACTATATAATGAATGCAGAGGTGATATTATGTCAACAGATATTCATGCATTTTTAAGGGAAATATTAGATAAACTTCAAACCATAGATTACGTAAAACCGGAAGCGCTGCCCAATATTGATTTATATATGGATCAGGTCACAACTTTTATGGACTCCCAGCTTGCTTCCACCAAACGCCGCGAGGATGATAAGATTCTCACAAAGACCATGATTAACAATTATGCCAAGAATAATCTTCTCCCTCCTCCCAACAAAAAGAAATATTCCAAGGAACACGTACTTGCGCTGCTGTTTATTTACTATTTTAAAAATATATTAAGTATCAGCGATATCCAAAGCATTTTAAATCCTCTCACGGAAAAATATTTCGGCAATGATGACCCGGAAGGGTTAAACCTAGAAGCCATTTACCGGGAAGTATTTGGCTTAGAACACGAAGAAATCCAGCATATTTTAAAGGATTTGGCAAAAAAATACAAAACAAGCACCAAAACCTTTTCAGATGTGGCACCCCAGGAAGCCGCCATGCTTCATAAATTCGCCTTTATCTGTATGTTGAGTTTTGATGTGTACATCAAAAAAATGGTGATTGAGCAAATGATTGATGACCTTTCTGATGCCGAAAAAAAGGAAAAGAAATCAGATAAAAAGTCAGATAAAAAATAGGAAGCAAAAACTTCCTTTTTTTATGACTCTTTCTTCTTTAGCCGCTCAAACACCATATCATAACCATCTTTACCATAATTTAAAGAACGGTTCACCCGGCTGATGGTGGCCGTGGAAGCGCCGGTTTTTTCCGCTATATCCAGATATGTCTTTTTTTCCCGCAGCATCTTTGCCACTTCTAATCTTTGGGATAATGACAGCAATTCGTTTACAGTGCATACATCCTCAAAAAAAGTATAGCACTCTTCCCTGTTTTCAAGGCTTAAAATTGCATCAAATAAATGGTCTACCGCTTTTGTCCTGATGTTTTTACTCATATGTTCCGTCTCCTCGTGATTGTCTGGGCAACATGGCTTACATCCATGCCCTGGAAAAAACTAAACCTGAATTGATAATAATATTTTAACATATTGCAGTACGAAAGTAAACAATTTTATCGGAACATCTTTACACCCTTTTCACATATTTTATTCATCCTGCATAATATGAAATCACAGGGAACAATACAGTTTCCCGGAAAAGATTTTATAAAAGGGAGGATTTTCTATTGTTATCACATTTCCACAAAACTAAATCAAAAGCGAAAAGAAAACTGACGATTGGGGCACTGGCAATATCAGCATCGCTTCTTCTGTTTGCCGGCTGCGGCGATGCCCCCTCAAAAGCCGTTCCTGACGACGGCAAGGATTCCGTCTCCAAACAGGAAGACACAAAAAAGGAGGCTCCCAAAGAGGAGGCAAAACCTGAAACCCCGAAAAACCAGAAAGTTGTATTAAACGAAGTTGCCCACTCCATCTTCTATGCCCCCATGTACGTTGCCATTGAAGAA
>CANRJF010000176.1 GCA_947630855.1 uncultured Lachnospiraceae bacterium
CACATTTGCCAAATGATTTGCTGTTTTTTTGGAAACAGAGAATACCTGTTGGCAAATCATTTGGCTCACGGGTATATATTTTGCAGCAGCCTTTTTTAGGAGAAAAAAATGGCAAAAGAAAAAACAATATATTTCTGTCAGTCCTGCGGGGCGGAATCCGGCAAGTGGATGGGGCAGTGCCCCGTGTGTAAAGAGTGGAACACCATGGTAGAAGAAGTGGTATCCACAAAAAAAACGGTGAGGGCAAAACCCGGGGAGACAAAGGCAAAGGTCACAAAGCTAAAGGACATTAAGACAGAAAAAGAAGAGAGAATCTCCACCGAAATTAGAGAGTTAGACCGGGTGTTAGGAGGAGGCATGGTGACAGGCTCCATGGTTTTGGTGGGAGGAGATCCGGGAATAGGAAAATCTACACTGCTGCTTCAGGTATGCAGGAATTTAGCGGAAAAAAATATAGATATACTTTATGTATCCGGGGAAGAATCTTTACAGCAGATTAAAATCCGCTCCGAGAGAATCGGCACATTCGGGGAATCACTGTCCTTATTATGTGAAACAAATCTGGATGTAATCGAGGAGATTGTAAGGCGGGAGGCGCCAAAAGTGGTGGTGATTGATTCCATCCAGACGATGTACAACGAAAATGTATCTTCCGCCCCGGGCAGCGTTTCCCAGGTCAGGGAGGCTACGGGGCATCTGCTGAAAATGGCAAAAGGCCTTGGAATCACCTTTTTTATTATCGGCCACGTCACAAAGGAAGGCGTGGTGGCAGGCCCCAGGGTGTTAGAGCATATGGTGGATACGGTGCTTTATTTTGAGGGGGACAGACATGCTGCCTACCGTATTTTGCGGGGAGTAAAAAACCGTTTCGGTTCCACCAATGAAATCGGTGTGTTTGAAATGCGAAACAGCGGATTAGAGGAAGTGGAAAATCCTTCGGAATTTATGCTGGGAGGAAAGCCGGAAGGCGCCAGCGGCTCCGTGGTGGCATGTTCCATGGAAGGCACAAGGCCCATACTTTTAGAAGTCCAGGCACTGGTGTGCCGCAGCAATTTCGGTATTCCAAGAAGGACTGCGGCAGGCACGGATTTTAACAGGGTAAACCTTTTAATGGCTGTACTGGAAAAACGTGCCGGATTACAGATGGGAGCCTGTGACGCCTATGTAAACATTGCCGGCGGGATCAAGATGAATGAGCCTGCCATTGATTTGGGGATTGTGCTGGCACTGGTATCCAGTTACAAAAACCGTCCCGTTGACGAGAAAACCATTTGTTTTGGGGAAGTGGGTTTAAGCGGGGAAGTCCGTGCTGTCAATATGGCGGAACAGAGGATTTTGGAGGCAAAAAAACTGGGATTTACCACATGCATACTGCCGGAGGTGTCAAAGGGGGCACTAAAGGAGGTAACAGGGATTCAGTTAATTGGGGTAAAAAACATTAAAGATGCCATTGACAGGGCGATTTAAAAAAACACAAGGAGGAAGCAGACATGAAATTAGCCATATGCGAAGACAAAGAAGAAGACAGGGAAAAAATGGCAAAAATCTGCCGTGAAATTTTATCTGCATCAGACACACCCTGGGAGTTAATGTATTTTTCCGACGGAAAAGAAGTGCTTTCCTGCAAAGAAGAACCAGACATTTTAATTTTGGATATTGAAATGGAGAAAATAAACGGAATACAAGTAAAAGACCAGTTCCAGTCCTGGAATAAAAAAACCATGCTGCTGTTTGTTACGGCACATGATGAAATGATGCGGGAAGCGTTTGGGTTGAATGTTTTTGGTTTTATCCCAAAAGAAAAAATGGAAGTCCATTTAAAGGAGATGCTGCCAAAACTTTTAGGAATTTTACAGAGCTATGTTATGATTAACGGGGAAATAGACAGCAGGGAAGTCATCTATGTAAAGGTGGAAAGGGTATATAGCTGCCTGGTCACAGAGGATGGCAGCGAGCATCTTATCCGGGATTCCTTATCCCATCTGGAAAAACTGTTAAAGCCGGTAGGGTTTGTCCGTATCCATAAAAGTTATCTGGTAAACGCAAAATGGGTGGCAAAATGGAGGGAGGGGGAAGTTGTTACATGCAAAGGCACTCTTCCTGTTTCCGTGCGTATGCGGGCAAAAGCAAAAAAACAGTATGACAGCTATTGTATGGAACATGCAGCGTATTGTGCTAAAGGAGTACTATGAACAGACAAAAAACTTTTTACAATTTTTATCTGGCATCCATCTATAAGTGGGGCATGATGACCATGGTATTTTCCTGCCTTTTGGAGGCGATTTTATATACAGCCATGAAGCTGGCGGGATATTATTCCGACGTATCCTGGCGTTCCCTGCTTATATTCGACTTAATGGATATTTTTTATGTGGTTTTGGGAATTTTCCTGGCAAAAACTTCTGTAAAAAATGGTTTCATCCGGGAGAGCAGGCTTCTTGTGGGAAAAATCTTTGCATTCTTTGTTCTTGTTGCCCAGTGGAATTATATTATCTATATGATTCCCTCCAGGACATTTTGGGGATTTTTTGGGTTTTTTACTATATTAATCTGTTTTTTCCTGGATATAAAATTGATTGTCCTTTCCGGGCTGTCCTGTCTGGCTTCTCTGTTTCTGGCATGGCATATTCGGGGAATTTGCCCTTTTTATACAAACCAGGATATTTACCGGGAGGATTTTATTATATTTTTCCTCTCCATTCTTTTGTGTCTCTTTGGCATTGTAATTTTTGTATTTTTCATGGTTCATGTGCAGTGGGTATACCGTCAGGGGGAAAAACAGCTTGCCCTGCAGCAGAAATTCTACCGCAGGCTTATGGAGAAGGACGAGGGGATGCAGCGGTTCCGTCATGATGTAAAAAACCATATGATGGCAGTAGCCGCATTATGTGATGCAGAAGATTTTGACGGGGTAAAAAAATATATAAAAGATATGGCTGTGAGTATACAGGAAAGTTCCCGGATTTATACGGGAAATCCCATTGGGGACTGCTTTATCAATGCCGCCGTAGAGGCATTAAAGCAGCAGGGAGATTTGGAATATCAGGTAATAGGAAAATTCCCGGAAAAACTTCCCTTACGGGACAGTGATTTTTGCATTTTGCTGGCCAATGCGCTGGACAATGCCAGGGAAGCTTTAGAAGAATTGCAGGAAAACAGGCAGCTTATCATTGTCATAAGAAATTACAGGGACCGGTTGTTCCTTACCATAAAAAATACGTCAAAGCCCAGAAATAAATCCGGCCTGCCGTCCACCAAAAAACAGGAGGGCCATGGTTATGGGCTGCACAACATGAAACTGGCGGCAAAAAAATACGGCGGCATGGTGGAGTGGCAATATAAAGAGGGAATGTTTTCCATAGAAATTCAGATATAATTTCAAATAAGTTTACAAAGCTGCAAGCGGCTTATAACAGGGAAAGGAGGGGAAACGAGCGACTGACAAACACTTTGAAGCCATATTTTTCGTAAAAATTTTCATGGTCACGTACTAAATACGTATTCTCTTTATCCGTTCTCCTAATACCATATTCAAGTGTCCTTTTTCTGATTATAGGCAGCACACCATAATGTATTCTTCTTCGTTCTCCCTTACAATCTCAAAGCCAACTTTTAGATACATCTTTGCCGCATAATTGCCTTTTTGGACGGAAAGAGAAACTCGGCTGTACCCATGTGATTTAAGCAGGGCAAGAATTTCTTTCATCATAGCCGTTCCAATGCCGAAGCCCCGGTATTCTTTATAAAGGGAGATTGCCAAAGAGGGCGTTTCATCATCTATATGTCCGTAATCGTTCATTATGCGAACCCAAACAGCACCGACAATTTTACCGTCAACCTCTGCCGCTAATCCCCAATCATCTTTTAATTCCCCGAAACGATCAACATAAACCTGCAATTCGGGAGATGTGATAATGGTTTTGGGTGGAGGTTCGACACCCTCTGGAATAAAAATTGCTTCATATAAAAAATTATCCAATAAGGGATATTCTTGTTTTTGTATTTCCCGTATCGTTACATCCATAGCTGGCCTCTCCTCTCAATTCTGTGTTTTCCATATACTAGCATAATTCAGATAATACAGCAACAAAAATGCGTTGGGAACAAAATACGACGTTGGGAACATTACTGTTGTTGACAATATTTTCACCGATTATAATTAATGAAAAAGGGCGAAATATGTCTGGCGAAATTGCCATAGGAAAGCAGACATAACGTACCTGTTACTATTGGAGGACAATATGAAGAAAAAGACAGCATTTGAAGTGTATTTATCTGTGGTTTACCGTTGGGGGATTATTATAATGGTGTGTGCCTGCATGTGTGCAACCATAACATTTATTACGATGAAAGGGCTGGGGCTTTATCCGGAAACTTCCTGGGCTGCCATATGCTTATTTGCATTGATGGATACTGTTTTTTTGATTTTCGGTTTTAGGCTGGTACGCACATCTTTTGAAGACGGCTATTTAAAAGAGGGAAGATTAAAGACTGGTAAAATTTTTTCTGCCGCAGTGATTGTGATACAGTGGAATTGTATTTTATATCTTGTTCCCTCCAGGACATTCTGGGGATTTTTATTTTTTTTCCTGATATTAATGGGATTTTTTCTTGATTTAAAACTTGTTTTAACCTCAGGAGTCATCTGCATGGTTTCCCTGTTCGCAGGCTGGGCAATAAGGGGTACGGATTTGCTTCCGGTAAAAGATGAACTTTTTATTCCCGATATCATTATCTGCTTAATAGGGCTGGTACTGTCTTTGGCAGGGCTTTTGATGTTTATATTTTTTATGACAAATTTTTTAGTAAATGCAAAAAAGGATGAACTGGAAGAAAATAATATGCGGGTGCAGGGAGTCCTTGATAAAGTAGCTGCCCTTACAAAACGTCTGGGAAGCGCCAGTGATACTCTGCTGACTACGGCGCAGAATGAAAGTGCGTCCACGGAGGAATTATCTGCCATCAGTGACAATCTGATGTTAAGCAGTGAAGCCATGCTGCAAAAAGCCAGGGAAAGCAAAGAGTATCTGGCGCTGTTGGATAACAGCAACGGGGAAATGGCTGACAAAATGAAAGAGATTAACCATTTGTCAGAAATGTTGATGAATGTGGCTACCGCCAATGAAGTGGCATTGGGAAAACTGCAGGCAATCAGCGGTGAGGTGGAGAAGTCCACAAAGGGAACTATTCAGGTGACCGAGCAGCTAAATCAGGATGTGGGGGATATTGGACATACCTTAGACATTATCAATGATATTGCCGCCTCCACAAACCTTCTGGCATTAAATGCCTCCATTGAAGCGGCAAGGGCGGGGGAAGCAGGAAGAGGTTTTGCAGTGGTAGCCCAGGAAGTGGGCAATCTTGCAGCCAATACCAAGGATTCCTTAAACGAAGTAAATATGGTGATTTCCAAAGTGCAGACCGGAACTTCCACAGTAACACAGTATATGTTGGATAATGCGGAAAAACTTAAGAGCCAGAATGAGATGATGCTGGAAACGGTAAAGGAAGTTCGCAGTATGCTGGAGGCACTGAAAGAGTCCGTACAGGCAATTTCCCAGGTAAATGGTTTACAGAACCGCCAGAGCGAAGTGATTGAAAAGACGATTTTTATCAGTGAGGATATTGCCGGCGGCATCGATAAAGAAAATCAGGAATTCAGCAATATTAACCAGATGGTGCAGGGAAGTACTAACGAGGTTATTATTATGTCAGAGCAGGTGGATAATATTAACGGAATGATAACGGAACTGGAGGAGTTGATGAAAAGTTAGTAAAATTGTACATTCAATTTCGACAATTCCATCCAAAATCCCTCAAAAACTTTCTTTTTACAAAGTGTGAAAATATGGTTGACATCTAAAATTTGGCATGATATTATAGAAAAGCTGACGGCAGGAATTGGCTGTAATGCTGATAAAAAGCCGGAAGCAGGGAAGTATTAAAATATTTCCTTTTTATACTAAAAAAAGTTGTTGACATGCGACATGAATTGTGCTAATATATTAAAGCTGTCGCGGAAACGACAACAGGAACCTTGATAACTGAACAGTGAAATAACCTTGAAAGATTTTGAGAATCATAAGAAAACCGGTTCAGGTTTTCGATATCAAAAACGAACAGCATCGAAAGATGCACCTTAAAAACAGTAAACACTGCAT
>CANRJF010000177.1 GCA_947630855.1 uncultured Lachnospiraceae bacterium
AGCAGAAGCAGAAGCTGCCAAGGGACAATAAGCCCTGACAGCTTTCTATTATGTCTGGCTATGGTGTGAAAAGTAACGGATTTGATGACTGGTTTTATGAAACGTAGAACTGTCTATTGACATAAAAAATGGATTTGCGTATAATAATATTAGAAGAAAAGTGTGCTTTTCTAGTGGGCTAACACTTAAATCTGATATTCTTGTCAATCATGTGATTGACCGTTGGCGGACAACACTAAAATCCGATATATTTACCAGCACTCAGTTGGTCGTTGGCAGACAACACTAAAATTAGCCACAAAGAGAGAGTATATAGCACAGTGGTGTTATTGCTCTCTCTTTAAATTTATGGAGGATTACAAGCAAAGTTATGAAATTCACCAAGGAAGATGCGAGAAGAAGGGTACTGAATTGTGCCAAGCAATATCAGCAGAGACTCTTAAATAAAAAATTGATTATTATATACCGTGAAAGGCAAGATAATGCAATTCGTTACATAGAAGTAGTATTCCATGAAAGAAACTATCAGCATCTGACTGGTTTGGAATTGATTGATAAAAAAGGGAACGTGTTGCGTAATCAATCAATGAACTTTTATAGAAAATGTATAGAAAATAAACTGGGCTTGGAAGAATTCCGATTTAAGCAGGATGGTACTACGCAGTTGAAATTGGCGGCGCTGCCTGTGCTGATGGATATAACAAAGATAACGAAAATTACTGGTGACTATAATAATGTTCGGCCATACCTTTTTGTTGATAAGGTAATGGGAGGTGTAAATTTTTGTCTTGGTTTGAGCAGGGAAGATAATGTATATGTTCCTTCATCTGCGTTACTTGAAGATATAAAAAGGCTGACAGATGCACCATCACAGGTTTTGGCAATTTTGGAAAAGGGTATTGATACGGAGATATTTCTACTGTAAAGCATGTGGCAAAGGGATTGAATCTTAATAATATTACTTTGCCGCAGGAGATTAATGCAATGATTAATTTAGATAATTATGTATACAGAGGAAAGTAATATATTGGCATAAGGATGTTGGAATATATGTGGGGTAAATGGTATCCCCCTAAGCGGGGTATAAACCTTTTCGCAAAAGGTGACGGTTTCGCTATTTAGTATAAGAAGTAACTTTCACCGCATGTGGAAACAGTCTGCCTTCTGTCGAAAAAAGCCCAATAAATGAAAGGATTTAGCCATTTGGCGAAAGGATATTTTTTCGCAAAGGTAAATTTGTGATAAGGAGGTGCGATTATGGCTACGTCGAGCATTTTTACAAATATCGTGATCAGTGATCCGAAAAAAGCAGAGAAGTTTATTGATGCGCTTGAAGCGTCAAGCCTTGATCCTGAATGGAAGCCGACTACACCTGTCAAGCCGCCACTCACTGATATAGAAACGATTCGCAGACTGATGGCAAAGAGGGTTCAGAAAAAGTGAGTAATTTTACATCGGTAAATATTCTGGATATGATAAACGCAATCGGAGAGGAGGAATTGCAGCTCATTCTCTCCGATTTCACTTGTCCGAAGAATCATGAAATTGAGGAATCTTCACATTGAACCATAAGGCAGTACAGTTGCTGGATACAGGACTGACAGGAACTGTGAGAAGAAAAATCCAGCGTCATGCCCGCCTGGACGAGGCAACGGACTCATACATGTTATCCGCTTTTCTGGACTCTTTCCATTTTTCAGATATTTCCTCAAAAGACATTTGCAGGCTTTCCCTGGTGTCATAATGATGCTCCTGTACATAAAGGGCTGTTATTCCACTTGCGATTGAAAAAGAACAACAAGAAATCTTTCTAATGATATTTTTAGTGATAGTCGGAAGCTCTTTGGCATTTGTAATTAGAGGTCTAATGTTGTAGTGTACAGAGCACATTGATTTTTGGTTGCTCAACGAAAAGCCAGTCGAGAATGGGGTCAAAATGAGAATATCGGAAGACAGCAGAAAAATAGGTCTTGACTCTCCCCTTAGAGGATGTCTTAAAGTATGATTTGTAACAGGAGGTGATGAAGATGCTGAAAATCGGCGAGTTTTCAAAGCTTTCACTTTTGACGGTAAAAGCGCTGCGCTTTTATGAAAAGGAAGGTCTGCTTGTTCCCGCTCATATTGACGAATGGACGGGCTACCGTTTTTATGAGACAAGCCAGCTTGCGCAGGCGGCTAAAATCAAGTCATACAGGCAGCTTGACCTTTCCGTGGAAGAAATTAAAGCAATTATGGCTGGTGCACCAGTCAGCAGTATTCTGACCAAAAAGATTGAAAGCCTGAAAAAACAACAGACAGATATCAGTATCCGAATCTCCATCATCAATCATATTTTGGAGGATAAAGAGATGAAGTATCAGGCAGTAATTAAAGAAATTCCGGAAGCAATCGTTTATTATGAGGAAAGAAAACTGAAAGAATATGCGGAATTAATGACATTTATTCCAGAGTCCGAGGCAGAGTGCAGAAGAATCAATCCTGACCTGAAATGTGCCGAGCCGCCATATGAATTTTGTGAATATCTTGACGGCGAATACAAGGAAAAAGATGTTATGGTCAGGCATTCGGAGGCGGTTACGAAGTCCGGCAATGAAAATGAGAGAATTAAATTCAGAAAAATTCCTGCAGTGAAGGCCATCAGCATTTACCATAAAGGCGCCTATGAGCAGTTGGGCGAGGCATATGCTTATATTATGAAGTATGCGGAAGCAAACGGCTATAAGGTGGCAGGGCTTGCCAGGGAATGCTATATTGACGGCATTTGGAACAAGGAATCTGTGGAAGACTGGCTGACAGAGCTTCAGCTTCCGATTGCTTAAAACAGGGGCAGATTAAGTTTAGAAACTGAAAAATTTACAATGATGGGCGCTTGCAGGGATGTAAGCGCTTTTCAATTTCCCGGGGGCAGTGGATAGTTAAAAAATCAAAAACTGTTGATATTTTGGTTTACTTCTGATATGATAAAAAAGTCAAAAGTATTTGACATATGTACCATAAAAAAGGCATGGTGGCTGATATGGAAAATATAATCAAAAACAGACGAAAGGAATTAAGACTGTCACAAGAGGAATTAGCCAAAAAATGTGGTGTTGCAAGGCAGACCGTAAATGCGATTGAAAATAATAAGTATGATCCCACATTGGCATTAGCTTTTAATCTTGCTAAAGAGTTACACGTTACAGTTGATGAACTTTTTAAACATTAACACATTCGGAGGTTGTAGATGATAGATTCAGATATGGAGCTGAGACCGGCAGATGATTATACCGGTGTATCAGAGATAGTAGAAAAAACAATCAAAACCGTGTATCCTCATTATTACCCGTCAGGCGCAGTGCAGTTTTTTCTTGACCTGCACAGCAGGGAAAGGATTAAACAGGTGATGTCTTCCGAAGAAATCTATCTTGGGATGGTACAGGGAAAAATAATAGGTACAGGGAGCATTCGGAAAAACGAGATTTGCAGATTATTTATTTTGCCTGAATACCAGAGAAAGGGATATGGAAGCAGATTGATGGATTTGTTGGAAGCGAGGATTTTTGAAAATTATCCAAAGGTTCATGTGGACGCTTCTTTTCCGGCGGAAAGTATGTATTTGAAACGGGGATATCAAATTGTTTCTTACGAAAAAATTGAAACGGAAAACGGAGATTTTCTATGTTATCATACTATGGAAAAAAGGGACGGTAAGGAAGCTGTCTGTGCAGAAAAGGGGCTGTAAAGGAGAGAAGTATGGTTAGAAAACATGGAATGGAGCCATATAATGTCGTAGTCCTGCACGGCGGACCGGGGGCAGCAGGCTCGGCATTTGGACTTGCCAGACTGATTTCAAGAGAGTTTGGTGTCCTGGAACCGATGCAGTCAAAGTATACGATTGGGGAACTGGAAGAAGAGTTAATGGAGCAGATTGAAGAGAACTGCTCTGGAAAAGTTATTTTAGCAGGACATTCCTGGGGCGCATGGCTGGCAGGATTGTTTGCGGAAAGATTTCCGGCTAAAGTGGAAAAAGTAATTTTGATTGGCAGCGCTCCTTTGGATGAAAATTATGTTTCTCAAATCGGAGAACGCAGAAAAGAAAATATGTCATCAGAGGAAGCGGAAGAATTTGAACAGATTCTGCAGCAGCTAGAGGATGGTTTTGGAGAAAAAGACGAATACCTGAAGCGATTAGGTGAAATATGCGACAAAGCAGACGGGTACCAGGAAGATGAATCTTTGAGGGACGAGGCAGATGTAAACGGGGATTTGCATGAAAAAGTCTGGAAGGAAGCTGCCAGGCTGCGAAAATCAGGAGAACTGTTAGAAAGATTTAAGAGAATTTCCTGTCCGCTGGTGCTCATTCAGGGAGCCGTTGATCCACATCCGGCGCTGGGCGTCATTTGTCCATTAAAAGATAATAATGTGGACATAAAATCATATGTGCTTGATAAATGCGGTCATACTCCGTGGAGGGAAAAATTTGCAAGAGAAAAGTTTGCAGAGATTTTGTTTTCAGAGTTGGAGAAGCAGTGACAGGCTTGCGCTGTATGAAAAACTGGAGGTGACAACATATATGATACTTGAAACAGAGAGATTATATTTACGAGAGATGAATCAATCTGATTTTAAATCTTTATGCAGGATATTACAGGATGAAGAAACAATGTACGCTTATGAAGGAGCGTTTAGTGATACCGAAGTGCAAGAATGGTTGGATGGACAAATTTCACGTTATCAAAAATGGAACTTCGGTTTATGGGGAGTTATTCTAAAAGAGACAGATGTAATGATTGGCCAATGTGGACTTACAATGCAGCCATGGAAAGACAGGGAAGTACTTGAGATAGGTTATCTTTTTGAACGTTTATATTGGCATAAAGGTTATGCTCTTGAGGCAGCAAAGGCCTGTAAAAAGTATGCGTTTGAAATTTTGAAGGCTGATGAAGTTTGCTCTATCATTAGGGACACAAATAAAGCCTCTCAAAACGTGGCTATAAGAAATGGTATGACAAAAGCAGACACTTGGATAAAACATTACAGAGGAGTTGATATGCTGCATTATCGTTATGTTGTGTATCGCTGACAATTCCAGTTTGAAAGGAGCAGGAAACAATGAGTAAATACAATTCTTTATGGGAATATGTGCAGAAAAACGGAAGTCAATCTTTTAAACTGACTTTTGAAGAAATACAGGATATTGCGGGGATACCGATAGACCACTCTTTTTTGAAATATAAAAAAGAGCTTACAGAATACGGTTATCAGGTGGGGAAAATATCCATGAAGGAACAGACTGTTATTTTTAATAAAATCAATTTGTTTGAATAAATTCTGCTGCTGACATGATTTTGGGATTTTTTAATCCTGATTCGAGAAAATCTTTATCTCCTGTTAGTATAATATCAGTTTTGGCAAAAAGCGCGGCACGAAGAATTGGACGATCATTCACATCGCGAATCTTTTCCTCGGAGGTATGATTTTCAATTGGTATAGGAACAACCTCAAGAGTTAGTAATGCTAACGATAGAAAATGATCTAAAGCCTGCAGCTTTTTGGGAAATTTGCGATTAAATATTCGGCGCATTTCGTCAATATTCTGTTCGCATATCAAGCCGTGGTTAGGATAGCTGACAGCTTTTACAAATGCCTGATATGGTGTACCTTTATTATTCAATGCAGCAGAAATTAGTATGTTGGTATCAATAAGAACTTTCATTAATCCTCACTTTCTGCACGAACGTCTTTTACTAAGTTCATAACTGCTTCGTCTGAAGTAAGTCCTGTATTTTCAGCTTCACCCGTCATCTGGGACTGAAGCATCTGCATAGCGTATACAGCAGAATTAATTAGCTGTACATTTCCGTTTTCTACAACAAATGTAACTCGATCACCACTTGAAATACCAAGAATATCTCGAATATCTTTTGGAATCGTAATCTGTCCTTTTGCCATTACTTTTGCATTATCAATAAATGTGTTTGTAATCATAAAAACCTCCATTCAAAAATAGGGAAAGTAGGAAATTCCCTACCTAAATTATATTCAATTTTCAGAGAAATATCAAGAAAAAATGTGTCAACATGTATTTTTTTGTAAATTACTTATTTTCCAAACTAAATTCCACCCTTGTCATTTCCAAAATGGAAATTACTTTGAGATTAGTCAGAGGTGGAA
>CANRJF010000178.1 GCA_947630855.1 uncultured Lachnospiraceae bacterium
TGATACCAGATTGTTCCGCGCTTCGCGCTTCCACAATCTGCCCCATATTCGCATTCTCGTGGCGCTTACGCACCACTCATGCTTATATTGAGGCGGGTCATAAAGCCTTGCCTCCACCGGAATGCAAGCATTCCGTATAGTCAGGCTTCTAACCCTGGTATCATTATATCCTTTTATTATAGAAAAAACAATGGTTTTATGATTATCAAAAAATGTCAAAATCCCAAGGTGGTTAAGTTAAAGAATATCGCTGGAATAATAGGGAATGGTAAGATATTCCCCGGCATGAATAGAATCTTCCGTTAAGTGGTTTAGCGTCTTTATCTCACGGATATATTCATCAATATCCGTGTATTCTGCAGTCATATGTTCATTGGCAATGCCCCATAAAGTATCACCCTTCTTTACAGGGATACTGGTATAATATTTGTAAACAGGTGCAATCTCCTGCGCATTGGCAGAAACAATATTGTTCCCTATGAAAACCGTCATTGCCGCAATTACAACTACTGCCAGAAATATGATTCCTGTTCTCCTGATACTGCTGCTCATCTCCATGTAATAACCTCCCTCAAATGCAATCATTTGTTCGCGAACGTTTGTTTGAGATTATTATATTATCCGAACGTAAGTTTGTCAAGATATTATCCGAACAAATTTTCGGAATATTTGTTTGCTTTTTTTTAATTTATGTGTTAGTATAAATATATGAATGACAGTAACTGTTCCATGCAGTGCTATTTTCATACAGGAAAGGAGATATAATATGTCATCTGGCAAGATTAGTGCAAAACAGGAAGAGATTTTAGAATACATTAAGCAGGAAATATTACATAAAGGTTATCCGCCTGCCGTCAGGGAGATTTGTGAGGCTGTTCATCTAAAATCCACTTCTTCTGTTCACGCACATTTAGAGACATTGGAGAAAAACGGTTATATTCGCAGAGACCCTACAAAGCCCAGGGCTATTGAGATTATGGATGATACTTTTAACCTGACAAGGCGGGAGGTGGTAAATGTACCTATGGTGGGGCAGGTTGCTGCAGGCACACCTATCCTTGCCACGGAGAATATTGAAAGTTACTTCCCTATTCCCACGGAGTTTATGCCTAATCAGGAGACATTCATGCTGAGAGTTAAGGGTGAGAGTATGGTGAATGCCGGTATTTTTGACGGGGATAATATTCTGGTGAAGCAGCAGTCCACGGCTTCCAACGGTGATATGGTAGTTGCGCTGGTATGGGATTCGGCTACGGTGAAGACTTACTATAAGGAAGACGGCCATTACCGTCTGCAGCCGGAAAATGATAATATGGATCCCATTATTGTGGACCATGTTGAGATTTTAGGAAAAGTATTCGGTGTGTTCCGTTTCTTTTAAAAACTGTGCCCATTGCCAGCCGTTTAAAGCAGCATTTCTATGGCAGCCGTATACATCAGTTTATCATAGTAAACGCATGGGGTTTATGCGTTTACTATAATTCTGCTGCGTCTATGATTATTCCGTCTCTCCATATTCTTTCCAAATCATAAAACGACCTGTCCTCTTCGGAAAAAATATGCACAACGATATCGCCATAATCCATTAGAATCCAGGTGGAATTGGCGTTGCCTTCCACTTGTTTTACCGAAACACCGGCTTTATACAATGTCTCATCCACAGCTTCCCGCATTGCCTGCAGTTGGTTCTGGTTATCCCCACTAGCCAATACAAAATAATCTGCAATCACGGAAATATTTTTAATATCGATTACTTTTACATCGCCGGCTTTTTTTTCTGCCAATGCATCACATGCCAGCTTTGCAAGTTTTTTTGAATCCATAATTTACTTCCTTTCTATGTTATTTACCATATCTGCAAGGGTACTGAACAGACACTATTTATCTAAAAGTTTTTGATAATATTCATATGTTTCCTGGGTCTTTTTGTCAATGGCGCCTTTTTTCTGATTCAGGTAATGCAGTGTATCATACAAAATACGAAGAACCGCCTCGTCCAGGTTGTGAAATGCAAGATTACGGATTTCCGTAAGGTTGGGAGCTTTATTTCTGTGGGGTTCTATATAGTCAGCCACAAAAATTATTTTGTCTAAAAGGCTCATATTTTCTTCCCCGGTAGTATGTACTTCAATGGCATGAAGTATTGTTAAATCTTCTACTCCGTATTCTGATTTTGCAAGAAATGCCCCCAGCCTGGAATGAAGCAAAAAGGGATTTTCCCGCTCCACATGGGATATATCCAAATGATGCTTTTCACATAGTTTTACCTTTTCCGTATTTGGTATGCATTTGGCACAGTCATGCAGCAATCCCGCTAACATTGCCTGTTCCATATCTGCCCCGTGAGCCATGGCAAGGCAGGATGCCGTATACATAACACCCAGGGTATGCTGATATCGCTCTTTATCTAATTTGTGTTTTAATTTCTTTTTTATTTCCTGTATTTGTTCTGTCATAAGTCCTCCAAACGCTATTTCATATACATTTGCTCATTTTCAATGAAACGCTCTACTTCTTCAGGCAGCAGATAACGGACGGAACGTTTTTCTTTTATCCTTTTACGGATATCCCGGGAAGACACGGAAAAATTAGGAGAATGCAGCATAAAAATATCCGCATGAAAAAGCTGTTTTATTTCTTCTATGGTTTCTTCCATCTCTTCCCCTATTACTTCGTCTCTCACTGCGGCTAAAATAACTGCCTGCTTACAAATTAGACCGGGTTCCCTCCATCCCTTAAAATCTTTTAAAGAATCTCCCCCCATAATAAAATATAGTTTGGCATAGGAATACTCTTTTTTCAATTTCTGTAAAGTCAGATAGGTGTAATTTGTTTCTGAATTATTTACTTCCATATCACACAATTGAAATTTACTGTTTGATGCAATTGCCAGTTTTACCATTTCACACCGCCGTTTTGCATCCGTTACATATTCTGTCTGCTTGTGAGGAGATTTCCCCGTAGGGACAAAAAGTACCTGGTCTAAATGAAATTCATCTGCCGCACTCTGGGCAATCAGAAGATGTCCATAATGAATGGGGTCAAAGGTTCCCCCCATAATTCCGATTTTTTTTTGCATATTTTTATTCATAATCTATATCTCGTTTATATATCAGGACTTTGGCAGTTCAATCACCGGTTTTTTTGAGGAGACGCGAAACAGGATGATTTTCTTGCCGATTACCTGAACCACCTGGGAATGGGTACGTTCTGCCAACATCTGGGCAATTTCTTTGGGATTATCAAAACAATTTTTAAGTACTGAAATTTTTATTAATTCACGTTTCTCTAAAGCTGCATCAACAGCAGTAACAATTTCTGGTGTCAAAGAGGCTTTTCCAATTTGAAAAATTGGATTTATTTTGCTTGCCATGCTGATTAGATATGCTCTCTGTTTACTGCTTAACATTCCTATCTCTCCTTCTTATTTATAATAATCAAATTCATGTCCATACATACGTACAGTGTCTCCGTCTACAATTCCCATTTCCTCAAGTTCTTTTAAAATTCCCTGTTCTTTTAAATATTTTTGGAAGAATAAAAATCCTCTTTCGGAATCAATATTTGTGTATCCTAACATTTTATCAATCTTAGGGCCTTCTACTACAAATGCGCCGTCATCTCCCCTGCATATGGTGTAAGGTTCATCTTTAAAAAAGTGAAGGGAGGGGTCAAATTCCGGTTCATACACAATAGGTTCATCATCCATATTGGAAAGAAGTGTGCTGACATAATACATTAAGTCTTTTAATCCTTTTCCGCTGACTGCAGAAACAGGAAAAACCTTTATTCCCTCCGGTTCAAATTCATTTTTTAACTGCTCTATAATATGATTGTTTTCATCATAAATGGCATCTATTTTATTGGCTGCAATTACCTGAGGTTTTTCTAATAACATGGGATTATATGCCTCTAATTCCCTGTTAATGGCATGGATATCTGATATAGGCTCCCGTCCCTCCACAGAAGCTGCGTCCACCATATGAATCATTACCCTGGTACGTTCTATATGGCGCAAAAATTCATGCCCTAATCCAATGCCTTTAGAAGCTCCCTCGATTAATCCCGGAATATCTGCAATCACAAATCCTCTGCCCTCTTCTAAATCTACCACTCCCAGATTAGGCTGTAAAGTCGTAAAATGATAGTTGGCTATCTTGGGCTGGGCTTTGGTTACCCGGGATAAGAGAGTGGATTTGCCCACATTGGGAAATCCTACAAGCCCTACATCTGCAATTACCTTTAATTCCAGTAAAACTTCAATCTCTAAGGCTTCCTGCCCCGGCTGTGCATATTTGGGCGCCTGCATGGTAGATGTTGCAAAATGCTGGTTGCCCAGTCCCCCTTTGCCTCCGTTTAAGATAATCTGGCTTTGATTTTTACCGGACATATCTGCAATTACTTTACCGGATTCTACATCTTTAATCACCGTGCCTTCAGGTACTTTTAAAATTAAGTCATCTCCGTTTTTACCATGGCAATTCTTTTTGCCCCCGTCTTCACCGTTTTGAGCCGCAAACTTATGCTTATACCGGTAATTGCTTAAGGTATTCATACCCTTATCCACCTGAAAAATTATATTGCCTCCCCTGCCGCCGTCACCCCCGTCGGGGCCGCCGTTGGGAACATATTTTTCCCGGCGGAAACTCACATGTCCGTTTCCGCCCTTTCCGGATTTGATAATAATTTTTGCTCTGTCAGCAAACATAGATTAACCTCCAATCAAAGACCCCGCTCAAGCAACGGGGTATCAAGCTTGCAACACTGCAGAACAGCGGGGTATTTGATCCTTGCGGCAGTCGCCAAATGCCTGCAAGAAGTCACCTGGCTCGCTGCTGGCGGGAATGAAAAATAGACCTGGCATTAAGCCTGGTCTATTTTAATGCTTTTATTCGTTGCTGGCTACTGGATAAACGGAAGCCTGTTTTTTATCTCTTCCTTTTCTCTCAAATCTTAATACACCATCAACTTTAGCGAATAAAGTATCATCTCCGCCTTTACCTACATTAACGCCGGGATGAATCTTTGTTCCTCTCTGTCTGTATAAAATGTTACCAGCTTTTACGAACTGTCCGTCTGCCCTCTTTGCACCTAATCTTTTTGCTTCGGAATCACGACCGTTCTTTGTGGAACCAACCCCTTTTTTATGGGCAAAAAATTGAAGGTTCATTGTCAACATAATCTTACACCTCCTTGAAGTTAAGAGTTATATAACTTTTATAGTTATCCTGTATTCCCTGTAAGCCTAAGACTAATGATTTCATCAAAAGTTCTGCATCCTTTCCCACAGGCATCTCCAAAAGCATGTTCAATTCCCCATTTTCCTCATTGGATTCCATGGAAAATTTTGCATCTGTAAAAGATGAGATAGAATTTATTGTATTAATAGTCAGCACGGAAATGGCTGAACATACAATATCTTCTCCTGCTTTGGCATAACCTGCATGTCCGTTGCATGAAAAACCTAAATAGGAATCATTTTTGTCCCGTAAAATCGTTATATTTGTCATAACAATTTTCCCATCGATTATCCATTAATCTTTTCAATTTTAACCTGGGTAAAAGGCTGTCTGTGGCCTTTTTTCTTGTGATAACCGGTTTTTCTCTTAAACTTATAAACAATTACTTTTTTGCCTCTGCCTTCTTTTACTACGGAAGCTTCTACGGAAGCATTTGCTACGTCTGCTCCTACCTTTAATCCGTTGTCAGAAACAGCAATCACTTCATCAAAAGTAACTTTTTCACCGGCTTCTTTTCCCAGCTTTTCAATGGTAATGATATCGCCTTCGGATACTTTGTACTGCTTACCACCTGTTGCTATAACTGCGTACATATGGCACCTCCTATTTATCATTACTCGCCAGTTATGGTGCTGCAGAATGCAGACTTATAAACCTCACTGTGCGGCATACTCATTTATTTTACAAAAAAAATATATGTTTGTCAAGGAAAATATGGGGTTTACTCTATATTTTTTTCCAAAGTAAGAATATATTTTTATGCCAAATCAGATAACTTATTTTCCAAACTAAATTCCACCCTTGTCATTTCCAAAATGGAAATTACTTTGAGATTAGTCAGAGGTGGAAG
>CANRJF010000179.1 GCA_947630855.1 uncultured Lachnospiraceae bacterium
TGTGAACTTTTTCAGCTTTTTCAATTATCTCAACCGAGAGGTGTTTATTCAAGATGCGAGTTATTTACCTGATACGAATATTATATTGTAGACAAATGAGAAAACATATACATTGGAGACAGTTTGTGAAACTCCGGTACTGACGGAGTTTTCTACAAATATGGGGCTGTACAAGCGTACAGCCCCCATTCATAATCTACTTTTTATCCCGTCTCATATACTATTTCGTTATCTTTACGGAAGATTTCTGTCCTTTTCCTTTTAACAGTTTTTTGTAGGATTTCAGTTTTTTAGCCGGAACTTTTATCTTACATTTCGGAGAAATCCCTTTTAACGCATTTTTTCCTACGGATTTCAGCTTGGTGGATTTTATGGTAATGCGTGCAATTTTTTTGCTATTCTTAAATGTGTTCTTGCCAATCTTTGTCACCGAATTTCCCAGAGTAACTTTCTTTAGTTTCTTGCAGTTTGCAAACGCACTGTCTCCAATGGTGGAAACATTGCTCCCAACGGTTAAAGATGTCAACTTTTTGTTTCCTTTTAGAGCCTTGGCATTTACCGCTGTCACGTTGTAGGTGACACCTTCGCTTATTATCATTGCAGGAATAGTGATGCTGGCTGCTTTTTTATCCATTGTTCCTGTATAGGCGACAGCAGCATTGCCGGAAGTTCCATTTATTACTGTGTATGTATTTTTTTCTATAATAAGATTTGTTCCTATTGGAGCAGGGATGGCAGAATTTTGTGAGGATGAAGCATCTCCCTGGTTCTGACCTGTGTTTGGTTTTTGATTTGTGTTCTGCCCTGCATCGGGATTGTGGATTCCTTTCTCCGGTTTATCGATAAGCTGGTAGGGAATCTTATTTGTCTTGGCGTAGGATTCGGCGGTGGAGTTGGAGTAGCATTGAATGACAAGCCATTTTAAATCACAAGCTTCAAATATTCTTTGTTCCATAACAATGACACTTTTGGGTATCACGATACTTTTTAAATTGACACATATATCAAATGCCCCCTCTCCAATTCTTGCAATACTATCCGGCAATACAATTTCTTTTAGTTCAGGACAGGCCCCAAATGCATACTCTCCGATAGATGTCACCGTATCAGGAATGCTTGTATCTTTGCAGCCAGCTATCAATTCATTGGTTTCTGTTCTTATGATGGCATTGCAATTATTCCTGCTGTCATAAACAGTATTTCCTTCCTGAACGAGTATTTTACTTAACTTAGGGCATCCATAAAATACCTTTTTCCCAATATTTTCCACACTGCCAGGTATTATAATTTCAGTCAGACTACATTGCGAAAATGCCACCTCACCTATATTTACTACACTGGAAGGAAGCGTAATGTCTGTTAAACTTTTACAACCTGAAAATGTACTATCTCCTATAACAGTTACCCCCTCTGGAATGTTAATTTCAATTAAATTACTACACATTCCAAATGCACCACTATCTATTCTTGTAATGTTTGAAGGAAGTATAATTCCTGTTAAGTTTTTACAACACCAGAACACATTCTTTTCTATTGCAGTTACTCTTTCCGGAATCGTAATACATCCTGTCAAACTACTGCATCCCCAAAATGCTGAACTGCCAATTGTTTTCACACCATTTGGAATATTTACTGTTACCAGACTGCTGCATCCCTCAAATGCACCGCGTCCAATATCAATCAGACTGTCCGGTAATACAATATCCGTCAGGTTTTCGCAACGTAAAAATGCATCCCCCCCGATACTCGTTACTCCTCCCGGAATATTAATTTCCGTCAGACTATTACAATCACAAAATGCCCCTTCTCCAATACTGGTTATAGTACTTGGCAAATTTATTTTCGTTAAACTTTTACAATCTTGAAATTCATGGTCGTATATTTCAGTACGCCCTTCTGGAATCGTAATGCTTCCCTGTAAACTGCTGCAATTAACAAATGCGCAGTCTCCTATATATGTTATACCTGAAGGCAATGTAATGCCCGTCAAATTACTGCAATTCCAAAACGTACCATATTCTATACGTGTCACTCCCTCTGGTATATTAATTGGTCCTACCAAACTATCACACCCATAAAACGCTGTCTGACCTATACTCGTTACATTGGAAGGTAAAGTAATCCCAGTCAATTTACCACATTCCTCAAATGCACTCTCCCCAATACTTGTCACACTTGAGGGCAGTGAAACTTCTGTTAAGCTGCTGCATTGATAAAATGTATAACCCTCTATGTTCGTTACCCCCGCAGGAATTGTAATATTAGTTAAACTTTCGCAAACTTCAAATGCACCTCTGCCAATACTTGTCACACTTGCAGGCAATGTAATTTCTGCTAACATTTTGCAACTACCAAATGCATTGTTCCCGATACTCCTAACACTGGCAGGCAACGAGACTTTTGCTAAACTACTACAACCTAAAAACGTACTATCTCCTATGTCCGTCACACCGGAGGGTATCGTCACTTCTGTCAGACTACTACATCCACAAAATGCATTCCACTTTATGTCCACCACGCTGGATGGCAACGTTATCCCTGTTAAACTCCTACAAGACCCAAATGCCTGAGCCCCAATCTCTGTCACCGTATACGTATTCCCACCACTGCTCACTGTCCCCGGAATCACCACATTCCCACCAAGGCTGTCTTCATCTGCCACATCCTTAACACTGGCAGTCTTATCATTCTTTAGCTCATACACAATCCCGCCAACCGTAATCTGGGAAGCCGCCTCTGCCCCATGCACGGCCAGTGGTGCAGCAAACACCATGCACAAAGCCATTGCCATTGTTACTAATTTTTTCTTCATTTTCTTTCCTCCTGTTCTTTTTAATCTGAATAAAACCGGAGAAAAACAAAAACTGCGGTTTTTCCGGGCAAAACCTGCCCTCAATGAAAAAACCGCAGCTATCCACTCCGATTTCTCACCTGAATCCCCGGCGGCATTTGCCGCCAGGTTCTTCTGTGAGAAATCAAGAACGAGGCGTAAGTATGTTTTCCACACTGTACGCCCCGTCTTTATTTTAAGGCAACATCCATTGTCCGTTTGCACCAGAAAGTTAGTTATTGTAAACAAACCACTTTTCCGCTATAATAAAGCGTGTGTATCGCAGACTCTGTCTGTATCGTGTGGTAGTGCATTACCATCCCTGCCCGATGCTGTTGGCGCAACATCGGGTGGTACACCATATGTCCTTGAATTTCTCATATGTAGTTTACCATATTCTTCCGTCTTTCACAAGCATGGAATTTATTCTTTCCATAAAATATCTTTCACTCTCCATTCTCCCCCCAAAACGCCGAAATCTTCTCCTCCACATTGCGAAGGGTACAAACCTGATAATCCTCCCACTCCCTGGGAAAGAGCCGGCGGTAGCTGCTCTCCATAAAGCGCTCGTCCAAAAGGGCGATAACCCCCGTATCCTCTATGGTACGGATGACCCTGCCTGCCGCCTGCAAAACCTTATTCATGCCCCCGTAGCGGTAAGCATAGTCGAATCCTTCCCCGCACTTTTCGTCAAAATAATTTTTCAGAATCTCCCTCTCGTTGCCAATCTGGGGCAGCCCTGTGCCCACAATCACGGCGCCGATTAACTGTTCCTTCTTTAAATCTATGCCCTCCCCGAAAATCCCACCGAGAACGCAAAATGCCGCCATGGAATTTTCACACTTTTCCTCAAAGGCTTTTAAAAACGCCTCCCTCTCCTGCTCCCCCATGCCGCTCTCCTGCCTTATCAGTGTTAAATTTGGCGGAGCAATTTTTAAAAATGCCTGGTAAACCTGCTCCAATAATTGATAGGAAGGGAAAAACACCATATAATTTCCCTTTTTCCCTGCCACAATATGTTTGACATAACTGGCAATTTTAGAAAATTCCGTCTCATTCCGCCTGGTGTACCTGCTGCTTACATCCCTGCCGATAAGAAGCAGCTTCTGCTCCCTGCGAAAAGAAGTGTCGGCATACACCGCATAATTGTCTTTTTTTGTGCTGAGCATATTTTTATAATATTGGATGGGCAGTAAAGTTGCGGAAAAAAATATGGTTGCCCTGCCCTTGTTCAGACACTCCTGAAGATTGTAGGAAGGGTCTACACAAAACAGCCGCATCCGGTATTTCCCCCCTTCCTCATGCTCCCCGTAAATCACGTACCGGCTATCCACCCTTTCATACACGCTTAAAAAATCCCTCAGGGAAAAATAGAAATCCATAATCTCTTTTTTCTCTGGAAATTCCGGATTTTTCTGCAAAAACAAATCCATCCTCTCCCCTAATCTCATCAGGGAAAAAAGAAGCAGGCTCATATCATCCTTGTACACCTTAAAAGTGTCGCATTCCCTTTTATAGGCTAATAAATGCTTATTGCACTGGGTAAGGGAATACTCTAATTTTTTATCGTATTTTTTTAATATTTTCCTTGCCAAAAGAAAATCATCTTTGTAAATGGCTGCACTGTACATCTCTCTGCCCCGCTCCACCAGATTGTGTGCCTCATCCACAAGGAAAATATAATTTCCTGCCTGGCCTTCGCTAAAAAAACGCTTTAAATACACGTTTGGGTCGAAAACGTAATTGTAATCGCATATAATATCATCTGACCAGCTTGCCGTATCCAGACACATCTCAAAAGGGCATACCTGGTAATTCATTGCCTGCTCCAGCAGAACTTCCCTGGTATAGAAATCTTTTTTGCAAAGCAAATCAAAGACGGCATCATTTACCCTGTCATAATGTCCTTTGGCATAGGGGCAGTGGACGGGATTGCAGTCCATCTCCTCTAAGGGACATATTTTTTCCTTTGCCGTAATCTGAATGACTTTTCCCCGGTATCCTTTCTCATAAAAAAGGGCAAATGTATCTCTTGCCACCGATGCGGTAATTGTCTTTGCGGTAAGGTAAAAAATTTTATCCAAAAGGCCTTCCCCCACTGCCTTAATTGCCGGGTAAATTGTGGTGATAGTCTTTCCCGTTCCCGTAGGCGCCTGAATAAAAAGATTCTTTTTCCTTAAAATGGTACGGTATACATCCTGTGCCAGTTTTTTCTGGCCTTTACGGTACTCATAAGGAAATTCTAACCCCGAAATAGATGACAGCAGTATTTTCTTCCATTCAAACTCAAAATCCGCCCATTTACTGTACTTTTCTATCAATTCATAAAACCAGTTTTCCAAATCAGGGAACGCATATTTTTCCAGAAAACGTTTGATTTCCTCCGTATCCAGATTACAGTAAGTCATTTGGACGCCAATGGTTTCCAGATGGTGTTTACTGGCATAAATATAGGCATAACACATTGCCTGTGCCTTATGGACTTCCACCGGTTCCTCTAACAATTCTAAATTCCTGTAAACCCCCTTAATTTCGTCGATGATAACTTCCTCATCTTCTATAATCCCGTCTGCCCTGCCTTCTATCTGCAAAATATATTTCTCTGCCTCGATGGCAATTTTAAGGGGTACTTCGGAACGATAGGACGCCCCCATCGTCCTTTGTATTTTTCTGTGAATCATTGAGCCCTGCTGCATTCTGTCTGCTTTTGCCTGGGCGCCGATTCGGTTATCTATATCCCCGGAACGCAGAATAAATTCCACCAGATTGCGCACGGAAATTTTTATAACGGGCAAATTTTCTTTCATTTCTGTTTCATCTTTCCTTGTTTTTTCTATTTCTTTGTATATTATAATGATACCAGGCTTTATGACCCGCCCCAATATGAGCATGAAGTGGTGCGTAAGCGCCACGAAAATGCGAATATGGGGCAGATTGTGAAAGCGCGAAGCGCGGAACAATCTGGTATCAGTTTTTGACCTCAGCATCATTATAATGGAAAATAGATGACTTTACAATGAAAGACAGTTGTTCACTTGAATCATATTCTGGGCCTACCGCTCAGCAAGTGAGCGGTTAGGCCATAAATGGTAATTGTTAATCTCATATTTTCACATAGAATAAATTTCCTGTTGTAATTACTTTTTATCTGTGGTAAGATAACTAGTAGTACGTCCTTAAAATCCTTGTACAAATAAGCAATATATAGTATAATGGTTGTATCAATATTATTTAGGA
>CANRJF010000180.1 GCA_947630855.1 uncultured Lachnospiraceae bacterium
TCCACGCCCCGGTTGCCAAAGCCTCCGGGAACAATAATTCCCTGGGCATTTCCCAGTATGTCATCCACATTTTCCTTGTTTAATTTGGTTAGGGGGACGGATTTCATTTACATATGACAATCAAAGCTGGCTCTCAATTGTTTTCATCATTTCACAAAAATCATTTCTTTCATAAAACCTTATACCATCAATATTTTGTGGAAAAACCTGAGTTCTAATAAAATCTGCTCCTCTTCTTTTGCCATATTCCTTACTGGCTTTTATAAGAAGTGTTCCAATTCCTTTGTTCCGTTCGCTCTCTATAACATCTAAATCTTGTATGTAAACTGCAGTCTGAGGTTTTAAGCAAGTTATATTTTTTTGTTTCAATATCATAACATGAGAAAATCCTATAACTGTTCCATCAATATCTGCCACAAGAATATCCTGATTATCACTTTCAAATATTGAGTTAAAAAAATCATCGCTCCGATACCCTATTATAAAATGTTCTGGTTGATATTTTACCCCGTCTGTTTCTAATTCAAAATACAAACGTCTTAGATGCTCAATATCCTTCATATTTGCTACTCTGATATGCATATCGTTATCTCCCTAAATTCTTGATTCATCAATCTCACGTTGAAATGCTCGTCCTGCTTTGTTGTAGTAATCCATTTTTTCAGGTACATCTTCCTGCATCAGATGACTTATGACTGATGTATCTAAATATACCTTTAGTTTTCTGCCCATATTGTATCACTTTATGGCTTATATGGTAAAGCTTATGTTCTTCAGTATCACATTTCAATCATAACATCACACAGCACTTTCTGCAATTCGTTTCTCTGCCTTTGCAATCTGTTTTGCCAAGGATGTTGTGTCAGATTCATGCCATAAAATGCTGGTTTTTTGAACTTTTTCTAAAAAGTCGTCCTCATGCTCTCTGACATATACAGCCGTATAACTAAGCGTGGCAAGGATTAAATTCCTCAAAACATCCGTCCGCACATAGTGCTGGGTGCAGCAGTCAATAAATTTGCCTTTATTCAAGCTGTAAGTGGAGCAGTGGTAGTTGTCCTGTGCATTCGTGTATTTTCCAGTTGAATTTCCGTTAATTTATTTCTACTTTGACTGATAGGAGTTGTTCTATTATTTATAATTAGCATTTATATTGTCGGATGCAGGAACTACCGTTGCTAATTATGGATATGTGCGTGTGTCAAGTACAGACCAGTGTTATAGCCACCCTTTTTTATCCATGTACTTATGTAAAGATAAGTATGTGGATTTTTTTCTTATGCTCAAACATATGTAAATGCACTAGGAGCTTCCTGAATAATTCAAGTATAAGGGATTCTAAGAAAGCAGGTTGAGAAAAAATACCTCAGAGTAAATTAAGATTGCTGAGTAACACACAGAACGCAAAAATTTTTTAATAAACGCACAATGTATTTGTATTTTCTAATATTATATGATAAAATTAAAATGAAAATTTTAAAAATATCACAAAGTATTATAAAAAGAAAATACATTGTGCCAAAAATAAAAACGGTGGGTGATGCAAGATGAAGCATTATGAAAATTTACTGGCAAAGGGATGTTTTTCAAGGGAGCAATTGATAGAAATTGTAGGCACGCCAAGTGCGGCAAATCAGGTAATCTATGAATATCAGAAAAAGGGACTAATCGAAAAGGTGAAGCGAGATTTTTATGTTGTAATCAGCATAGAAACAAAGCAACCTGTTCTTTCGCGCTATCAGATAGGTTCCAATTTATTTTCTGATGCTTGTATCACGCATCACAGTGCATTTGAAGTATTTGGATATGGAAGTCAGGTGTTTTATGAGTGCTTTGTTGCAACAGACAAACGATTTTCGGATTTTGAGTATGACGGAGTGGTATATCGTCGCGTAGAGCGTAAGCCGAATACAGATGTTATACAGCAGGGATACATACGGGTAACATCTGTGGAACAGACGGTGGTAGATAGTATCCGCGATTTTGAAAAAATCGCAGGTTTGGAGGAAGTAATACGCTGTATGGTGCTGGTGCCGGGCTTGAATGAACAAAAAGTGCTTGAATGTCTTGCCAGAAATAACAATGGATTTCTGTATCAGAAATGTGGATTTCTTTTTGAAGAGATGGAAGAGGAATTTCATTTTTCTGCAACTTTTTTTGAAGAGTGTGAGAAATATTCCTCTGATGCAAAGAGGTATTTGATGAAAGAGTCTCAGGATAATGTTTTTCATAAACGCTGGAAGCTTTATGCTCCGCTATCATTGAAAAAACTAATAGATAAAGGAGTTGGTGATTATGATGCAATGGGATAGATTATCTCTTGGCAGAATGGCAAAACAACTAGGTTTTGTGAGGGATACACTGGAAAAGGTTTGTCGTTTGGCAGATGTTTTGAAGTTTATGGAATCAGATGAGCTTCTGTCAAAGGGGATTGCTCTAAAAGGCGGTACAGCCATTAATCTTACTATTTTTGATTTGCCAAGGCTTTCTGTTGACATTGATTTGGATTATTGCAGAAGTATTGATAGGGAAGAAATGCTTGCGGACCGAGAGATTATTACAGACAAAATTAGCAAGTATATGACGGCAAACGGATATGTTTTAAGTCCAAAAGCCAAGAACTACCATGCACTGGATTCGTTTGTGTATGAGTATGTGAATTGTGGAGGAGTAAAGGATAATCTTAAGATTGAGATTAACTATATGCTCCGTTGTCATGTGCTTCCGGTAGCAAGAAGAGAAGTGAAACTGCCATGGAGTGAAGAGGCGCTTACGGTGCTTTCAGTAGCACCATTGGAGATATTCGCCTCTAAAACCGTAGCATTGCTTACGAGAACGGCACCGAGAGATTTATATGATATGCATAATATGGTCAAGTATGGGCTATTTGATGAAAGTGAGGAAGAAATGCTTCGTAAATGTGCTGTGTTTTATAGTGCAATCGGAGCAGAGCAGCCACCGAAAAAATTTGAGCTTGATAATATTGGAAAATTGTCTTCTCAGCAGATTAAGCGTGATTTAGATCCGGTGCTTCGCAAGGGTGAACGATTTGACTTGAAACTGGTTCAGCAGGAAGTTCGGAAATATCTTGCGTTAATCCTAATGCCGACAAAGGATGAAGAACTGTTCTGGAATGCTTTTTCAGAAGGAGGCTATCATCCGGATTGGATATTTGGAGAAAGCACTGAGCTTGTAAATATTGAAAAGCATCCTATGGCATTATGGAAGTGTAGAAATAAGACAGAAGATAAGATGCCTTTGGATGAGGGAAAGGTAAGATAACTGTAACACAAACTGTACAACAGAATATGGAAAATAACAAAAAGCTGTTACACAATTAGGAGAAACAAAAATAGGAAGTGATATTTCTGATGTCACTTCCTATATAAAAAACAGAAAAGAACTTATCTTACCGTCTTAATAGCCGCTTCCACAAACCCCTTAAACAGCGGATGGGGCCGATTGGGCCTGGATTTTAATTCCGGGTGTGCCTGCGTGGCAATAAACCAGGGGTGGTCAGAAATCTCAATCATCTCCACAATCCTGCCATCCGGGGAAATGCCGCAAAGCTTCATTCCGTTATCGCTTAAAATATTCCGAAAATCATTATTTACCTCATACCTGTGCCTGTGCCGTTCGTGTATGGTTTCCTCTTTGTACAGAGCATATGCTTTGGAAGAAGTGTCCAGTACACAGGGGTAAGAGCCAAGGCGCAAAGTCCCCCCCGATATCTTCCACGCCGTCCTGATCAGGCATAAGAGAAATCACAGGATGGGTTGTATTAGGGTCTAATTCAATACTGTGGGCGTCATGCATACCGCACACATTTCTGGAAAATTCAATAATAGCCACCTGCATACCAAGGCAGAGCCCAAGATATGGGATATTACGGGTTCTGGCGTAATTTGCCGCCGTAATCATGCCCTCCACGCCCCGGTTGCCAAAGCCTCCGGGAACAATAATTCCCTGGGCATTTCCCAGTATGTCATCCACATTTTCCTTATTTAGCAGCTCGGAATCCACCCAGTTTAAATTTACAGTGGCACATTCCGCAATGCCTCCGTGTTTCAATGCTTCCACCACAGAGATGTAGGCATCGTGAAGCTGGGTATATTTTCCTACTAAAGAAATATTTACTTCTTTGGTGGGATGCCTTAAGTTGTCAACCATCTGTTTCCAGTCTTCCAAATCCGGCTGGGGACAGTCCAAATGAAGGCATTCGCAGGCAACTTTTGCCAGATTTTCTTTTTCCATGGCAAGGGGAGCTTCATATAAATACTCCACGTCTAAGTTCTGTAACACATGGCCGCCGGGAACATTACAGAATAATGCAATTTTGTCCTTGATTGCCTGGTCCAGGGGATGCTCGGAACGACATACAATTATATCCGGCTGAATCCCCATTCCCTGTAAATCTTTGACGCTTGCCTGGGTAGGCTTTGTCTTTAATTCTCCTGAAGCCTTTAAGTATGGAATCAGGGTAACATGGATTAAAATGGCGTTTTCATGACCTACCTCCTGCTGAAACTGGCGGATTGCCTCTAAAAACGGCTGGCTTTCAATGTCACCCACCGTACCGCCCACCTCAATAATGGCAATATGGGTATCTTTGGTGGTAAAATTCCGGTAAAAACGGTTTTTAATCTCGTTGGTAATATGTGGAATGACTTGTACTGTGCCTCCGCCGAAATCTCCCCGCCGCTCTTTCTGCAGAACGGACCAGTATATTTTTCCGGTGGTTACATTGGAATTTTTTGTCAGGCTTTCATCAATGAAACGCTCATAGTGTCCTAAGTCTAAATCTGTTTCTGCCCCGTCATCGGTAACAAACACCTCTCCGTGCTGGATGGGGTTCATAGTACCCGGGTCGATGTTGATATAGGGGTCGAATTTTTGCATTGTGACTTTGTATCCGCGGGCTTTTAATAAACGGCCAAGGGATGCTGCGGTAATTCCTTTTCCAAGGCCGGATACAACACCTCCGGTAACGAATACATATTTTACGGGCATAGCTTGTCCTCCTTTATATTACTGCTGAACTTTTAAACTAATTTAAATATTATACAACCTCTTGCCACGGAAATCTACAAGAATTTTGGATTTTCCCGGATATTTTTATAAAAACTTAAGAAAAAATACGAAAAGTTCACCAACATCTTATTGCTTTTAATGCGTCGAACACATATAATAAAATTATTGTATCTGTGTTGTTAAAACAGATACGAACTGTTTAGAATTATAATATACGGAGGAAACTATGGACAACCAGCAGCAGAATAATCAGAATAACAGGAATAATAAAAATGGTCAGGCGCTGATGAGCGTTATTATAGTACTATTGCTTGTTCTGTTTTTCATGAATATTTTTTTTGTAAGCGGGCTCAAAGGACAGGATAGCAAGAAGATATCCTATACGGAATTTTTAGAAAAAGTAGAAGCGGATAAGGTAGACAGTATTGAGTATACAGGGACACATATTAAGATTACGGAAAAAACAGATGAGGGGAAAGAGGAAGATGCCAAAGACAGCGGCAAAAAGGAAGACAGTTTAGAATCTTTAATCAGGGAATACAGCAAAGGCCAGCAGGTTCCCATGACATATTACACAGGTGTGGTGGACGACCCGGAGTTAATACCGTTATTAAAGAAACATAATGTAGAAATATTCGGTTACATACCGGATAACACGTCTGCCGTGATTTACAATTTTTTAAGTTTCCTGATACCCCTGGCGGTTATCATTTACGTATTTTCATGGCTGATGCGCCGCATGGGCGGAAGCGGAATGATGGGCGTGGGCAAGAGTACCGCCAAAGTTTATGTGGAAAAGAGCACAGGAGTTACATTTAAAGATGTGGCAGGCCAGGACGAGGCAAAAGAATCATTACAGGAAGTGGTAGATTTCCTCCACAACCCCGGAAAGTATCGGGAAATCGGGGCGAAACTGCCCAAAGGCGCCCTGCTGGTGGTGGCAATCGACGACGCGGTGGGGCTGGTGCTCTTTGCCGTTTCCTTTGGGATTGCTGCTGC
>CANRJF010000181.1 GCA_947630855.1 uncultured Lachnospiraceae bacterium
CGGTATCAGGCTCTTTTTGTATGCAAAATATTCTTTCCCGCTCATATTCCTTAGAGCCTTCCCATTTACAATGACCTGTGAACCCACGTCATCCGTGGGCTTTAAGAGAATGGGATTCATGCATGATAAGGGTTTTTCTCCTGCCGCTTCCGCCTGCATGACCTGGGCTCTGCCCATTTCCAAGCCTTCCTCTGTGATAAAGGAATTTAATGCCATATTCTGGGATTTAAACGGCATAACACGATAACCGTCCTGATGAAAAATCCGGCAGAGCCCGGCAGCAAGAAGGCTTTTTCCCGCTCCTGACATGGTTCCCTGTATCATCACTGCTTTTGCCATCCTAAGTCTCCTTTGCCTTTTGCTTTTCCTCTATCAGTATTTTTAACAGCATTTCATTCTCCCACCTGGTTCTCACGGATATCCGGTAATACCCATCCTCAAGCCCCCGGAAACTGCCACAGTCACGAATCAGGATGTTTTTTTTCAGGCACTGTTCCGCCAGGTCTTCATTTCCCTCAAAAAATATGTAATTGGCGGCAGATTCATAGATAAGGTATCCCCCCTTAGACAGGGCGATAATCATCCTCCTCTTCTCCTCCTCTATTTTTTTTAAACTGTCTGCAATAAATTTATCCTCCTGAAGGGCTGCTATTCCTGCTGCCTGAGCCAATGTTGAGATATTCCAGGGCTGGGTCACTCTTTTTATGCGCTCAAGAAGTTCAAGGTTCCCTGTAAGCCCGAACCCTAAGCGAATCCCCGGCATTCCGTAAATCTTGGTAAACGCGTTTAAAACAAACAGCCTGTCATAGGATTTTGCCAAATGTTTTACCGTGTTCTTTTTTGCCCCCGGTATAAAGGGGATAAAACATTCGTCCACCACCACATATGTTTCTGTTTCCTGGCATTTTTCTATAATATCCTTTAATAAATTCCGGTTAATCATGGCTCCGGTGGGATTCCCCGGATTGCATAAAAACACAATGTCCACATCTTTTGTAATGGCATCTATAAAATCACTCCTTAAACAAAACCCCTCTTCTTTATGGGTTTCATAGAAAGTAATTTTACAATCCATCACCTTTAACGCCCTTTCGTATTCCAGAAAAGAAGGCACGGGAATCAGAGCCTTCTTTGGCTTTACCGCCTGACATAAGGAAAAAATCAAATCTGCCGCCCCGTTTCCCATCACAAGCTGCCGTTTTTCCACTTCCAGCTTCTGTGCCAGGGCTTCCCGCAGCTTCCTGCATTCCGTATCAGGATATGTATTTATCTGGCCTGCACATTTTTTTAGTGTTTCCACTATGCCCTTTGGGGGGCCATAGGGATTCACGCTTGTGGAAAAATCTAAAACTTTGGAATACTGGTAAATATCTCCTCCATGTTCTTGTTTCATAATCCAATCCTCCATACACTTCCATAAAATGCCTGCAAAAGCCATACCAGAAAGAAAAACACATCAAAACACAATAATGCCAAAAAACTGCATACATAAAGCATCCTGTTTGCCCTGACAATATCCTCCGCCTCTATGGGGCGGGTATCATCTCCTATTGTTAATTTATGCATTAATTTTCCGAAATACCAGGCAGGGCCTGCTAACTGTACACGAAGCGCCCCAGCCATAGCCGCCTCCCCCTGGGCAGAATTGGGGCTGGCATGGTTTTTCCTGTCCCTTAAAAAAATCCGCCAGGATTCCTTTCTGTCATATTTTAAAATTCCTGCGGATAAAATCATGAAGATTCCGCAGATTCTGGCAGGAATAAAGTTTAATATGTCATCTGTTTTTGCCGCCGCCGTGCCAAAATACAGGTAACGGCTGTTTTTATATCCCACCATGGAATCCATGGTATTTACAGACTTATAAAAAAATCCCCCCGCCGCCCCGAAAAGCATCATATACATTAACGGGGCAGCCACACCGTCAGAAGCATTTTCCGCTACGGTTTCCACTGCCGCCTTAATGATGCCTGTTTTATCCAAAGGCTTTGTATCCCTTCCCACAATCATGGACACTGCCTTTCTGGCTTTCTCTGTGTCATCTTCTTTCAGGGCTTTATAGACTTTCATGCTCTCTGTCTTTAAGGATTTCATGGCAAGAAGCTGGTAACAGAAAAATGTTTCCCCAAGGAAATATGCCCATATATTCCACCGATAAAGAATATATAAAATCCCTGCCCCCACCCCAGTGGAAACAGTGCAGGTTAAAAAAACAAGAATCCCTCCTGCAATTCTTTCTCCTGTGGGGTTTTCAGGGAAAATCCTGCGCAGTATCTTTTCCAAAAAGGATATAAGTTTTCCCATAAGACGAACGGGATGGAGGGGCTGTTCCGGGTCGCCGAAGATAATGTCCAGCAGAAATGCCAGTGTTATGCTGATAATTCGAAGCAATGTAATCCCTCCCATTTATGTGAATGGAATGTCATCCTATATCCAGGGAAATCCATTCTCCGTTTTTTATCTGGAAATCATAAAAATTTCCGTCCCCAGGGCCATATGCCTCCATAATATGCATAATTGTCCCTCCATGAATAACCAATGCCGCTGTGTGCAGGTTCAGGTTTTTTAACTCCTTTACCACACGGCTTACACCTGCCAATACCCTTATCTTCACCCCATCCCTGCTTTCTCCTGAAGGAAAATCCATGGTTCCGCCGCTGTTTAGCCACAGCATATATTCCCTGTCCTCTTTTAATTCCTCATAGTTTTTATTTTCAAACCTGCCGAAATCTGTTTCCCGAAACTCCTCCAGCACATGAATCTTTTGGCGGGGGTATAAAATTTCCGCCGTCTGGATGCAGCGTTTCATGGGGCTTGCATATATGCGCTGCACCTTTGGCGGGTGTATTTCCCGTAAAATGCGGATTCCTTCCGGGATTAATTCTTCGTCTGTCTTTCCCCCAATATATCTTTTTTCCTGATTGCCCTTTGTGATGCCGTGGCGGATAAGATATAGTTTCATCCCTTTATCACCTTCCCGATGCCGCACATTACCCGATGCACCTCTTTTGCCTGGGAAGCAAGATACGTACAGATTCTGCCGTGTTCTTCCCTGTATCTTCGGGCAAATGCATCCACAGGCACTAAGCCGCATCCCAGCTCATTTGTTATAATTATTATATCAGGATTTATTTTTAAGACTTCCTCTGTAAATTTCCGGAGGTCTGTCTGTTCCTGCAAAAGCCGTTCCACCAGTAATTCAAAATGGCAGATTCCTTTTGCCCGGAACACTTCTTCTTTGCTGCATGTGCCCCCGTCCAACCATTGTGACACCGAAAATTTTTCTATGGCATAATCTTTTTTTCCCTGATTAGCCCCGCCGATAATTAAAATCATATTAATACCCTTTTTTTAATCATACTCAAGACCGCTGAAATTTACATTCCACCATAAATGAAGTAATCAGCCAGCGGTCTTTCGTTATATTGTCAGACTGTAAATGCATCCAAGTTGCAATATAAATTATACATGTAAACATTTTTTAATTCAACAATAACTGCACTGCCATCACCCCAAAAGCCATAACCAGCTCACACTTCTGCAAAAACCACCCTGCCAAATCTCCGGTAATTCCTCCAAATTTCTTCTTCGACATTTGGTAATAATAGATAAAAACTCCGAAGGATAAAACATACACCACCATCATAGAAACAGGGCTGACCATCCCCATGCACAGCGCCGCTGCCGTCACAAACACGCCCATCACAATCTTTACCGTCCTTTTCCTTGCATTATGGGAAAAAGATGCCAAAAGCCCCGTTTCCCTCGCCCCCGGAAACGCCACTACGCCGTAACCGCTTAAGGCGCGGGATAACACAAAAGACAGGGCAATGATGTGCCATGCCCTATTTTCTGCCTGCAAATCCAGATAGGAATATACCCCATAATAAGAAAAAAAATAGACCACTGCCTGTATCACCGCAAAAGCCCCTGCCCTGGAATCCTTTAAGATTTCCAGCCGCTTTTTTGGCTCCCCGTAAGAGCCAAGGGCGTCCGCCGTATCTAAAAGGCCGTCTAAGTGTATTCCCCCAGTGAGGACTACGGGTATTAACATGAGAACAATGGCAGAAGCGGCGCTTCCCCTAAGCCCGAGAATTTGGGAAATATGCCGCCACAGAAGGGTACATGCCCCGATTGGCACTCCCACCAGGGGGAAAAAACAAAGGGCATACCCCATATTTTCTTCTGTCCACTGGCTTTTGGGCATTGGAATCTTAGAATACATGGAAAATGCTATTTTAAATCCGTTCCATAACTTTTTCATTTCAGAGCCTTTCTGCTTTTATTTTTTTAAGCCTTTTATCCACACCGGAATCCCGTAAACAAGTTCCACCACCTCTGCCGCCTCCCTGGCTATGGCGGCATTGATTTCCCCTAAGCACTTAAGGTAACGCCCCATCTCCCTGTCCACGGGCAAATCGGAAAAAACTTCATTTGTCACCACCACAAGTTCTGCTGCCATGTCATTTAACCGGAAAATCCCTTCTAAAATCTCCTGCACCGCCCTCTCCCCGGCGCCCCCTTCCCCGTACATTTCGTTTGCCAATAGGTTTGACATGCACTCCAACAAAACCACGCTTCCCCGGGGAATCTGAAGGGATTTTATCTGTTTTCCCTGTTCTATGGTAGTAAATCCAAGGCCCCGGCGGAGTTTTCTGTGGCGTTCCACCCTCTTTTGGCTTTCCCCGTCCTTATTTTCCATTGTGGCAATATAAATTCTGTTACAATCCCCAAAGGAACATATTTTCTTTTCTCCATAGGCAGATTTGCCGCTGCCGCTGCCTCCCGTCAATAAATACATCATGGTAAATACTCCCGGTACTGTTCTATATGGTTATCATCAAAGGTTCCCATGCTCCGGTATACACAGATGCCCATGTCAATTAAGGGAAACAGGGCAACCGCCCCGCTCCCCTCCCCAAGGCACATGTCACAGTGGAGGGGCGCCTCTAAGCCTAAGGCTTTTAAGACCATGGACGCCGCCGGCTCTTTCGACACATGGGAAGCTGTCATATAATCCCTGCACTCCGGGGCAATCTTTACGGCACACAGGGCTGCCGCCGCGGATATAAAACCGTCTATCACAACAGGAACCTGATACAGTGCTCCCCCTAAGAAAATTCCTGTCAGCCCTGCAATATCAAATCCCCCCACCTTGGATAATACGTCTACGGCATCTTCTTTTCTGGGTTTGTGTGTGGAAATTGCCTGATTTATCACCCTGATTTTTTTCTCCAATCCTTCTTTTGTAAGACCTGCCCCCACCCCGGTTACTTCTTCCACAGGTTTTTCCAGCAAAACAGACACTACTGCGCTGCTGGTGGTGGTATTGCCGATGCCCATTTCCCCTGTGGCAATCATGCCGTAACCCTCCGCCTTTAATTCCTCCACAAGGGTAATGCCTGTCTCTATGGCACACAGGGCCTGCTCCCTTTCCATTGCCGGCTCTTTTGCCATATTTTTTGTGCCGTAAGCCGTTTTCCTGGCGGGAACCTTCGTATCTGCCGCCATGCCTATATCAATGGGAAAAATATCCGCCCCCGTCTCTTTGCACAGTATGGACGCCGTTGCCTGCTGCGTCAGAAAGTTTTCCGCCACAACAGCCGTCACCTCCTGTCCGGTCTGAGTCACTCCCTCCGCCACCACTCCGTTATCCGCACACATGACCACCAGCGCCTTTTTAGGCTTTCTCACATCCGCATTTCCCGTAATGCCTGCCAGCCATACAACATAATCTTCCAGTTTCCCCAGGCTGTGAAGGGGATGGGCTATGGCATTCCAGCGGGCTTTTGCTCTCTCCCGTGCCTCTTCATTGACGGGTAAAATTTTTGTCCTGATTTCTTCTAAATTCATCTTTATTATCCTCGCATCCTTTACGTTTATAAGAAACGCAAGCCTCCAAAAAAGCCTCCGGCAACCTTAAATTTCCATAAAAGTACTGGTGGGGAAATCCTGCAAAAAGAGTATCGCTGCTGTGGATGCAGCGCCAGTTCTGCC
>CANRJF010000182.1 GCA_947630855.1 uncultured Lachnospiraceae bacterium
TTCATATAAACATTCATTGCTCTCTTATCATTCAAAAGCAGCGCTTTAATAAAATCGTTGTAATCTGACGTATAATCTGAAAACCAGTCACGTATCATCCCCTCAAACATAATTTTTACTTCCCGGTTTGTAAGTTTCAGCTCATAGAGTGCCCGGTCTGTCTCTTCATCCACTGTATAGCCTTCCACTTTCAAATATCCGCTGGCAAGAAGAAGGCTCCATATGGAAGACTGCTTCTGTCCCAACTGGTTAAATACAATCTGCTCATCAATCTCTGTAAACAGGGAATTTCCCTTTAAAAGCTCCTCCATTGCCATCTTAACATCGGGATTTCCCTCCCGTATCAGTTTTCCTGCAAGGCTGTTGGAGCTGGTATTTGCCCAATAAGCAGCAAATTTTCCGGTATCAAGGAAATTAATGACAGACCATGGATTATAAATATCTGATTTATCTCCAAAGGTAAAACCGTCATACCAAAATCTTACTTTCTCCTTTTGCCCTGACATTCCATATTCATCTAAAACTGCAAATACTTCTTTTTCTGTAAAACCAAAAGCTTCCGCATATTCATCAGAAGTGGTTGTCACTACTTTTAAATTATTTAAATCAGAAAAAATAGACTCCTTGCTGACCCTGGTAATTCCTGTCATTAGTCCCCGTTCCATATACGGATTCGTCTTAAATGTGGAATTGAACAGGCTTCTGGTAAAGGAAACCAATTCTTCCCAATATCCGTTTACATACGCCTCCTGCATGGGGGTATCATATTCATCCAGAAGAATAATTGTTTTTTTGCCATAATACCGTGAAAGATAATCTGACAGATGATGCAGCGACATAGTCGCTTCCACATTTCCCATGTCATTCTGTGTCTTCTCAAAATACGCAATTTCACTGTTTGCCAGCTTTCCGCTGTCCTTTAAAAAATCATACCGTCTATATAAATCTGAAAGAATATGATAAATTTTTTTTATGGTTTTTTCATAAGTATCTTCTTTTACATTGGCAAAAGAAAGGCTTATGACCGGATATGTTCCCTGCAGTTTCCTGTACTCTTCCTTTTCCCATATGGAAAGCCCTTCAAATAAATCGGAACATCCTGCATAATCCACGGAAAAAAACTGCTCTGTCATGCTCATGTTCAGAGTTTTCCCAAAGCGTCTGGGACGGGTAATCAGAGTTACCTGAGCGCCATTTTCCCACCATTCACGGATAAAATCTGTTTTATCTATATAAAAGTAATTCTTTTCCCGCAGGGCGGAAAATTCCTGATAGCCAATGCCAATGGTCTGTTTCATCTGCTTCCCTCCTCGTCCTATCTGATTCACAGAAAAAAATGCAAATAGATATTTTTACAAATAACTATCTGCATTATAACATCACTTTATATATATGTAAAGTTTTTTTGTTTTACAGTTTTATTCTTTGCAAATGGGTGTAGATAATAGGACTATTTTTACATTTGTTAAACAAATGTGGGATGAACCCAAACAGCTTTTAATTTACTTGTATTATCTACAACTGCAATCATATTATTGACAACTTTCACCGCTGTATCTTCCGCTTCTAACATTGAATTTCCAATACAACACCAACCGGATTCTTTATCGAAATATGATTCCCACATCTTATTTTTATCAATTCTCCATGTTAAACCAGCTTCATATTCTCCGACTAATCTCAATTCTCCTTCTACCGCAGATGGAACAAACAATTTGGCTTCTTTCCAACTTTCTCTAGGACTAAATCCCCAAAGACATTTAACGCACATATCTTCTGAATCTACACCTAAATTCAAGTATGCTATGGCTACATTTATATCCACATTTGCGGATGGATTGCAATCAAAAGACCTATCATTTATAAAGTATCGTTCCTCTATATTTCCAGTCTTAATACCTTTAACTATTTCAAATCTCATCTCTTTTACCTCTACTACTGTGCAACAAAATTAAAGTGAACCACAGTATTTGTACTCGTATCTATTACTAATTCCCAAGTGCCTGTTGAACCTCTAAAGGTTCCTGATACATCCCATCTCAGACCAGATTGCAAAACCACATCTGGAACAGGATCTGCTGATTCCATAAATGATGCTAATCAACCTACGGGAAATCAATATCAATGGCTGTGGCTTGGATAAGCTACGCACTGAGCATCGCAGCTATCATTCTTTTTGTACTGAGGAACGCTCTTACGGTAAGCATAAGACAATACCGGGTTTACATCCTTCACGATATAATTTCGTTCAATCAACCACGCAGCCAATGTTCTGCCATAGCCGCAGGAATTTTCCTGCAGAATGCAGGACACGAAGCAGAAGAAATCTTCTTCGTTGGTGTGTGATGTTAACTCTGAAAAAGAAAGGTTGCAAGTCAATTTTTTTGATTTGGGAGCATTTTTTCGTTTGAACCACTAAAAATGAGCAGAATTGGCTTTATGCCATAGATCAAAAACAGAGAAAAACAAGTAATAATGCACAAATCCATTCTTTAGGTACACAAGCCAACTTTCTATTACAGATGCACTATAAAAAACAATTGTGCATCCTCTTTTACAATTAAACCTAACAATAACGGCTATTTTGAAGTATCATTATACGGATTTCTATTCAATATATCTTCTATTTCTGCATTTTTTCTTTTCTCAAAATCTTTTCCAAACATTGAAAAAATTTCTTTCTCTTTTGCAAATAAAGTTCTTCGAAAATCTCTTCCCTTTTCTCTATTGCGAATTGCAAAACCCATTATAATTGGAGTCGAAAATATCTCTAATGCATTCCATAAAACTTCTCTTTCTTCATTTGTGATAATATCACTTCTGATTTTTCCTTTTTCAGTAAAAAGAATATGATATTCATTGTTCTTACTAAATATATATGTTCCCTCCACACCATTATCCATTCCTTCGGTAAAAAATAAACTGTTGCAAGAAACATTTCCTAATCTTGCCTGAATTTCACTATGTACATAATTTTTTAATTCCTCTGTTGATAACATCTTACACCTTTTCCTTACTTGGGAACTATATATCCTTCTTTAATCAATTGTAATATCGGCATTGAAAGTTCATATTGTAAACCACCACCTGCCTAAAATTTTACCATATTTTCTCTGTCTTTACTACAAAAATTGCCTTTAATCTCAGTTATCCAACACCTTGAGCATGACATACTCAGTCTTGTTTTTCAGCATTCCATAAATGATATTGATGAGCTTTCTGGGAATCAATATCAATGCCTGTGGCTTGGTCTTGCCTCTCGCCAACTGCCTTTGATAATAAGCATAAAAAGCCGAATTCCTCGGTAAACCCTTGGACGATAGCTGAATCATCTATATTGCAAAAAAATAGATAATTCCCTGCAATCTTCTGTTCCCCTGTTTTGATGGCTTGTCGTCACCTTTCCCTGCGGAAGAGAAATGCAGCCAATGCTCTTCCATACCCGTAGGAATTCTCTAATGCAAAGACAATTCCTTTGCCGTCAGTACAATACTTTTTACATTTCGTGATTAATTTTCCAAACTCAGAGGGCTTATTCTGAAACGTAATCTCTCCAAGTTTTTCATTGAAGCAGTCCATAATAACTGCTGTGTGCTGTTCTTTGTGGAGGTCTAACCCCACATAAATAAATTTTGTCTTGTCGTACACAAACTTCCTTCCAAATCTTTTGGCTTCAAAATACAGGCAACCTCAACTGATAAGCCAGTATCCCCGAATTACGCACTGGGCAACGGAGTCGGCACGAGTGGCACAGCCAATCTACTTATCCGCTTAAGATTAAGGATTTTTCATCCCCCTTATACCCCCTGTTGTGTGCCATTGTAACATGGCATTTGGGGATCGTCAAAATAAATGTTACGAATTTGTTATATTGTCAAACTTATCGCTACTCTCTAGCTATAAAAACCTCATAATTATTTAAGATAGCTTCTCTGAATATATTACATAATAACATTAAAATTTCTACAGCTTCATCACACAACTTCGTCTCATCTATTGATTCGAACTGTTTTAATGCTATTCGCAAATCCTCTATTACCCATGGACTATCTTCATACCATCCTGTGTACATATTATAGCAGTAGGCTAAACCCGTCCACCCTTGTTCATCAGGAAGCATTAATCTCATTATTTGGTCAAAATAGCCTTCCCATATAGTAAGAATTTCAGTATCATTTCCTTTTTTGTAGATAAACTGAATCTCTGGTTCTCCCTCGAAACCATCATAGTATTTTTTATTAACTAATTCCATCTTGTTCCTTTCTATGGTGCTTGCCAATGTCCATCTTTTAACAATTGTAATTGCTCTTGAGTCGCTGTTCCATTCCTATACGCATTAATAGCATCTTGCCATTGATACCTTGCCCTTCTGGCGCACCAGGTGTTTTAGTATGCCATCTCACTTCGTAATTTTGACCATTTTCGGTCCATTTAAAACTTATTTGGTCATAACCATTTTTTGCTTGAACTTTTACCGTTGCACTTGATGGAATCTCAATAGGAGCCTGCTCTTTTTTCTTCCCAAAAGGCCCATCCGGCAAAGATTCCGAAAAGAGGATGGACATCCCCGCCTCTTCAACTGCGACACTCGGTACCGGCACTATATAACCCTCTGGAGTTATCGCTCCAGCATTCGCAGGCGGCCCCATTCTGGCAGATACAGTTATTACATGAACGATTTGGAATAGTCAAGATAAATGTTACAATTTTGCTACATGTTTTTGTGATTTGTTAATGCAAAGATACTTCACATCCATCTGGCTCTATTATCAATTTTTTCAAAGCCATTCCTAATTGCTCTATTAACCCTAATTCGCTTTTTACAAAAAAACAACATCTATGTGAACGCGTATCATTATCTGCTATTTCCTCCAATTTTTTATCCTGAATATAACAATTTTGATAAGCTGAAGCAAATTCAGAACTAGCAGATATTTTTAATTCAATAAAACTGTCGTCTTGCCAAATTTTCTCAAAAATAATGTTATCCATCTTTTTTGTCCTTTCTTCTACTTAAATTTAAAATCATCAAAAGCACCTGTGATTTCTTTGTACACATATGGCATTTGACAGGTTTTTCGCGCTATTCTGCAAAAAGTATATCCATTCTGCGTATTCTGAATTGTCGGTTTCTTATATTCCCAATACTCCGTTAATCCTTATCAACACCGAATAGCGCTTCACTGTCTTTTTAATACATACACGTCTTCTATCATATCGCATTTAAAATCTTCTAGCTGAGTATTTAATTCGTCATATTTATTTAGTATCCATATAATCACATTTTTTGATTTTCGGATTATATCCATTACATTTTTTTCATAATAGATACTTGTTTCTAGTCCTATTCCTACTACTTCAAAAGCATCCTCTACTAATCCATTCAATTCTATAATTGCATCAATGATTTCTTTATAAAACTTACTGTTTTTCGTTGTTATCTTTTCACAATCCAACATTGGATAACCTTCTGTATTAATCCATAATGTATAGAGAAATTGATTTTCACTTTTTTCAATATAAATACCTAGATCTTTAATTAATTGTTTCTTCAACTTAATTGTAACAATATGCTGCGTATCCAATATAGATGCAATCTGTTTTGAATCCTCAATCTCTTTCTCATTATCCCACATCCAATTATCAATACTGTGTATATACTCTATACTTACTTTACGTTTGCTTAAAAACTCCATGATCATGTCCATGTTTAATATTTTATTACATAGAACCTGAATCCGTGAACCTGACCACAAAAATATAATGGCAAGTCAATTTCTGCCACAGTCCACCATAAATCTCATTAGTACCTTGAAAATAACGCATAAAATGAGTCCACAAAATAGACTGTATCAGTATACAGCCTCAAGCAAAGTGTTCAATTCGAAATGGTCAGGTGGTTGCAAAGCTGTTATATATCCTCATAAACGTATA